>RFHU01000277.1 GCA_003695705.1 Planctomycetota bacterium
CGCCAACAGGGCGCCGCTGTCGACCCCGAGGACGTCGACGCGGCTTCGCCCGCCTCCCAAGGGAGTGACGCGAACCTCGGCGCCGAGGCGCTCGGCCAGGGCGGGCACGTGGGAAATGACCCCGACCTGGCGGCCCTCGTCGTGGAGGGAGTCGAGCACGGCCACCACCGTCTCGAGGGAGTCCGGGTCGAGGGTGCCGAAGCCCTCGTCGATGAACAGGGTCTCGATGCGGGCGCGCGAGGAGGAGAGGGTGGCGAGCCCGAGGGCGAGGGACAGCGAGACGAGGAAGGTCTCTCCCCCGGAGAGGTTCGTGGCGGGGCGGATCTCCGAGAGGTCGAGGTCGACGAGTTCGAAGTCGAGGTCTCGGCTCCGAATCGGGCGGATCCGGTAGCGAGGGTCGAGTTCGGCAAGGTGGAGGTTCGCCTGCTCGATGAGCGTCCGGAAGCTGAGGCTCTGCACGAAGACCCGCAACTCCTTGCCGTCCGCCGAACCGATGGCCTCGTCGAGGGAACGCCACGGCGCAGCGGAGGCCTTGGCTTCAGCGAGCTCCCGCTCGAGCCTCTCCCGCTCCGCTCGCCGCTCGTCGTCCTGCTTCAGCCGGGCACGGGCGTCGACCCGCTCCCGGTCCGCCTCGGCCTTGGCCGTTTCGGCCAAGGCGCGTTCTTCGGCAATGCGCTCGGACTCCACCTCGGGGCGCCCGCTCTCGCGGTGCTCGGCGACTCGTTGCTCGCGGTCGTCGCAAAGCTTGCGGGCGCTTTCGAGCTGCTTCTTCAGCGCGTCGAGGCGCTCCTCCGTTTGGCGCACCCAGGCCTCGTCGTAGCGGAGCAATTCGCGCAGGCGGTCTTCGGAGACGCCGAGCTCCTCCAGGGAGCCTGCGAGCGCCCGACGGCGCTCGCCGCAGAGCTCCCGCTGCCGCTCCAGCTCGCTGGCGATCCGATCGCGGGCCTCCGTGGCTTTGGCGAGGGAGGTCCTGGCCTTCTCCGCCTCGGCGGTGGCCTTCTTCTGCGCTGCCTCGGCCGCGCGCACCGCGTCGCCCAGCTCTCGCTCGACCTCCTCCCGAGCCCGTCCTCCGAGGACTTCCCGGCGACGAGCAGCGAGGGCCTCCGCTTTCGCCTTCGCCTCGTTGGCGGCCCGGCGACGCTCCTCGAGGGCGCGTTCCCGCTCCTCGAGCGTGGCTCGGCTGCCCTCTTCTCGAGGCTTGAGGCCTTCGTGCTCGGCGCGAACGGCCTCGAGCTCGGTTAGGAGACGCTCCCACTCCTCGACGCGCCGGTCGAAGTCCTCTCGCAGAAGGGCAGGCGAACCGAGCCGGCGCGCGAGCTGCTCCTCCTCGGGCAAGGCCGCCCGCAGCTCCTGCTCGGCCTTCTCCTTCGCCGCCCGCATCCCGGCGAGTTCTCGCTCGGCGAGCTGGACCGCGTGCTCGGTCTGGGTGCGTTGGTCGCGGGCCTGCGCGAGATCGGCCTCCAACTCGCGCAGCCGCTTCTCGCAGTCGTCGAGGCGGGCGCGCGCGTCTTCGTAGGCCTTGCGCGCGCTGCGGGCGCCCCGCTCCTGTTTCGCGACGGCGTCCAACCGCTGCTTGCAGTCACCGAGCAGGCGCTCTACCCCGGGTGCGGCCTCCGGGTCGCCGGCTTCGACGGGGAGATCTCCGGCAAACACCCCGCGATCCGTCTCCCAGGCGACCTGCTGCTCCCTCGAGTCGACCTCGAGTCGTTTCCGCTCGGCCTCGCGTTGCTCTGCCCTTCGTGCGCGCTGCGCGGCTCGCTCCCGAGCTTGGGCCGCGCACGCGTGGGCTGCCTTGGAGCGTTCGCGCGCCTCGTCGCGCTGGGCCTCGAGAGAGGCCAGCGCGCTTTCGCCGGCCTCCGCGGCGGTGGCGTAGGGGTGCTCGGTGGCACCGCACAAGGGGCAAGGCTCACCGGGCCGCAGGCGGGCCCGGTGGTCGGTCAAATCGGCCCGCGCCCGCGCTTCCTCGAGCGCGCGCTCGAGGCCGCTCGCCAACTCGTCCGCCCGCCTCCCCTCCTCCTCGGCGGTCGCCGCCTCGACGCGGGACCGGGCCGCCTCCTCTCGGAGCCGTTCGAGGTCCTCGACACAGGCCGCAAGCTCTTCCCGCAGGCGCGCGGCTGTACGGGCGGCGGCTTGCAGGCGGAGAAGCGCCTCCCGGCGGTCCTCGAGCTGCCTGCGCTCGCGCTCCAGCGCGTCTTCGTCGAAGCCCTTGGTGGCCGCGCGCGCCTCTTCGCAGCGAGCACGAACCGCGTCGACTTGGTTCCGCTGGGCGGCAAGGGCTTCCTCCGCCTCGATCGCGGACTTCTTGGCCGCGCGCAGCCGCTTCGCGAGGCCGTCGAGTTCCTTCGCGCGCGCCGCCTCCTTTCCCGCGTGCCGCTCGTAGTCGCCGAGGAGGCTGCGCCAGAGCGCCCGGTTCTCGGCGAGGCACCGGTCGGCCGCCCGCTCCTTCCGCTTGCGTTCGAGTTCCGCGAGCTTGGCCGCCGCTTCTCCGATCTTCTCGCGCAAGCCCTCCAGGGCCGCACGTGCCTGCTTCGCCTCCCGCGCGGCGGCGGCTTCCGCCTCGTCGGCGCTCCCCACCGCCTCGCGGGCTTGTTGGAGCAAGGTGTCCAGGCGGGCGGCTTCGCTCAGGTCGGGGCCAGCGGCCTCGCGCGCCGCCCGGGCCCGTTCGAGCGCCTCCGCGGCGCCCTCGAGGGCGCGTTCGGCGGCCTGCGCGCGGCCTTGGGCCTGCCGCGAGGCCTCCTCCGCCTGCTCGTGCTCGCTCTCTCGAGCGCGGTGGCGGCTCTCGGCCTCGTCCTTGGCCGCCAGGACGTGGCGGTGCCGACCGGCGCGGCGCACCGCCTCGAGCTCCGCGGCGAGGTCGCGCGACCCCTTCCACTCTCCTTCGGCCCGAGCCAGGTGCTCGCGGGACTCCTTCCACTGCTTCTCCCTCGCCGCGAGTTCCTGATACCAGCGCTCGGCTCGTTCCAAGTGGGCCAGGCGACGCTCGGCCTCCTTCAGCCTCCGTTCGGCCTTCTTGGCTTCGGCCTCGACCTGAGCGCGCTCTGCGGGCGTGAGGGGCGTCGCGTCGGCGAGCTTCCGCTCGAGCTGATCGAGCTTCTCCTTCTCCTGCTTCGCGCGCTGGTGGGC
>RFHU01000278.1 GCA_003695705.1 Planctomycetota bacterium
CTCCGCCGCCAGGTGAAGTGGCTCCCGCGGGGAGGCGCGTCCGCCGCCCGGCGGCGCGCGCCGAACTCCTCTTCGTCACGCTCGTCGTCTGCGTCGTGGGCGGCGAGGGGGCCTTGGCCCTCCTTTCCCCCCAGGCGCGCTCGGTCCCGCACGTCTACGAAGAACGCGCGGAACCGAGCTACGGGCTCCGCCCCGGCGCCGAGGACGTCGTCGACAACCAAGAGACCCGTTGGCGGATTCGCATCGACGACCAGGGGCACCGCGTTCGCTTGCGCGGCGCACGCCAAGGCGCCCCTCGCAGGACGGTCTTGGCCCTCGGCGACTCCTTCGCGTTTGGCTACGGCGTCGACTACGAGCAGAGCTTCTTGGCTCTCTTCGAGGACTCGCTCCCGGCCGACTTCGCCCTCGTCAACGCCGGCGTCCCCGGCTACGGGCCCCGGGAGTATCTCTCCGTCCTCCGGTCGGAGCTGGCGCGCGCGCCTCCCCCGCGGCGGTCGGCCTCGCCACCTACCTTGGCAACGACTTCGCCGACGTCCTTCGCCGGCGAACCTTTCGCGTTCGAAGGGGCTACCTGGTCGCGGAAGCGCCAGGGATCAAGGGCTGGCTGAAGACGCACAGCCACCTCCATCGCCTCCTCAGTCGCACCGCCCACGGGCTCGGCCTGGGCAGCAAGAAACTCGACGCCACCCGGCAGGCCTTCCTCTCCCTGTCCACGCCTTCCGCTTGGGAGGCAGGGCCGTGGAAGGAGGCCCGCGCGGCCTACGGCAGGGCCGTCGGCGCCATGCGCGAGCTCTGCGCCGTCCGGGGGATCCCCTTCGTGGCACTGCTCATTCCCATCCAGCCCGCGGTCGACCCTTCGGCTGCCAAACTCCTCGCCGCCCGTGCTCCCGACGCCGTCCGTCAAGCGGGCTTCGACTGGAACCTGAGCACGCGCCAAGCCACAGCGCTCCTCGCCGACCTCGGTGTCGTCGCCCTCGATCCCAGCGACGCCTTGCGCACCGCACGCCGCGCGGGGCCCACCCATTTCGACTTCGACGGACACCTCACGCCGCGCGGCTGCCGGGCCGTCGCCGCGGCGCTCCTCGCCCACCGGGACGTCATCTTCTCCGCGAGCGCCGCCACCGACGCTCCGGGTCGTTGACTTCAACGGCCTCGGGGCCCGCTCGGGGCGCCTGCTCGCAACGTGCGGTGGAGGAGCGAGGAAGTCCACCGCTCCTCCACCGCGAGGAAGCCCGACCTGGTCTCGGGCTCCTTGGGCTGCGCCGCTCGCTCTCGGGACCCGGTTCGCGCGGAGGGGACCCGGTCGCGGCGGCCCTGCGCCGGGTAGCTCGGAAGCGGAGGGTTGCCCCCTTCCGTCCGCTCGTGCGAAGGCGAGCGGGCGCTGGTGGGGAAGCTCCTCTCGCCGCAAGGGCCGTAGCCCGCCGCCCGCAGCTTGGCGACGACCCTCTCCGAAGGGAGCTCGTGGGTGTTCTCGGACTCTACCGGGAAGCCCCCCTTGCGGAAGTCGACGGCCACCCGAGGTCCTCCCCACCGCAGACGCTCCGCGAGGCGCGCGAAGCAGGCCAGCCGGTCGCCCGTGCGAAGGCAAGTGTCGCACACGCATACTGCGTCCACTGCCTTCGGCAGGCCCGGATCGTCGGGAGCGCCCACCAAGGAGACCGGGTTGCCGAGGCCCTCGTGGCGCGAGCGGACGGGGTAGGCAGCCAGGACTTCCTGCCTCAGCGTTCCTCGGCCTTCCCCCCGCCGGGGTCGACGGGCGCCCCCAGGGCGTCGAGCGCGGCCGCGGCTTCCGGATGCCCCGCGGCGAGGGCGCGCCGGTACCAACGGGCAGCGGTCTCGGGGTCTCGGTCCAGGCCCGCTTCGCCGCGCTCGCTCAAGCGACCGAGCAGGAAGAGGGCGTGGGCGTCCTGCGCCTCCGCCGCCTGCAGGAGGAGGCCGACGGCGCGCTCGGGCCGGCAAGGGCCCCCCACGCCGTCGAGGAGGCAGCGGGCCGCTCGAGTCGCCGCCGGCCCGTCTCCCGCCTCGGCCGCGCGCAGGAGCCAGCGCCGGCCCTCGGCGGGTCGCGCCTCGGTCCCCACGCCCTCGAGGAGGGCTTCTCCCCAAAGGCGCATGCCGCGCGGGCTCCCCGCCCGCGCGGCCCGGTGCAGCCAACGCGCCGCGAGCGCGGGGTCGCGCCGCAGCACCCCCCCGCCGCGGCGTAGACGCTCAGCCATGCGCAGCATGCTCGGAACGTGCCCCTCGTCGGCGGCGCGAGCCCACAGCGCCAGCGCCTTGACCTCGTCCCGCGGCCCGCCGAGCCCCTCGGCGCACAGCCGCGCCAGGCGCGCCATTCCTTCGCGGTCGCCGCCGCGCGCGGCTTCCTCGTAAAGGGTCCGCGCGCGCTCGAGGTCGCGCGGCACCCCCCAGGCGCGCTCGTAGAGCCAGCCCAGGGCGGCGTTCGCCCGCGGCGAGCCCAGCGCCGCAGAGCGCTCGTACCAGCGCCGAGCTTGCACGGGGTCCGCCGGGGCCCCCCGGCCGGATTCGTAGGCCGCTCCGAGGGCGTACGCCCCGCGGGCGTCTCCTCGCTCGGCGGCGCGGCGGTACCACGCAAGGGCCGCCTCGGGTCGTCGGGGGCCCCCGCGCCCGCGCATCATCATGGCGCCGAGGTGGAGCATCGCCTCCACGTGGCCGCCCCGCGCCGCCCGTTCGTAGAGTGCGCGGGCTCGGGCCTGGTTCTTCGCGACGCCGCGCCCGAAGGCAAGGTCCAGCGCCTTTTCGAAGAGCGCCTGCGGTTCGTTCCCCGCCCGCGGAGCCAACGCGCCGTTTCGCTTCCCCTGCTCTGTCTCCTCGCGGTCAGCCTCTTCACGGGCCGGCGCTCCGCCCAGGGCCTTCCCTTCCGGCTCACGTCCCCTGCCGCCTGCTTGCTTCTCGCCCTGCGCGCAGGCCACGCCCGCCTGCAAGACGCAGGAGGCGCTCGCTCCCGCTGCGCAGGCCGCGAGCGCCAAGGCCGCAAGGGCCCGTCCGCGGCGGGTCCGCCGCGGACGACCGTGCCCGTGTCGCCGCCGCCCCGGAAGGCACGCCGCGCGGAGCGGCGATCTGCGCACGGGGTCGCGCGGTTCCGCCGTGGCGGCAGTGTCCGGTCTCCGCCACGCCGTCGTGCTCGGACGCTCGGTGCAGCGGCCTCCTGCCGGCCAAGCCTGCTCGGCGTCCGGCGCCTTCCGAGCGCGTCCACCGTGCGACCCGTCCCACCGCTTCACGGCCACGCACTATACCTCTTGACACCAGTCGCTCGACCTTCCTCTCTCGATCCCGGCGAGTCTGGCCGCGGGGCGCAACGCTGCGTTCCCCGTCGTACGACCCGTCCGACCGGCTGGGAAGGTTCCGCGGCCTGCAGGATCCGGGCCGGGCAGGGGAATCGCGTCGCGCCCCTCCCCCCGGTGGCGTCTCTCTTCTTGGGGAGAAAGGCCTGCGGTCGCCTTGCCCCGGGGGTCGGCCTCCGATCTCGCTCGTCGCAGCACGCGGTGCCTCGGTTCGGACCACGCCGCGTCGGGTCCCCGAGCGCGCCGCTCGCGGAGGCCCGAGACAGACGGAGTGAGGAGGTCCCCCGGCCTTCGGGCCGCGGCGGACGAAGGCCGCCAGCAGAACCCCGGGGGCGTCGTGGTGCCCGGGAGGACCTGCTCGCCTTGCCGCGCGGGGGGTCGTATGCTTGCCACCCTACGGGAGGAGCAGGTCGTCTCCGCGCCCGCACCACGGGAGGCGGGGGCGACCCCAAACGACCGGCACCACCCTCTCCTCCCCTTCGAGAGGACGCTCATGACCCCTCCTCCCGTTGCCCTCGCTTCGGAAGTCCGCGAGGTCACCGTCTACCGCGAAGGAGCGCGGGTGGTCCGGGTCGCCGAGTTGGAGGGCGACTGGCCCCAAGCCGTGCGCTTCGAAGGGTTGCCCCTCTCCCTCGACGACGAGAGCGTGCGCGTCCGCGTCGACGCCGAGGGCGAGGCCCCTCGGCCGGCCGACGTGCGCGCCGAGGTCGGCGTCCCTCCGGCCTCCCCGGCGGAAGCCGCCCCCGATCCCGAGGCCTTGCGGGCGGCGCGCCGACGCGCCGCCGAGCTCCGTCGCGCGCTGGCCCGCGTCGACAGCGAGTTGGAGCACTTGCGCCGCGTCTCCCTCACCTTGCCGGCACCCCGCGACGGCGCGGTGCCGGCGGTCGCCCCCAGCGCCGCCTGGCGCGGGGCTCTTGCCTGGCTCGCGGCGGCCAAGAAGGAACTTCTCGCCGAGCGCCACGAGCTGCTCGCCGAATGCCGGGCGGGCGACGAAGACGTCGCCCGCCTCGAACTCCGCGCGGCGGCCGACAGGGCGCAGGGAGACGCGCGCGCCGCACAGGTCAGCAAGCGCGTCGTCGTTCGTCTACGTGGCCCCCGCGGCCGCGGACGCGGTCGCCTTCGCCTCGAATACCACGTCCCGGGCGCCCGTTGGATTCCCTCCTACGTGGTTCGCGTGGCGCGCGACGGGCGCAGCGCGCGGCTCGCGCTTCGCGCCCACGTTGCCCAAGCCACGGGCGAGGCGTGGCAGCGCGTGCGACTCTCCCTTTCCACCGCCGACCTGCGCCGCGAGACCGCCCTCCCCGAGCTGCGGTCCCTGCGCATCGGGCGGCGCCAACCAGCGCCTTGTCGTCGCGCGTGGCGGCCCCCGCCGGAGGGAAGCGACGACCTGTTCGCGGGCCTCGACGCAGCCGCGCAGCAGAGCCCTGGCTTGCGGCGGCTCCCGCCTCGCGCCGACGAAGAACTCTTCGATTCCGGAGAGGACCTCTCCCAGCTCGACGAGGCCTACGCCCCTCCGCCGCCCGACTCCGTTCCCCTTCCCGAGGGAGATCCCTTCGGTGGCGCCCCCGTGAGGCTCGCGTCGACCGCTCCGACGCCGTCCCCCTCCCCCGAGGCCGTGGACGCGGCGGCCGAGAAGCTCTTCCCCGCTGGGGGCGCGCCTCCCCCCCTGCGCAAGCGCTCCGGGGCTTCCCCCGCCGCCAAGTCTCTGTCCGCCGACGCCCAGGCCTGCCCGCCGCCCTCTCCCCCCAAGGCCGAGGCGCCGGCGGGGGTCACCCCCGAAGCTTCCCTCCTCCGCTACGGAGACCTCCTCCTTCGCCCGTGGGACGACGTCCCCGAGCGCCGGGGTCGGCTCGAGCCGGCCGGCTGGGAGGAGCGGCTCGGCGGACTCGAGGCCGAGGCCCGCGAGGCCGCCCTTCGCCGCTTGGGCGAGGCCCTCGACCGCGCGCACCGGGCTCGCTCCATCGACCTGCCCCCCGGGGCGGTCGCGGTCGACGACTCCAGCGGCGGCGGCGCCTACCGCTACGACGCCGAGGGGCCCGTCGACGTCCCGGACGACGGAACCCTGCACAGCGTGCCCCTCTTCGCCCGCCGCGCGTCCATCGCGCTGACCTTGGTCGTCGTCCCGCGCGAGAGCGAGCGCGCCGTGCGCGTCGCACGTCTGGAGAACCCCTTGGAGATCCCGCTCCTGGCCGGGCCGGCGGACGTCTACCTCGAAGACGAATTCCTGGTCACCGCGCGATTGCGCACGGTGCCGGCCGGCGGCGACCTCGAACTCGGCCTCGGTGTGGAGGAGGCGCTCAAGGTGGCTCGGAAGGCCTTCGTCCGAGAGGCCTCGCGTGGACTTCTCGGCGGCGGGCGGGACGTGGTCCACGAGGTCCGCATCGAGGTGGCCTCTCGCCTCGCCGTCGCCGCCGAGGTCGAGGTCCGCGAGCGGGTGCCCGTTCCCGCCGACGAGGACGAGTCGATCGAGGTCGTCGACGAGCGCAGCGATCCGACCTGGGAGGAGTTCGCACAGGACGAGGCCGTCCCCCTGCGCGGCGGTCGCCGCTGGCGGTTCCGCCTCGAACCGGGCGCCGAGCGCGAACTCACCTTCGCCTACACCCTGCGCCTCGACGCCAAGGACGAAGTCGTTGGCGGGAACCGGAGGGAAGCATGACCCCCCAGGCCCCCCTCGCCCGCGAACTCGACGCGCCGATCCTGCGGGTCACCCTCCTCGAAGACCGCGCCCAGGTGCGCCGCAGCGGTTGCGTGCGCATCGCCGCAGGGAACCACCGCCTCCGGGTGCGCGGTGTCTCGCCCGCCATCGCCGACCGCAGCCTCGTCGCCAGGAGCCCCGCCGGAGTGCGCGTGCACGAGCTGAGCGTCGCTCGTCGCTGGCGCGTGGGTTCCTCGGAACTCCCCGCGGAGCGGGCCCAGGCCCTCGCCGAACGACGTGCCATCGGCGACGACCTCGCGCGCCTGCAGGGCGAGCTCGCCCTGCTCCGCGAACGCTCCGCCCTCGCCGACCGCGCCCTCGGCCTCGTCGTCGACGGGATCGACCGCGCGCTCCCCTACGCCGAGGAATTCCCCGCGGTCTGGTCGAGCGACGTTCGCGACTTCGCCCGCGCCGCCCGCGAGGCGGAGGAAGCGGTCGCCACGTGCGAGCAGGCCATCGCAGACCTCGAGGCCCGTCTCGCCGAACACGACCTGCGCAACGCTCCCTCCGCCGCGTCGTCGGCCGTGCTGGAGGCCGAGCTGGTCGTGGACCTCGTCGCCGAGGCCGACGCCGAGGTGGAATTGGCACTCGACTACGTGGTTCCCTGCGCGCTCTGGCGCCCTGCGCATCGCGCGACCCTGGTCGACGCCGAGGTGCGCTTCGAGTACGAGGCTGCGGTGTGGCAGGCCACCGGAGAGGATTGGGTCGACGTCGAACTCCTCTTCTCCACCGCGCGGCCGACGCAGCGCTCGGAGCCGCCACGGCTGGAGGACGACCTCCTGCGCGTTCGCCGTCGCCAGAGCAAGGTCGTCGACGTGGCCGTGCGGGAAGAGGTCATCGCCTCCACCGGCGAGGGCCGCGACGAGACCCTCGCCGAACTGCCGGGCGTCGACGACGGCGGCGAAGCCCGTACCCTCTCCGCGCCCACGCGCGCCAGCATCCCCGCCGACGGACGCCTGCACCGTGTCCCGCTCCTCTCCTTCGCGAGCCCGGCCGAGGTCGAGCGCGTGTGCCGTCCCGAGCTCAGCCCCATGGTCCACTCGATCAGTCGGCAGACGAACCACGGACCGCAGCCCATCCTCGCCGGGCCGGTCGAACTCGCTCGCGAGAGCGGCCTGGTCGGCTGGGGAGAGGTCGGCTTCGTGGCCCCTGGGGAACGATTCCTCCTCGGTTGGGGCGCCGAAGACGCCGTGCGCGTGCTCCGCGCCGTCGAGGAACGCGAGGACGAAGGCTTCCTCGCTCGCAAGCGCCGCCGCCGGCGCACGGTCACCTTGCGCCTGTGCAACCAGGAGCCCCTCCCCGTCGCCTTCCGGCTCGAGGAGCGCATTCCGGTCTCGGAGGTCGACGAAGTCGAGGTGGCCATCGACCCCGAGGCGACGCGACCGCCCGCTCGCGCCGACGAAGAGGGCATCGTGGCCTGGGACATCGAGCTTCCCCCGCGCGGAGCCCGGGAAGTGGTCTTGACCTACACCATCAGCGCGTCTCGGACCGTTCGCGGGCTCTGAGCGCCCCGTCCGGCGGAGCGAAGAGCGCCCGCAGTTCGGGGCGGGAACGGAGGGGAACCAGCTCGGGGAAGCGCGCCAAGAGCGACGGAGCGGCCGAAGGAGGTCGGTTCCTCCGCGCGCAGGCCGAGCGCAGGGCGGCCGAGGCCTCGTCGCTGCGGCCCAGGGCGGCCAGCGCTCGCGCGGCCAGCGCCGTCCGCTCCCCGGCGAGCACGTCGGCGATTCGGCCGAGGCCCCTGCGCAGGGGCAGGTCGCGCACCCCCTCCAGGATCCCCAAGGCTCGCGCCGCGTGCCCTCGCTCCAGGTAGAGGCGCGCCGCCTCGATGGCGTCGACCACGCGCACTCGGTTCGAGGGAGCGTAGTAGCGCCGTTCGATTTCGGCGGCCCCTTCGCCCCGCCACGTCTCCAGGGCCCGCAGCGGGCCTCGCTCGGCGTCGCTGGCCACGCGGACCAAGGCCGCGCGAGCCAGCGCGCTGCGGTAGCCGCGGATCCTTCCGCCGTTCGCGCGCAGGCGCTCGTCCGCGGCGTCGAGCGCGCGCCAGGCGCGCGCGGCCTGGCCCTGGCGCGCGAGGGAATAGGCCAGGCGCACCAAGGGATGCGGGCTCTCGGGACGGAACCGCTCGGCGTCGCGCCGCAGCAGCCCCACCGCCCGCTCCAGCGGGGCTGCGGCCGCGGGCGGGGCCGTGAGGAGGGCCAGCGCGAAGTCGCGGTAGGCGTCGTCGTAGGGGTTGCGCTCCCAGGCGGCGACGAAGGCCTCCCGAGCCGCTTCGACGTCGCCGAGGCCGCCCAGGAGGGCGTTGCCCAGGTAGTAGTGCACCCGTGCGCACCAGGGGCTGAGGCGGGACACGATTCGGTTGACGTGCACGTTGCGCTTCCAGGAACGCGCGCGGTACTCCGCCTGCGAGATTTCGTCGAGGTATTTCACGTCGGCGCTGGCGGCGCTGGGGTAGAGCCGTCGCTCCAGTCGGAGCAGCCCGCTCGCTCGCTCCCCTTCGGCGTGGAGCAGTGCGGCCTCGAAGAGGAGTACCTCGAGGGCGCCCGGCTGCGAGCGCTGCGCTCGCTCGTTCTGCCCGGTTCGAGCGCGTTCCAGCCGCCGCCGGGCCGCGGCGACGTCGCCCCGGGCGAGGGCCAGTCGTCCCCAGAGCGCAAGCAGCCGCGGGCCGCTCCGGGGAGAACGAGCGAGCTCAGTGCACGCCGCCTCGGCTTGGGCGCGCAGCCCTTCGTCGTTGGCCTGCAAGGCCGCGAGCGCGAGGAGTTCCCCGAGCTCGGCGCGCGCCCCGAAGGAGAGCCGGCCGCCTCGGGCCAGAGCGGAGGCGGCCCGGCGCGCGGCGTCGGCGAAGTGTCCGGTGTGCAGCGCGGCGCGAGCGCGGGCGGCCGCGACCCGCACCGCTAGGTCTTCGTCCCCGGCGGCCAACTCCGCGGCGCGCGCGAGGTCGGCCTCCGCTTCGCCCTCCCGCAGAAGCCACAAGCGCGCCAGGCCTCTCCGCCAGAGGGCGCGTGCGTGGTCGGGTCGATCCGCGAGCAACGCCGTCAGGCGCGCCTCCGCTTCGGCGTAGCCCTTGCGCCCACCCCCCACGGCTTGCGCCCAGGCGCTCTCCACGTCGCGCTCGAGGGCCAGTTCCGCCTCCCTATGCCGGTAGGCGAGCCCGCCCACCAGGGCGGTGGCCACCAGGAGCAAGGCCAGCGCCAGCGCGAGAGGGCGGAGGACGCGCCGGCGGCCCATGTGCTCGCGGAGGCGCTTGAGGAGCCCAGGGCCGCCGCCGCGCACGGGGCGCCCGGCGAGGTAGGCCTCGAGGTCGTCGGCAAAGGCCGCGGCCGTCGGGTAGCGGTCGTCGGGGTCCTTGGCCAGCGCGCAGCTCACGATGGCCCGCAGGTCGGCGGGGACGCCGCGCCCCGCGAGTTCCGGCGGCGGAGCGAAGGGAGGCGCGGCGCGAGTTCCCCTCTGCGCGGGGAGTGGGAGCGCGCCCGTGCTGCTCTCCGCCGAGGGCGGCGCGTTGCTTCCTGCGGATCGGGTGGGCTCCGGGATCCCCGGGCGGTCGGGGGCCGAGTATTTGTCTCCGGCCCAGTCGGGGGGCTCGCGAAGGATGCGCACGTAGAGGTCCATGACCGTGCGCGAACGGAAGGGGTAGCGCCCCGTGACCGCAGCGAACAGCATCACCCCCAGGGCCCACACGTCCGCGCGCTGGTCCACGGTTCCTGCCCCGCGCCGGATCTGCTCCGGCGCCATGAACAGCGGGGTTCCCAGGCGGTCGTGGGTGCGCGTGAGTTCCGCCGCCTCGGCCTCCTCGTCCTTGGCGAGTCCGAAGTCGGCGACCATCGCCCCCCGCTCGGGGTGCAGGAGGACGTTGGCTGGCTTGAGGTCGCGGTGCACGACCCCGTGGCTGTGCGCGTGGTGGGCCGCGCGGGCTACCTGCACCAAGGTCTCCAGGCGCCAGCGGAGCGAGGGCGGGTCTTCTTCGTCCTTGAGCCGCGTGTGGAGGGACTCCCTGCCGGGGACCAGGTCCATGGTGAGGTAGTAGACTTCGCCGTCCGTGCCGAAGTCGTGGACGGGAACGATGTGCTCGTGCCGCAGGCGCTGCACCGCGGCGGCTTCGCGGCGGAAGCGCGCGACCTGGTCCTCCTGGGCGTCCTCGTCGGGGAAGAGGACCTTGAGGGCCACGGTCTTCCCCAGCTCGAGGTGCTCGGCCTCGTAGACGACCCCCATGGCTCCGCGCCCGAGTTCGGAGAGGATCCGGTAGCGGCGAAAGGACACTTCCCCGAGGGGCAGGCCCGGGCGGTAGCGCGAACCGAGCGGCCGCCAGTCGGGTGGGCCGCTCCTGCTCATGGGGTCGGTCGCTTCGCCCGTGGTGGTGAAGTCGCGTACGGGCACCGCGGCGGGGTCGGTCGGCGGCGCGACGCTGATCTCGCAGCCGCAGCGAGGGCACGTGCCCGCGCGGCTCTGCGAGCCGGCCAGGATGACCGCGCGGGCGTTGCAGCGCTCGCACAGGTAGGTGTTGCGGCGGATTTCGTCCTGCGCCTCGGGCACCCGGCTCGCCGCGAGGGCCTTGCGCTTCACCAGCAGGCGCAGGAAGGGAATGCGCGGCTCCCCGGCGCGGGCCCGCGCCTTCTGCACCTTGAGCGCAGCCACGGCGGCCTCCTTGTCCAGGAAGCCGCGCTTGACCAGGAGGCGGGCGATCTCGATGTCCGGATGCCGGCGGGGGGACCGCCGCCGGGCCTTGCGCCCTCGCCCCCGCGATCCCGGCTCGGCGAGGGTCTCCGCCTCGGCGCGCTTGCGTCGGCTTCCGCGGCGCGAGCGTCGGGGCCGTTCGCGATCGCCTTCGCCGGGGGGGCCGCTCATCGCGATCCGCCGGGGCGTCGCGGCCCAGCCGCTTCGTCGCGGCGTTCGCGACACCAGGCCAGCCAGGCCTCGCGCTCATCGGGGCGTTCGGCGCCGGTCAGCGCACGCAGGGTGCGGCCGAAGGCGTGGTTGACGAAGGCGTCGCGGTGCCCTCGCGGGCGCATGCGCTGGGCGATCTCCTCCGCCCGCTCCACGTCGCCGAGGAGTTCGAAGTAGGCGAGGCCGGCGCGGATGGCTTCGAAGTCCTCTCCCTCGAGCGCGCGGAGGGCCAGCGGGACCCCGGCGGTCGCCCGCAGGCGGCCGAGCGCCTTCATGCATGCCAAGAAGGGGGAGTCGACGAAGTTGCGTCGCGGGTCGTCTGCGGCGCCGTAACGCACCGGCCGGGGGTCGAGGCGGGGTGCGAGGCGTGCCAGCTCGCGGCCGAGGGCGGCCGCAGCGCGGGCCGGCGGGTCGTCGCCCAAGGCGTGCAAGGCCTCGGCGATGGCCACACTGGCCACGGCGCGGCGGCCGCTCTGCGCGGCCGCGCCGACGAGGAGGCGTGCGGCGCGGCCCCCCCCGCAGCGGCCGAGGACCCGCGCGGCGGCCATCAGCACCCGCTCTTGCTCGGGGCCGCGACGGCTCGGGTCGCGGAGGACGCGCCCCGCCACCGCCGCGTCGGAGGGCTCGCCGACCTCGGCCAAGACGCAGAGGGAGAGGTAGACCTGCTCGTTCGTGGCGTCGCTCGCGCCGAGGACCTCGCGGCACCAGCGGAGGAGCCCGGTGTCCGCGCGGCCCGTGGCGCAGGCCCGGAGGATGGCCTCGGCGCGCGCCGCTTCCACGGCGAGGCGCACGAAGGTGTCGGGGCCGCCGAAGCTGAGGACCGCGTGCCCGTCGCGACGGACGAAGCGTCCAAAGGTCGGGGTCGGCAGGCGGAACCCCTCGCCCCGCGGCTCTCCCCAGAGGAGCAGGTAGGCGCGGTCGCCTACGGAGACCGGCGGGCGCGCGCGCAGGCGCGGATGGTGGAGGCCCGTCACCGCCAGGAGGTCGCCGTCGCGAGAAGGTCCGTGGAGGGTGCGCTCGACCCGATAGGCGACGCCGTTCTCGGCGACCCGCTCCGCCCGCGCGAGGACGACCAGACCGGCGGCGCGCGCCGCCTCGCCCAAGGTGGGGTCGTCCCACCAGATCTGGGATGGCTGCGCCTCCGCGACGCAGCACGCAGCGAGGACGCAGAGCGCCGCGCGCAGGACGCAGGTCACCGCGCCTCCAAGAATTCGAGCCAGCCGGGCTCGAGGCCCGCCGCCCGCACCGGGGTGATCTCCGCGGCCAGGGCGCCCGGCGCGCGCAGTTCCTTCCGCAGCAGCCGCCACAACTCCCTCGCCCCGGGCGAGGAAGCGAACAGTGCGTAGTGGGCCAGAGCCCAGGCGCCCGCGCGTGCGGGGTCCTCCTCGCCGCCGACCGTCCGCAGCAGGACGGTCCCGGTCCCGTCGGGCGGCGTGCGGTGGAACAACCGCCGGCGGGCCGCACCCAGGGCGTTGCAGCGCGGTCGCCTCGAGGCGTCCGCTTCGGCTCCGGCCAGGGCGTCGGCGAGCGCGTAGACCCATTGGCGCACGGCGGAAGGACCCGCGGCAGCGCGCACGAGGCGCCGAGCCAGGGCGAGCCGCAGGCGGAGGTCGAGCTCCCGCGGTGGCTCTCCGGAACGCCGGTAGAGGAACAGTTCCTCGGGCGCGGGACGCGCCGGCGCGTCGTCTGCTTCGAGGAGGCGCACCACGACGTGCCCTGCGCTCGCGTCCAAGAACTCCTCGGCGAGCTCCGCCAGGCGGTCGAGGCCGTTCAGCAGGGTCGAAGCGCGCTCGCGCGCCAAAGTGCAGTCGATGCTGCAGCGAACGCCGTCGAGGCGGATCCGGTCGGGGGAGAAGCCGCGGATGGCCAGTCCCTCCTCCACGGCCTCCGGGGCGTGCCGCTCGGCTCGGACCCCCTCGTCCGCAAGGGCTTCTCGCAGGTCCGGCGGAAGGAGGGCGAGCAAGGCCCGTGCGGCGGGAACGTTGCCCGCGTCGGCCGCGAGGCGCAGGTCCAGGCGCAGGCACAAGGCTCGGTCCGCGGTCTCCGCCGCCGCTTCCACCCGCGCCCTCAGCTCCGCCCAGCGGCGCTCCGCCCGCACCCAAGGCGGAGCGTCGCGCAAAGCGTCCAGGGCTGCTTCCGCTTCGCCGCGGTCCAGGGCCGCCTCGGCGCGCCGTTCGACCTCGGAGAGGAGGACCGCGGCCTGATCCTCCTTGGCCATGGCCTCCTCGCCGGCTTCCTGCGCGGGTCGCTCGGGCCGAGGCCCTGCGGTCGAGCGCGGGGCGGGCGGCCGCGCAGGCGGCGGAGCGCGTTCGGGCGCCGTCGCGGTGTGCTTCGAGCGCCCCGCCGCGTCCTCGCCCGGCGCCGCGGCCGGCGTTGGGGACACGGGCGACGAGGCGGCGCCCTCGGCCAGCCGGCCGTCCGCCCAGTAGAGGCCGCCCACGAGCGCGAGGAGAACCACGTCCCAGAGGACGAGTTCCACCAGCCCGGCCTTGGCGACGCCCCGCGCACGCATGAGCGTTCATTGTCGACGCGCCCGCGCGAGGTGTCCAGCCGCGCTCCCCGGGCCTGCTTCCCCCGCCCGCAGGACCGCCAGCGGACGCCACCCTGCCTCGTCGGGACGCAGCGGGCGGCTGCTAGGATCGTCGCCCCCAGAGGAGGGACCCATGTCCGACCGCCTCGAAGCCCACGTCCGCGATCTCCTCGAAGAGCTCGGCGAAGACTCCGCCCGCGACGGGCTCCTGCGGACGCCGCACCGTGTGGCCCAGAGCCTCCGTTTCCTGACCTCCGGCTACGGGGCCTCCCTCGAGGAGGTCCTCAACGATGCGATCTTCGACGTGCCCGGCAGCGACGAAATGGTCGTGGTCCGCGACATCGAGATCTACTCCCTCTGCGAGCACCATCTGCTCCCCTTCTTCGGCAAGGCCCACGTGGCCTACATCCCATCGGGGAAGGTGGTCGGGCTCTCCAAGATCCCCCGCATCGTGGACGTCTTCGCCCGCCGCCTGCAGGTCCAAGAGCGTCTCACCATTCAAGTCGCCCAGGCGCTGCAAGAGGCCCTCCAGCCGCTGGGCGTCGGAATCGTCATCGAGGCCCGGCACCTTTGCATGATGATGCGCGGCGTGGAGAAGCAGAACTCGTCGGCCACCACCTCGTGCATGCTGGGTCAGTTCAAGAAGGACGCCAAGACCCGTGCCGAGTTCCTCAACCTGACCGGGCGCCACCCCGTGGCTCTCTGATCGCCTCGGCGCGCTGCGCCCCGGGGGGAAAGCGGCGCCGCCCGTCCTTTTCCGCGCAGGACCCGCGACCGGAGCGCGCGCTGCCCTCCGCCCTCCGCCGCGGTTGCTGGCGCCTCGCCAGCCGCTAAGATCGTGACCGCGAAGGAGCCCGCATGAGCACCGCGGTCGAATCCCACGACCTCCTCTCCATTCTGGCCCCGGACGGAACGGTCGACGCGACCCTCGACCCTCGTCTCGGCGACGAACTGCTGCTCCGCATGTACCGCGCCATGGTCACCGTGCGGATCCTGGACGAGCGCCTCCTGAACTTGCAGCGGCAGGGGAGGATCTACTTCTATCTGGTCAGCAAGGGCCAGGAAGCCTGCAGCGTGGGCTCCGCCGCCGCCCTCACCCCCGAGGACTGGGTCGTCCCCGCCTACCGGCAGCCCGGTGCGTTCCTCTTCCGCGGCGTGGCCATCAAGGACATGGTCGCCCAGTGCTACGGCAACGCCTGGGACAACACCAAGGGCCGCCAAATGCCCGTCCACTACTCCTTCCGGGCCCAGAACATGGTCTCCATTTCCAGCCCCATCGGGACCCAGCTCATCCAGGCGGCGGGGGTGGCAATGGCCATGCGCCGCCGCGGGGACGCCCGCGTGGCCCTGACCTTCATCGGCGACGGCGGGACCTCGTCGAACGACTTCCACTCGGGCCTCAACTTCGCGGCGGTGGACAAGGCCCCCGTCATCTTCATCTGCGAGAACAACGGGTGGGCCATCAGTTGCCCCACCCGCAAGCAGACCGGCTCCGAGACCTTCGCTCAGAAGGCGATCGCCTACGGCATGCCCGGCGTGCGGGTCGATGGCAACGATGTCCTGGCGGTCTACAAGGCCACCCGGGACGCGCGGGAGCGCGCCCTGGCGGGCGAAGGCCCCACACTCCTCGAGCTCGTTACCTACCGCATGGGCGGGCACAGCTCCTCCGACGACCCGTCCCGCTACGTGCCCAGCGAGGAACTCGAGGCCTGGGAGCGCAAGTGCCCCATTGCGCGCTTCAAGCTCTACCTCGAGGCCAAGGGGATCTGGGACGAGGCGAAGGACGAGGCGCTGCGCGAGGAGGCGCGGGCCGAGGTCAACCAGGCCGTTCGCGACAACGAGCGCGTCCCGCGGCCCGAGCTCGAGACCCTGTTCACCGACGTCTACGCCGAGATGCCCGAGACGCTCCGCCGGGACTTGGAGCGCGAGCGCGAGGCACGCGGCGAGGGCAAGTTCCCCTGAGGGAGTCGTTCATGGAGTTCCTCCTCCCCGACATCGGCGAAGGCGTCGCCGAGGGCGAGATCGTCAAGTGGCACGTTGCTCCCGGCCAGGAGGTCGTCGAAGAGCAAGACTTCGTCGAGGTCATGACCGACAAGGCGACGGTCATGATCCCCTGTCCGGTGACCGGCGTGGTGGGCGAGCTCCTCGCCCAGGAGGGCGACGTCGTGCCCGTGCATACGCCCATCGCCACCTTCGCCGAGGTCCGCGAAGGCAAGCTGGCCGGCGCGCACGGCTCCGCGGCGGCCCAGGGCGCGCAGCGGGCAGCCCAGGGTTCCGCTTCCGCCTCCTCGGGGGGAGCTTCGCCCTCCGCCGGCACCGCGCTTCTCGAGCGGCCGCAGGAGCGCGTCCGCGCGACTCCCGCCACCCGCAAGGCCGCGCGCGAGCGGGGCCTCGACATCCGGCGCATTCAGGGCACCGGCCCGCACGGCCGGGTCACTCGCGAGGACGTGGAGCGCGCGGCGCGCTCTGCCTCCGGCGGCAACGGGCGCGCCGCCTCGGCGCCGCGCGCTCCAGCCCGGGCCGACGCTCCGGCGCCGCGCGCTCCGGCTCCGGTCGCCGCTCCGCGCTCCGCGCCGGCGCCTCTGCCCGCGCCGACGCCCCTGCCTGCGCCGGGTGCGGACGAGCCCGAGGAGCGCGTCCCCCTGCGCGGCGTTCGTCGCAAGATCGCCGAGTTCCTTCAGCTCTCGAAGCGCACCGCGGCCCACTACACCTACGTCGAGGAAGTCGACGTCACCGAGTTGGTGGCGCTGCGGGCGCGCATGAAGCCCCTCGCCGCGGAGCGAGGCGCCAAGCTCACGTACCTGGCCTTCATCGTCAAGGCCGTTTGCCACGGGCTCAAGCAGCACCCCGAGCTCAACGCTTCCCTCGACGAGGCCAGCTCCGAGCTGGTCTTCAAGCGCTACTACCACATCGGCATCGCCGCCGACACCGAGCAAGGGCTCACCGTCCCGGTGCTCCGGCACGCGGACCGGCGCAGCCTCCTCGACATTGCGCGCGAGATCGCTCGCCTCGCCGAGGGGACCCGCTCGGGCACCCTCCGCCCCGAGGAGCTCAGCGGGAGCACCTTCACCATCACGAGCGCCGGCCACATCGGCGGGCTGCTCGCGACGCCCATTCTCAACTACCCCGAGGTGGGCATCCTCGGGGTGCACAAGATCAAGAAGCGGCCCGTGGTCGTCGACGACCAGATCGCGATCCGCGACATCATGTATCTCTCTCTTTCCCTCGATCACCGGGTGGTCGACGGAGCCAACGCGGCGCGGTTCATGAACACCGTGGTGCAGTACCTCGAGGACCCGCAACTCCTGCTCCTCGAAGGCATTTGATCCGTGGGTCCCGCCGCCACCGAGTCCGCGCCCGACACCGGGCTCATTGCCGTCCTCGACGAGGAGGGCCGCCCCCTTCCCGGCGCTGAGCTTCCGGAGCTCGCCGACGAGCGACTGATCGAGCTCTACGGAACGATGTGCCTCCTGCGCGCCATCGATCGCCGACTCGAGGGCCTGCAGCGCATGGGGCGGATCGGCTTCTTTGGCTCCGCGCGCGGCCAAGAGGCCGCGGTCATCGGAAGCGGCGCGGCCTTCGAAGCCCGCGACTGGATCTTCCCGGCCCTGCGCGAGAACGGGGTCATGCTTCTGCGCGGCTTCTCCCTCTCCAAGTACTTCGCGCACATGTTCGGCAATCGGCAAGACGTGCTGCGGGGCCGCATGCAGCCGATGCACTTCGCTGCCCGCGAGGTCAACCAAGTTTCCTGGTCCTCGACCATCGCCTCGCAGCTTCCGCACGCCGTCGGCTGCGCTTGGGCAATGAAGCACCGGGGCGACTCCGCAGTGGCCGCCGGCTACGTCGGGGATGGCGGGACCAGCGAGCCGGACTTCCACGCCGCCATGAATTTCGCCGGTGCCTGGAAGGTCCCCGTGGTCCTCATCTGTCAGAACAACCAATGGGCGATCTCGGTCCCCTCCTCGCGCCAGACCGCCAGCCAGACCTTCGCCATCAAGGCCCGCGCCTACGGAATGCCGGGCGTCCGCGTCGACGGCAACGACTTGCTCGCGGTCTACCGAGAGACCCGGCGCGCGGTCGAGCGCGCCCGCGCCGGCAGTGGCCCCACCTTCCTCGAACTGGTCACCTTTCGCGCGGGCGGACACAGTTCGGCCGACGACCCCACGCGCTACCGGGATCCGCGCGAGGAAGAGCGCTGGCAGCGCCGCGACCCCATCGCCCGCGTGCGCGCCCACCTGGAAGGTCGCGGCCTCTGGGACGCGGCTCGCCAGGAGGCCCTCGACGAGGAGCAGCGCGCCGCCCTCAACCAGGCAGTGCGCGAGGCCGAGGGCGCACCGCCCCCGCCTCCCCTCGACGTGGTCGAGGACGTCTACGCGGTCCCTCCCCCCGCGCTCCTCGCCCAGCGACGTTCTCTCGCCGAAGAGCTTCGCGCCCGCGAGCTTGGCGAGTCCTCGGCCCGTTGAGCGCTCGGCCGCGGGCGGACGCCGCCGGGGTCCCCTCCCGCGCTGCCGGCCCCGCGCCGGGAACGGAGCTGCGGGGGGTCGACCTCGGCCGCATTCCCTACGCCGAGGCCTGGGAGTTGCAACAGCGGTTGGCTCGGGTCCGCGCCGCGGGGGCTTCCCCGGACCTCGTCCTCTACTGCGAGCACGACGAAGTCGTCACCGTCGGCCGCCGTGCCCAGTCGGGCGGCCGCGACCCCGAGGCCGAGACCGTTGCCGTCCGAGCGGCGGGCATCCCCGTGGTGCGGGTGGAGCGGGGCGGCGCCGCCACCTACCACGGACCCGGCCAGCTCGTGGGCTACCCCATCGTCGGGCTCGGTCCCGCCGAGCGTGACCTCCACGCCTTCCTCCGCCGGCTCGAAGGCGCCCTCGTGGAGACCATCGAAGAGCTTACCCCCCTGTCCCCCGGGCGGGCCGAGGGCCTCACCGGCGTGTGGGTGGGGGCGCGCAAGGTCGCGTCCATTGGCATCGCCTGCCGTCGCTGGGTGACCTACCACGGCTTTGCCCTGAACCTCGATCCCGACCTGTCCCGCTTCCGTCTCTTCCGCCCCTGCGACCTCGAGGCAAACGCGATGGCCAGCCTGGCGAGCCTCGGCGCCCCCGTCCCGCGCGCAGTCGTCCTCCCCGTCCTCCACGACGCCCTCGCCCGCCGCCTCGGGCGGAGGCCCGCCTGGGGCCCGCTGCCCTCGGCGGATCCCTGACTTGGGCTCCTCCGCCGAGCCTGCGGCGGGGAAGCGCTCGGCACGAGCCGGCGGCGGGTTGCTCCAAGCCGCTGTAACGCTCGGCCCCACGACGCCGTAAGTAGGGTGCAATGGGAGCGGTGAGCTTGGTCCCGACGAGCGAGGAGCTCGCCCGGCGCGCCGCGCGGGGCGACGCGAAGGCCTTCGACGAGCTCGTCGAGCGCCACACCCCGGCCCTCTACGCGCTCTGCCGTCGCATGCTCGGCGACGCCACCGAGGCCGAAGACCGCGTGCAAGAGGCCTTTTTGCGGGCCTTCCGCAACTTGCAGCGCTTCGACCCCTCCCGCCCCTTTCTCCCCTGGCTGACGCGCATCGCCCACAACGCGTGCGTCGACAGCCTTCGCGCGAGGCGCTCCTGGCACCCCTGGCCCGAGCAAGGCGTTGCCGCGCCCTCCGAGCCCCTCCGCCTCGACGCTGCGGACGCCCTCGCCCCCGCCCTCGAGACCCTTTCCGCGCGCCAGCGGGCGGTGCTGCACTGCAAGTACGTGCTGGGGATGACCGCGCCCGACATCGCCCGCCAGCTCGACACCACACCCGGCAACGTGCGCGTCTGCCTGCATCGCGCCATCGCCGCCCTTCGCAGGAGGCTGTCGCCATGAACCACCCCTCCCCCGAGGCCCTGCTCGACCTTGCCCTCGACCTTCTGCCTCCGAGCGAGGCAGAGGGACTGCGGCGGCACGTGGAGGAATGCCCTCGCTGTGCGGCCGCGTGCGCGCGCCTCGCCGAGGAGCAAGAGGTCCTTCGCGAGGGCCTCGCGCCGCACACCCCGCCGCCAGAACTCGTGGGGCGGGTCCGCTCCGCGGTCGCGCGGGAGCGCGCGCGTCCGCGCCCGACCCGCCGCGCCCAGTGGCTCGCCGCCGCGGTCGTCCTCATCGCGGCTGGGATGGGCTGGGTCCTTCTCGGCGCGCGCCCAACGCCCAAGCAGCAGCTCCTGATGCAGGTCCGGCGAAGCGAACTCCTCGCCCTGCAGGAGGAGCGTCCATGACCTCCCGGGGCAAGCGCCTCCTGGCGGTCGCTGCGACCGCGCTCCTCGCCGGCGGCGCGAGCGAGGCCGGTGTCGTCGTCCTCCGAGACGGCTCGGTCCTCGTCGGACGGCTCCGCCCTCGAGACGTGCAGCCGACGCGCCTCGTTCTCCACGAGCCCGACGGAGCGCCCGGGAGCATTGCCATCGAGCGTGCGCGCGTACGCTGGTTCGATCCCAAGGCCGACACGTTGACCGACGACTACTTTCGCGCCCACCCCAGCGCCCCCCTGCGCGGGCGCCGCTGGATCGATCTGCGCGAGCGCTGGCTCGCGCGCGAGCGCGATCGCCGCCGCTGGGAGCTCGACCCGCCCCTGTGGGTCGGCGTCGACGCCGCGGCCCTCGACCCGGTCCCCGTCGCCGGGCCCGGCTTTCGCCTGCGCAAGCCGGCCGGCTGGAACGCGCGCCTGCAGGACGGCATCCTCGTCCTCGAGGCTCCTCGCCGCGACGCCACGGGCTACCGGCCGCGCATTCACGTCTTCTCGGCGCCGGCCGCCAGCGCCAGTCCCGCAGCGCAGGTGGAGTGGATCCATCAGGAGTTGCTGCGGGTCGCCGGTCGCCCGGGGCGCTTCGAGGTGCTCGAACTCCACCGGCCCCGCGCTCATGCCGCGGGCAGCGACCAGCGCCTGCTGACCGAGACCCGCACCGAGCTTCGCACCCTGCACGCCCTGCGGCAGGTGTGTTTTCGGTCCCACCGCACGGTCCTGTTCGCCGCCTACGCCGACGCGCGGAGTTTTTCCCGCCACCAAGCGCGCTTCGAAGCCTCCCTCGCCACCCTGGAAGCGGATGATTGAGGCCGGAGGGCGGGCGGCCGTCCCCTCCGGTGCGGAAGGGCGGCCCGGCGTCGCGAAACCACGCCCCGAAGGCGTTCGACGCGCTCTCTGGCTGCGGCGCCGCGGGGTGGGCCGACGGTCCGCTCGCGATCCCCGTCCCGCTCGCGGAGCGGTGGGGCGGGGCGACGAGCGCACGCCCACGGGCACCGACCGGCCTCGGGAGGTCGGCCGGTTCCGCAGGTCCTCGACGTAAGACCGACCTGGCGAGTGTCCGGTTCTCCGGACAGTGTTCGGCCGCACCTTCGGTCGCCTTTGCGGTTGCGCTTCGTCCCCGGCCGGTACTGCGGTTGCGAGGTCGAGGACCGCCGACGGCGGCGTTCCTCGCGGCGAGCGGTCCTCGAGCCCCTCTTCGAGTCCGCGCGCTGGTTCTCCTCGCACGTCCCCCAGCCGAGGAGACGCCGAGGGACGTGCCAGCGAGCACGGAAGAGGGGCCGCCCTGCAGGGGCGGCCCCTCGCTCGCTGGCGTTGGAACGCCGGCGCGGCGCCGACCCTACCGCGCCGCAGGCGATGGCCGACGGTCTTCCAGCGCTGCGCCCACGGCTCCCGACAGGCCCGCGGCGTGGGGACCTTGGCCCGGTCCCGGGACGGCGAAGGAGATCCAGGCGCTCCAGAGGACCTCACCTCCCGCGCGGACCCCGACCCGCCAGCGGTATTCCCCCCCGGGCAGGGCAGAGAGGGCCGCCTCGCGGGCGGAGGAACCCCATACCCGGTCGACCACCCGGCGGCCGTCGGCGCGTTCGACCTGCAGGCGGACCCCTTCGGTCGGGCCGTGGACTCCGGCGGCCAGTCGCCAGCGGACGAGGACGGGCGCCGACGCCGCGTCCTCGAGGGTTCCGACCGGGGAGAGGCCCTCCACGCGGGGGGCCTCGACCCGGAAGCGCTGCCACGGGGTGAAGGCGGGGTTGCCGCGACCGTCGTAGCCCATGACCCGCCAGCGGTAGACGCGTCCGGGGCTCAGGCGCGCAGGGAGCAGGTGGGCCGTGGCGGGGCCGTTGAGTTCCTTGCTGTCGTAGACGATCCGTTCGGGTCGGGCGTCCTCGGCGACGAACACGCGGAAGCTGGCTTGCGCCTCGCCGTCGTCTTCGTAGCGCCAACGGACCACCGGCGCTCCCACGGTGGCGTCCCCGTCGAGGGGCCAACGGGGCGTGACCCGTGGCGGGAGGAAGTCCGTCCGGAAGGACACCCACGGGCCGGCGACCCGCCGAAGACCGTCCTGGGCCACGAGCCGCCACCGGTAGCGGCGCCCGTGGCGGAGCCTGGCCGCGACGCGATGGCTCGTCGCGGCCGCGGAGAGGGGCGCCGATTCGTAGCGGGCTCCGCCCTCTCCTTCCTCTTGGAGTTGCACGCGCAGCGCCTTCGGCGCCGGGTCGGCCCGGGTCCACTCGAGGAGCAGGCCGGGGTAGCCCGATGCCGCGTCCCCTTCCCGCCAACGGACGTGGAGTAGGCCCACGAGTTGGTCTCCGCCCGGACGCAGGGGGGCGGGGGGTCGCGGGCCGAGGCGCGGGACCGGGTGCGCCGTGCCGGCAGGACCTGCGACGCGTGGCGCGGAGTCTCCCGCGGCGTTCGGTCGGTCGTCCCCGTCGCCGCGCACCAGGCGCATGTAGAGGTCCCAGTCGAAATGGGGCCCGGGGTCGGTGCGATGCCGCGTTCCGGGGACCTCGACGTGGCCGATGATGTGGTCGCGGTCCTTGGGGATCCCGTAGCGGTCGCACAGCCAGCGGACGAGGGCCGCCGAGGCGCGGTACTGCGCCTCGGTCCACTGGTTCCGCGCGGCGTAGCCCGCGTGCTCGATTCCGATGCTGTTTCGGTTGAAGCCGCGCGCGTGCCAGGCGACGTCTTCGTCGCGCACGGCTTGGGTGATGCTCCCGTCGAAGTCGACGATGTAGTGTGCGCTGACCCGTGCCCGCGGGTTCTTGAACCAGTTGCGTGCGCTCGCAGCGCTCCCTTCGATCGTGTGGAGCACCACGTGCGTGATGCGGCGCGTACCCGTGCGCGTCTGGTTTGCGGGATGCGCGGAGTCGAAGCGCACCGGAGGTCGGTCCTGAGCGGCCCCGGGGGAAGCACCCCCCATTGCGGTTGCGAAGGTCGCGAGCAAGGTCCAACAACGACGCCCAAAGGTCATGCGCAGGTCCTCCGCTTTCCCCAGCGCGCAAGGCGCGTGCCGGGGAGTCCGTCCCCGTCGGGAGAGCCACGGGGACGGCCCAACGGAGCGCGCAAGGGACGCCCACGGCGTGGCCTTCGGACCGTGAGCGGTCCGAAGGCCGCGGGGCTTCTGGCCCCAGAGCTCGCCGGGGCCCGCCGTCGGCAGGCGCCCCCCGGACCCCACGCCCGGAGCTTCCCCGCTGCCTGCGGCCTTCGCAATGGGTTGCACCGAGCTCGCTCCGTCCCTCCCGCGCGCCCGTTGGGTGTCGGCGGGCCGACGCCTGCGGGCGGTCCGCGGTCGAGCGCGCGCCACGCCGGCGCGGGGTCCCCCCCCCGCCGGCGCGCCCGGAGCCCCTTGACGCTTCCCGCGAGAGCGCGCAAGCTCGCGGCCCCTCGCCGGCTGCGCGAGGAAGGAGGCGGCATGGTCGACAAGCTCCCGGGCAAGGTCCTCGTGGCCCAAGGCGGCGGCCCCACCGCGGTCATCAACCAGAGCTTGGTGGGCGTGGTCCTCGAGGCCCGGAAGTTCCCGCACATCCGCCAGGTCTACGGGGCGGTCCACGGCGTGCGGGGGATCGTCGACGAGGACTTCCTCGACCTCACCCGAGAGACGACCCACAACCTCGAGCTGGTGGCGCGCACGCCCGGGTCGGCCCTCCTCTCGACGCGCGAGAAACCAGACGCCGACTACTGCGCGCGCATGTTCGAGGTGCTGCGCAAGCACGGCATCCACTACTTCTTCTACATCGGAGGCAACGACTCCTCCGACACCTTGCGCATCGTCAACCAACAGGCCGAGGCGGTGGACTACCCGCTCCGCTGCGTTCACGTCCCCAAGACCATCGACAACGACTTGATGATGAACGACCACACGCCCGGCTACGGCTCGGCCGCCCGCTTCGTGGCCCGGGCCTTCATGGGCGTGAACCTCGACAACCGCGCGCTGGGCGGCGTCTACGTGGGGGTCGTCATGGGCCGGCACGCCGGGTTCTTGGCCGCGGCCTCCTCCCTCGCGCGCAAGTACCTCGACGACGGCCCGCACTTGATCTACTGCCCGGAGCGCCCCTTCGATCCCGAGCGCTTCCTCGCCGACGTCGACGCCGTCTACAAGCGTCACGGGCGTTGCATCGTCGCGGTCTCCGAAGGCATCGCCGACGCTCAGGGCCGCCCGATCATCACCACGCTCAAGGACATGGGCGCCGACGACCACGGCAACGTGCAGCTCTCCGGGACCGGCGTCCTCGGCGACCTCCTCATGGACCACATCAAGAAGGGTCTTGGCATCAAGCGCGTGCGCTCCGACACCTTCGGCTACCTCCAGCGCTCCTTCCTTGGCTGCGTGTCCGACCGCGACGCTCGCGAGGCGCGCGAAGTCGGCGAGAAGGCCGTGCAGTACGCCATTTGGGACGACATCGACGGTTCGGTTGCCATCCAGCGTCCCGTACGCGACTACTCGGTGGAGTACGAACTCGTCCCCCTCGAGGCCGTCGCCGGAAAGACCCGCCGCATGGACCCCGAGTTCATCAACGAAGCCGGGAACGACGTCACCGCGGCCTTCCACGCCTACGCCCGTCCCCTCGTCGGCGCAGCGCTGGGCGAGGGGCATCGCCTGCGCGCCCCTCGCATCGCATCGGTACGCATGGGCTAGAGCGACCTGGGCCGGCCCGTCGTCGCTTCGGCCCCCGCGGGGGGAGCAGGCGCCGCCGGTCGGCCAGGGCAGGGGCCTCTGGGGCCGTAGGGCGCCCTCCACCAACCTCGCCGCACGGGGCAGCGCACCGACTCGGTCCGAGCGCACGAGATCTCCGCTGTCCGGTCCTCCCTACCCAGCGCGCGGCGGCCTTTCGGCGACGCGCGGAGCGCTGCGCATCGCTCCGCGACCCATCGCAGGGCCCGCCCCGCGTGCGCTCGCCCATCCTTTTGCAAAGGACTACGGAGCTCTGCAGGCGAGGAAGAGGTCGTCTGTCGGTTGCGTGGAGTACGTTCGGGCCAACACGATGAACGCACGCCTTTCTCCTTCTCCCTACGACTCCTCTTCCTCGCTCGAACTGATTCCCGTCGTCGCGAGCGCCAGCCCGCGCGCAGAAGGTGTCCCCCAGGGCGACGCCGAGCAGGACCATGCCCTGGCCCTCGCCCGGCTCCTTCCTCCCAGCGAGCACTGGCGCCTCTACGCCGACTTGAAGGACCGTGTGCGCTTCATCGACATCGAGACCACGGGCTTGGCCCCGGAGGACCTCATCACGCTGGTCGGCATCTCCGACGGCTTCACCTCCACGGTCCTCGTGCGCGGACGCGACCTCCACCGCGAGCGGATGGCCGCCCTCCTCGACGGGGCCGGCCTCCTGGTCACCTTCAACGGGAAGAGTTTCGACCTGCCCCGCTTGCGGCGCGCCTTTCCCGGGCTGCCCTGGCACCTGCCGCACTTCGACCTCGCGGTGGAAGGGCGTCGGTTGGGACTCGGCGGAGGTCTGAAGAAGGTCGAGCGACGACTCGGCTACACCCGACCGCGCGACCTGCGCGGGGTGGACGGCCCCGGCGCCGTCCGCCTCTGGCGCGCCCACTGCCAGGGAGACCCGCGTGCCTTGCGCCGCCTGGTGCGCTACTGCCGCGCGGACGTTCGTGCGCTGGTACACCTCGCCGAGCGCATCTACGAACGCCTGGAGCGCCGCCACGGCCCCGAGGGCCCCGGCTGGCTCCCTCCGCGAGGCTAGGGGCCGGCCGGTCGAAGAGGTCGCACGGCGCCTGGGGTCGGGCGCGGACTGCCGGTCGCCGCGCTCGTTGTGCCCTCGCGGGCTGGGCGCCGGTCGCCCCCAGGAAGGGCTTGCCGGCGCACGTCGTCGGCCGCGTCCCGAAGACCTCGCCGCTCCCGGTCGAGAGGCCTGCGACGAATCCCTTCGTTCGTCGGTTCGCGGGGTCCGTTCCCGGGGCGCGGTGATCCTGTTGCCTTCCGGGGCGTAGCCCACCGGGAAGCTCCGGGGCACGATCTTGTGCCACGAGCGACCGGGACCGCGGAGGGGAGTCCGAGCGGCGGCCCCCCGGCGGAAGGGGACGCTTCCGGAGCGCCGGGGACCGCGGACCGCCGCCGGGGGGTCAGTCCTTCTCGGAGTTGCCGGGGAGGATGCGGGTGATCCCGTATCCCTTCGCCGCGAGCAGGGCGAGGATCCCTTGCTCGCCGGGGTAGTGCAGGACGCCCACCGCGAAGAAGTAGCTCTTCTTCCCCTTGGCCGCCTCCAGCCGCTCGTGGATGCGGTCTGCCATGCGCACGTTGCGGTCGACCACGAGCAACTTGTAGAGCTTCTTCTCCGTCGGGTCCTCGAGGTCGAACTCTTCGGTGGCCTTGCGCTCGATGGCCTCGAGGTCTCCCGCGACGTAGAGCTTCAGCAGGTCCTCGCTGGCCTTCTTTCCCTCCTTGGCGGCTTTCTCGAGTTGCTCGAGCGTGTCTTCGAGCTGCCGCGCCTGCTCTTCGAGGGTGAGCGATTCGAACACCGAGAGCTGCTCGTCGGGGGTCTCCAGGCCTCCGACTTCCTTGCCCTTCTGCTTGGACAGGCTGTAGAGGAGCTGGTCGAGGGGCTTCGCGCCCATCTGGAGCTCCATCATGTAGTCGAGCTGCTGGAGCTGGGCGGAGACCGCCCAGGGCTTCATCCGCTGCAAGGCGGGAACGAGCATCCCCAGGCCCCGCCCCGAGAGGTAGTCCCCGAGTCGCTTGTAGGTCTTCTCGGGAAGGACCTGCTGCAGGGTCTTGCCGGCCGGGAGCATCATGCGGGGCATGAGCTGCGCCTGAAGCTCCGGTTCGAGGGCGAGTTCGCCGTAGAAGGCGTCCACCTCGTCGAGGGCCTCGCGCACGACGCTCGGCAGCGTGGTGACGCGCTTGTCCGGGACGTGCATCGTCCCGTAGAGGTAGGAAGGAGGCTCGGTGTCGAGCTTCCAGAGGAAGGGTTTCTCGGTGGGCGCGGGCTGGGCGTGCGCCAGACCGGCCAGGACGAACAGCGAACAGGAAGCGACCGCCAGCAGACGAAGGGACATGAAGGCTCCTCTCCCGGCGCGGCGCCTGCGAACTCCTCGGAAGGGCTGTTCCCTCTCCGGCCCGACACAGGCCAGCGGGTCCCTTTGCCCTGCCTCGAAGCTTCCCGGGAGCGGCCGACCGGGGGGAGGGACTATACCCTAGCCGGTGGTCGGAGGGGGCTCCCGCTCCGTTTCCTCCGACCGGATCCCCGCGCGGGAGGCTCAGGGCCCGGGCTCGGCGACGGGGGGGAAGGCCGGCCCTGCCGCCTCCTCCAAGAGCGGCAGGAGGGTACCTTCCAAGCGCCGGAAGAGCTCCCCGGTGGCGCGGGCGTCCCCCAGCGCGTAGCGCCCGATGGTCTCGACCTCTCCACGCTCGTAGGCCGCGGCCACGCCGGCCCCGTCGAGCTCGCCCTTGGGCGAGGGGACGCCGAAGACGTGGCACCAGTAGTCCAAGCCGTAGGTCCCCCGGCTGGCGCCGAAGAAGCCGAGGACGTCGAGCAGGTCGCAGTGCGGACGGAGAGAACGGCGGCCTGCCAGGTAGACCGATGGACGCAGTCCGAGCACGGCCGAGCGCAGCATGAGGATGGGGCCGTCGAAGCCCCTCCCGTTGAAACTCACCAGTCGGCTCCCCTGCGCGACGCGCGCCCCCACGCGGTCCCAGAACTCACGCAACAGCTCCGCCTCGCTGCGGCAGCGAACGATCTCTCCTTGTTCGTCGTGGGCGCGGTGGACGCCGGTCGGAGAGGACGGATCGAGGAAGAGGCGCGCGGTGTCTCCCTCTCCTCCCCAGAGACCGACGGCGATGACGCCGGCGAGTCCGGGCCTCAGTCCGACGGTTCCCGCCGCCCGAGACCTCGCATCCTCGACGCTCCGGCCTCGCTCGCGTCGAGCGAGGTAGTCGCGAACCGCCGGGGACAAGGCGTCCCAGTCCGCGTAGGTCTCGATGTCGAAGGCGAGCATGCTCTCCACGCCATCACCCTACCTCGCAGGTCGGTCACCTGCGCCGGGCGAGCAGGCGGGCTTCGTGGCGGCCCTCCTCGGTCCAGCCCTCCTCGCAGAACAGGATTTCGAGCTCGGTCGGGACCCTGCGGGCGAGCTCTCCCTCCTCGAGCAGGAAGCGCGGTCCGGGGCGAGGATGCCGCGCGAGGTTCGCGCGGGTGGGCTGAGCAAAGAGGAACAGGCCGTCGGGAGCCAAGGACGCCGCGATGCGGGGGAACAGACTTCGCTGCAGGTAGTCGGTGCACACCACGAGGTTCCAAGGCCCCGCAGGCAGCGGCTCTTCTTCGAGGTCGGAGGCCACCAGGGACATCGCTACGCCCGCGCGGCGCGCTGCGCGTTCTGCGCGCTCCAGCCCGACGGGCGAGATGTCGACGAGCGTCACCTCGAGCCCCCGCCGCGCGAGCCACACCGCGTTGCGGCCTGCGCCGCCGGCTACGTCCAGGGCGCGTCCCGAGGGAGGGAAGAGCTTCGCGTAGACGGGTTGCGAGGCCACCCAGGCAAGGAAGGGATGGGGACGGTCGTGTGTTTCCTCCCGGCGCGCGCGGTGCCTCGTGTCCCAGCGTTCGCGGTCAGCGCGTGCCATCGAGGAAGGCCGAGGCAACGAAGTCCGTTTGCTCCCCCTCCCAGCAGCGGCTCATGCGTCGCTTGGGCTCTCGGTGAAGCCGTACTTCTTCAGTCGCCGCAGGAGGGAGCGGCGATTGATGTGCAGCAAAGCCGCCGCTCGGGAGCGATTCCCTCGCGCCACTTCCAGCGCGTTGGAAATCTCTGCCCGCTCCACCTCCGCCACGACTTCGTCCAGCGGCCGGACGGGACGCGGCTCGGGTTCACGCTCCAGGGGACCGACCAGATGCCGGTCCAGGTCGTGCAAGGACTCGTAGTCGATGACCTCGCCCTCCACCAGGTAGGCCAACCGCCGGATCACGTTCTCCAGTTCGCGCACGTTCCCCGGCCACGCATAGCGGGTGAAGGTCTCCAGGACCCGCGGATCCCTCCGGTCGAGCACCTTGGGTCGTTTGCCGCTCTCGCGGGCCGCCTTGCGCAGGAAGTGGTCGATGAGGGGCGGGATGTCTTCCGGTCGCTCCCGCAGCGGCGGGAGGTGGACGCGCACCACCTTCAGCCGGTAGTAGAGGTCGCGCCGAAAGCGTCCGGCATCGACCTCGGCTTCGAGGTCGCGGTGCGTGGCCGCCACGACCCGCACGTCGATGGGGACGGGTTCGGACGAGCCGAGGGGTACGACCTCGCCTTCCTGCAACACGCGGAGAAGGCGGGTCTGCATTTCGAGGCTCATTTCCCCCACCTCGTCGAGGAAGAGGGTCGATCCCGACGCGATCTGGAAGAGGCCCGGCTTGGTCTCGTGCGCGCCCGTGAAGGCGCCGGCCACGTAGCCGAAGAGCTCGCTCTCGAGGAGCGAGGAGGCGATGGCGCCGCAGTTCTGCGAGTAGAAGCGCTTGTTGCGCCGCTGGGGATCGTTGTCGTGCAGGGCCCGCGCGACCAGTTCCTTGCCGGTGCCGGTCTCGCCCGTGATGAGGACGGGGACGCGGGCGCCGATGACTCGATCGAGCTTGCGGAAGACGGCGTGCAGGCGAGGGCTGCGGGTCACGATGGGAGAGTAGTCGTAGCGGAAGCCTTCAGCGCCGCCCGCTCCACTCCCCGCGCCCTCCGGCCTTGCGGAGTCCCGAGCCAGCATCCAGGGGTCGAGGACGGCGCGCAGGACGGCGAGGACGTGCACCGCGGTGGGTCCGAGGGTTTCGGGTGCGGCCGGGTCGGGCACGAAGCCCAGCACGCCCTCGAGCCGTCGATCCGCCGGGTGGAGGATGGGGAAGGCGTGCACCGGAGGGTGGCCCGCTTCGGCCTTGATGGCCACGCCGCCCGGCGGCGCGCGCCCGCCGGTCATCAGGGGCGGCGCGTCGGCCACGCCGCCCTGTGCCTCGCGCAGGCCCGCGGCGACGCGGGCGAGCTGGCGCGGCGACACCTCGGCCGCTCGCCCTTCGGCGTCGCGCGCGTGCACCAGGCGGAGGTCCGTTCCGTCCACCGCGGCCAGGAAGCCGATCCGGGCGCGGGTCGCCGCCACGGCCAACCCGAGCAGCGCCTCCCCTGCTTCGCGCGGCCCGGCGCTGCCCCGCGCCCGCTCGACGGCCCGAGCCAGCTCGGCCAGCGCCACCTCTGGAGTCACCCAACCTCCCCGGTTTCTCCGCGCTTCGCTCCGGAGTGCCTCGGCACCGAGGCGAGTTTACTGCATGATGCGAGGGTGAAACTCCTGCTCGTCCGGCTCAGCGCGCTCGGCGACGCCGTCCACACCCTCCCCGCGCTGGAACGCTTGCGCGCGGCCCTGCCCGATGCCCGCCTGGTGTGGGCCCTCGAACCGCCCGCCGCGGACCTGCTCTGGGGGCATCCTGCCGTCGACCGCGTTCTGCGCCTGGACCGCCCGGGCCTTCGCCGCGCGTCCACGCGGGGCCGCGCCCTGCGGAGTTTCCTTGGCGGCCTGCGCGCGCTGCGTGCCGAGCGCTTCGACGCTGCCCTCGACCTGCAGGCCCTCCTCCGCAGCGCGCTGGTCGCTCGTGCTTCCGGCGCCCGGCGGGTGCTCGGCCCGCGCTGGGCGCGCGAGGGAGCGCGCTACCTCTACTCGTCTCGTCTCGACGCTCCGCGGCCCTCCGAAGCCCACGCCGTGGCGCGCGCCGACGCCTTGGTCCGCGCCGGGCTGCAGGCCCTCGGCCGTCCCTGCCCCGGGGGTCCCCTCCCCGCGCCGCGCCTCCCTCGGGAGCTCTTGGCCGAGGGCGACGCGTGCGCGAGCGACGCCGCCGAACACCGGCGGCCGCGGGTGATCCTGCTTCCGGGGGCAGGCAAGCCCTCCAACCGACCTCCGCCGACGCTCCTCGCCGCCGTGGCCGCACGCCTCGCCGCCGAACTGGGGGGTGCGCGCTTCGAGGTCCTCGGCGGCCCCGGCGACCTGCGCCGCGCGCAGGCCGTCGCCGCCCACGCCCCCGTTCCCGTCGCCGTTCGCTGCGGCCAGGACATTCGCACGAGCGCGCGCCTTCTCGCCCGCGCCGACCTGGTCATCGGCGGCGATACGGGACCGTTGCACCTGGCCCGGGCCCTCGGACGCCCCCTGGTCGGTCTCTACCCGGCGGCAAGCCCGTTGCGCACCGGACCGGTGGGGCTGCCGGGCGACGCGCCGGTGGCGGTCCTCGCGGGCGAGACGTCTTGCGCTCCCTGCTGCGCTCGCGTTTGCCGCCGGCCCGACCGCGTGCGCCGCTGCCTGTCCTCTTTGGAACCCGAGCGGGTCGCCGAGACCGCGCTCGGGGTCCTCGACGCTGCTCGGGTGACGAGCTGATGGGCCGTCGCGTTGGCGGCGTGCTCTGCGCGCTGGCGGTCGGCTTCCTGCTCTTCGCCTGGCGGTCCCTCGACCACGCATACACCCTGCGCAGCGAAGGGATCGAGGTCGTTGGCCGAGTGATCGAGCGGGACCGCGCCTCCGGAACCTACGTGGTTCGTTGGCGTTGGCGCGGCAAGGACCACGAAGGACGCTTTCGCGCCGACGACGAATTCCTGCGCCACCACCCACGCGGCGCGCGCGTTTCCCTGCTTCTGCTCGCAGACGAGCCCGAGGACGCCGTTCCGCCAGGAGACTCCTCGGTCGGCGGCGCACGGGTCGTCTTCCCCCTCCTCCTCGCCGTCCCCTGCCTCGTCATCGGCGTGGGGCTGCTGGTCCGCGAACCAGGCCCGTCTCCGGCCGGCGCCCTGCACGTCGCTTCCTCCCCCGCAGGCGCCGAGGAGACAGGCGCCACCGAAAGCCCGCCGCCCTCGGCCTCGGCCTCGGACTCGGACTCCGGAGACGATGCGCTGCCGCCCTTCGTCGGCGGTCGCCCGGTGTAGGCTGTCGGACATGCGGGATCGCGGCAGCCCCAGCGAGGTGGTCCTGAGCGAGCTCTACGTGAGTTTGCAGGGCGAAGGCACGCGGGCCGGTCGGCGCTGCGCCTTCGTCCGTCTCACCGGCTGCGGTCTGCGTTGCCGCTGGTGCGACACCGCCTACGCCTTCGAAGGCGGCGAGCGTCGCCCCGTAGCGGAGGTGGTCGCCGAAGTCCTCTCCCTGGGCGTTCCCCTCGTCCTCATCACCGGCGGGGAACCCCTGGAGCAGCCGGGCTGCTTCGCGCTGGCCGAAGCCCTCTGCGACGCAGGATTCGAACTCCTCGTGGAGACCGGTGGACACGTTCCCACCCGAGCCCTCGATCCGCGCGCGGTGCGCATCCTCGACGTGAAGTGCCCGGGGAGCGGCATGCAGCGCCGCAACCACCTTCCCAACCTCGGCGACCTCCGTCCTTGCGACGAGGTCAAGTTCGTCGTCGCCGACCGGGAGGACTTCGACTACGCCCGCGCGCGCATCGAGGAGTACCGCCTCGACGCGCTCGGCTGCCCTCTCTTGTTCTCGCCCGCGCACGGCGAGCTGGAGCCCGCGCGGCTCGCCGCCTGGTTGCAGGAGCTTCCCTTTCCGCAGGCTCGGCTCAACCTTCAACTCCACAAGATCCTTTGGCCCGAACGCGCTCGAGGTGTCTGAGTGTCCCAACCCGCCGCGTCCTTCCTCCTCGACTACGAAGCCTGGCTGCGCGAGCGCAGCCTTGGCGAGCTCGCCCCGCTCGCCGAGGTGCGCGCCTTGCGGGACGAGCTGCGCGCGGACGACGCCTTCTGGGAGGAGCAGCGCCCTCGCTTCGACCGCGCCTGGGAGCTCGCGGAGAAGCGGCTGCGGGAGGAGCAACGCTCGCTCCGAGAGCTCCTCGGCCCGCGCGCCAGCGAGCGGGTCCTCGAAGCGATCGAGGCCATGGATCCCGATCCGGAGGCGGTGAAGGCCTTCCTCCATTCCCCGGCGGTCGAGGCCATGCTGGGGAACATCCTCTACGCCGGCATCTTCGAGTTCATCAAGCGCGTCGACTTGATCGGAAACCTCGTCAACCGCTTGCCGGTCATCGGAGGGATCCGGCGCAAGCTCATGAGCGCCTTCAAGGAGGAGATCGACCAGCGCCTCGAGGGGCAGATCAAGGGTTTCCTGGGCGGCTTCAGCGGGCTCGCCGTCGAGCGGATGATCCGCTTCGTTCTCTCCGAGGAAAACCAGCCCGGCTTCCGCAAGGCTCGCCGCAAGGCCGCCGAGCAACTCCTCGACCGGCCCCTGTCCTCCCTCCTCCCGGCGCCCGATGGGGTGGCGCGCCTCCGCGATCGCGCTTGGGAAGTCCTGCGTGAGCCCGGCATCGCGCACGAGGACCGCCTGCTCGAACGCTTCTACGCTCGCTGGGGCGACGAGCGCCTGTCCGCGTGGACCTCTCCCCTCCACCCGCGCGCTCGCGACCTCCTCGCGCGTCCCCTCGCATCCTTCCTCGACGCCTCTCCCTGGACCCTCGCGCGCAGCCAGGAGTGACGTGACAGGTGCCGCGTGCGCTGCCCGCGCCGCGTCGGTCGCAGGCGACGCGGCGTGGAGAACGAAGCGGCTCCCCTCCTCAGGCCGCACGCCGCCGCAAGCGGCGCGCGGAAGGGAGCTTGCGCGGCGCTCGCCGGGACTCTTCAGGGAGTCGCGTCGATCCACTCGGTGGGGGGTGGAGAACGTCGGCGACGGCCCTTCGACCCCACAGGTTTTCCCCACCGCAGGTCCGCCACAAGCCGCGTGGTTTCCCGATCTCCGCTCCCCTCCACACGATCTCTACGCAGCTCGCCGGGCCCCACCCTCCGCGCACGGTGGAGAACCAGCGGCGGGAAGAGCCTGTGGAGAGCCGCCGCAACCGCTAGGGCCCCAACCCGCTGCTCTCGACATCCTCCTCCGGAAGGTCGCAAGCCCTTGTCCGGGCAAGGCCGACGGGCATCGACGGTCGCGTTTCGCAGGCTTCGCCCGGCGGCGTCCCCACCGCACGCAGGGACGCCGCAACACCTTAGCTCGCTCTCGACGTCGCTCCTTGGCGTGGGCCGGTCGTGCGTGCTTCCATCGGCCCTGGTGAGTGCTCCGAGGGAACGCGCCAGCAAGGCCGTGCTCTGGTCCGAAGCGCGGGCCCGCATCGAAGGCGAGTTGGGCTGGGTGCGCACCCACACCTGGCTCGACGGCCTGCGTCTTCGCCGCCTGGGTCGTTCGCAGGCCGTCGTGGAGGCCGACACGAAGGAGGCCCACGACGCAGCCCGCGAGCACACCGCCACCCTGGAGGCCGCCGTGGGCGCCGTCGCCGGCCGCCCGCTGCGCCTGCGGCTCGTCCTCTCCCGCCGCGCCCGACCTCGCCGGCAGCCCGCGCCGCCGGTGCCCCTCGAGCCCTCGGCCTTCGAGGGAGAACGGGTCGGCCGCCGCTACCGGCTCTGCGACTACTTCGGCGCGGCCGAGGGCGCCCTGGCCGTCCGCTTCGCCCAGGGCGCTGTGGAGCGTCCCGGCGAATGGCACCCCCTCGTCTTCCATGGCGAGAGCAGCAGCGGCAAGACCCACCTCCTGCAAGGCCTGGCGAACGCCGTCCGGCGCCGCCGTCCCACGGCGAAGGTCGTCTACACCACGGGCCAGCGGTTCGCCCGGCAATACGTTCAGGCCATGCGCCGGCGTCACACCCGCGGCTTCCGGCGCCTCCACCGCCGCGCCGACTACCTCCTCATCGACGAGGTCGACGACCTCATCGGCAAGCCGGCCACCGAGCGGGAGCTCTGCTTCACCTTCGACGCGTTGCAGCTCTCCGGATCCCAGGTGGTCGTCGCGGCCCTCTCGGCGCCGCATCGTCTCCGCTGCGCCGATCCCGCCTTGCGCACGCGACTCCTCGGCGGGCTGGTCGTTCCGCTTCGGCGGGCCGGCGCCGCGACCCGGCGCGCCATCGCCGAGGCGCATTGCGCCGCTTCGGGGCTGCCGCTGACCCCTGCGGTGCTCGACTTCCTCTGCCAGGGGGTCGATCTCGACGCGCGCGAACTCCTCTCCGCCCTGCGTCGCCTCGAGGTCTACCGGCGCGCCGGCCGGAGCCTGGACCTTCCCGGCGTGCGCGATGCCCTGCGGGACGTGCTGGACGCCCGCCTGCAGCCCGCCAGCCTCGAAGGCGTCTCCGACTTCGTCGCCGCGCGCCTCGGGACGAGCGTCGAGAAGCTCCGCGGTCGCAGCCGCAAGGCCACCTTGGTCGAGGCTCGGCAGGTGGCCATGGCGCTCGCCCGGGAGCTCACCGGACTCACGCTGCGGGAGGTCGGCGATTACTTCGGCGGTCGTTCCTGCGCGACCGTCCACTGCGCTCAGCAGACGGCGCTTCGCCTGCGGGAAGCCCGCTCCGACCTGCAGGAGCTCTGGTCGGCGGCGCGCAGCCGCTTCGTCTCCTCCGTTCCCAACGACCGCGCCTCCACGTGATGGACCCCTCGTCGGCCCCGAGCCCGGCGATCCCCCTCGACGCTCCCAGCGCTCGTACCGCAGCCGTCTCCGGGTCGGATCCCCTCGGGACACGCCGCGCGGGGTGCTATGATGCTCCCCCTCCGACGTGGACGAGTTCGACGATCCTCCCTCAGCGCCTTCTTCCCCCTCGCCGGTCACTCCCTCGACGCGCATAGCGGACGTCCTGGCTTCGCGCCCGGACGCTGCCCGCGTCCTCTGGGAAGAGTTCGACCTCCCCTGCTGGGACTGCGAGGTTGCCTTCCACGAGACCATTGCCGAGGGGGCGGCGTATCGCGGCCTCGATCCCGCCCTCCTCGCGGACCGCTTGGACCGCTGCCCCGCCCGCCCCGCGTCCGAGGGACCGTCGCCTCGGTGACCGCCAGCTTCGCCATCCTCTGCGTCCTGTTCGCCTTCTCCGCCTTCTTCTCGGCCAGCGAGACGGCCCTGTTCAGCCTCCAGCACAAGGATCGCGTCTGGCTGCGGGAGCACGGGACCGTCTCCGCCGCCCACGTCCTCGAACTGCTCGAGCGCCCTCGCGCTCTGCTGGTCGCGGTGCTCTTCGGCAATCTGCTCGTCAACTTCCTCCTCTTCGCGGTGGCGGCCGGGATCGTCTCGCGGCTGCAGGCGAGGGCGGACGCTCCCGAGGGCGCCGGTCTCGTGGTCGCGGGCGGCGTCGCCACCACCCTGGCCGTTCTCGTGTTCGGGGAAATCACTCCCAAGGCCATCGCCGTCTCCGCACCGCGTCGGGTGGCGCTCCTCAGCGCGAGCGCCTTGCTCGGCTTCCGCAACGCGACGCGGCTCTTGACCTTGCCCTTGACCGCTCTCGTTGCTTGGGTCCTGCGCAACGCCGAGGCGCGGCTTCCCCCCCCCAAGGGAGCGCTGACGGACCAGGAACTGAAGCGCTTCGTCGAGATCCAGGGCGAAGTCGGGGCCATGGAGCGACAGGCCTCCGTGTTCCTTGCCCAAGCCCTCGAACTGGGCTCGCGACGGGTCCACGAGGTCATGACGCCGCGGGTCGACCTCATCGCCACCAGCGAAGATGCTGGGGAGGAAGAATTCCTCGCTTTGGTGCGCGAGCACCGCTTCGGAAAGCTCCTCGTCCACCGAGGTGACCTCGACCGGATCTACGGCTACATCCGCAGCAAGGACCTGCTCCGCGGGACGCACCGCAACCTCAAGGAGTTGATCCGTCCCCTCTGGTTCGTGCCCAGCACCAAGTCGCTCGAGAGTCTCCTCCGCGAGATGCTGGAACGCAACGAGCAGATCGCACTGGTCGTGGGAGAGTATGGGGGCACCGACGGACTGGTCACCCTCGAGGACGTGGTCGAAGAGATCACCGGGGACATTGCCCGCGCCGACGCGCTTCCCCTCCTGCGTCCTGGCGAAGCCGGCTCCTGGTGCATGTCGGGGCGTTTTCCGCTCCGCGAAGCCGGAGAGCTCCTCGGCATCTCCTTCGAACCCGGGCCGAGCACCCTCTCGGGCTTCGTCGCGCAGCGCCTCGGGCGGCTGCCCGAAGTCGGCGACGAGGTGGTCTACAAGCGCATCCAGTTCCGCGTCGAAGGCGTCGAGCGCCGCCGCGCCAGCGAGGTCGTGGTCGCTCTCCCGAGGACGCTGGCCCGGGCTCCGCGGCTGGACGAGGTTCCCGAAGAGATGACGAAGAGCGGCGCGCTGCGAGCCCACCGGCGGCTCGAGCAGTGGGTCCGCGGCACCCAGCCCGAGGAGGAAGAGTCCGTGTGACCCCGCAAGTCCTCCTCGCCCTGCTCCTCTGCCTCGTGGGGACCCTCGGCTCGGGCCTCTTCTCGGGGGCCGAGACGGCGGCCTACCGCTTCAACCGAACCAGGCACCGCTTGCGTCTCGCCGAGGGCAGTCGGCGCGCGCTGCTGGTGCAGTCGCTCACGGCCGACTTGCCCGGCTTCCTGGTGGTGTGCTTGGTCGGTACCAACCTGTGCAACTCCCTCGTCTCCACCGCCGCCACCCTCGCGGTCGGACGCAGTACCTCCCTGCCCCCCGAGCTGGTTTCCACGCTCACCGTGGCCCCTGCCTTGTTCATTCTCGGAGAGCTGGCTCCGAAGGAGCTCTTCCGCCGTCACGCCGACCGCATGCTCTACGCCGCGGCACCGGCGCTCAAGCTCTCCTCCGTTCTCTTCTGGCCCGTGGTGCGCGGGCTCGGTTTCATCCACCGCGCCCTCGAGGCGCTGGGGCTGAATGGTCAGGACGACTCCTTCGGCCGCGAAGAGCGCCTGCGGCAGGCCATTGCCGCCGGACTCGAGGGCGGGACCCTGACCGCCTACCAGGGGACCGTCGCCCGAAACATCTTCTCGCTGCGCATGCGCCGCGTGCGCCACGCGATGGTTCCCTTCGCGCGGGTCGACGTCCTCGAAGACAACCTCGACCTTCCGGCGGCGCGGGCCCGCGCCCGCGCCACTCCCCGCGGTCGCTACCCCCTCCTGCGGGCCTCGGACGGATTCGCCCTCGGGGTCATCGACCTCTACGACTTGGTCTTCGAGGACCGGCCGGGCGCGTGCCTGCGCGACTACCTGCGCCCTGCCCCCGTCCTCCGACCGGACGAGCGCGTCGCGGAGGCCCTTCTCCGTCTCCGCCGCGAGCGGGCGCCGTTGGCGCTCGTAGGGGACCCGCGGCGCCCGCTCGGCATCGTGACCCTGAAGGACCTCGTCGAGGAGATCACCGGCGAGCTCCAGGACCTGTGAGGCCTCTCGGAGGGCCCCGTGCGCGGCGCATCCTCGGCGGCGCGCTCGGGCGGCCGCGGAGCGCCGGGGGCCTTTCAGCGCCCCACGGCCACGGAAGATGGTTCGCGGAGGGGCCTTCGTTCGGGGCGCCGCGCTCCGCGGCGCGTTCAGGGATCCCGGCCTTTCGCGTACCCGGCTCCCTCGGGCCGGACCTCCGAACCGGTTCGGGGGATCCACGACCGCAACCGTCGTCGGTCGCGAGCCGGAGGTGGCGGATCCTTCGCACCGCGCGCATCGCTTGACTCGACAGCCGGCCTGCCGGTACCCGCCGTCGGCTCCTTGTGCGCGCGTCGCCCTGCGGCCGACGCGCTCCCGCAGCGCCCCCGGGCGCCGGATTCCGGATCCGAGTCGACCGGTGCCTGCGACGGAGCGGATCAGCCCGGGTCCGCGAGTCGCGCGCGAACCTCGGCCTCGCAGAGGCCATCGATGCGGATGGTCTTCGACCGCGATGCCTCACCGGACACCAGGGAGACTTGCGCTCGCCGCACGCCGAGTCGCCGGGCGAGGAAGCGGGTGAGTTCCTTGTTCGCTTTGCCCTTCTCCGGCGGCGCAGCGACGGCCACCTTGAGGGCGCCGCCCAGCACGCCTTGAATGGCCGAACGGGCCGCTCCGGGGCGCGCGGCGACGCGCACCAGGACTCCGGAATCCGACGGGACGAGCTCCAGCCGGCCGCTCATTCCCGCTCCAGGAGTCGCAGGTCGTCGGCCAGGCGGCGCAGGGAGGGGTCGAGCGCCGTCGCCTCGCTCAGCAAGGCCTCGGCCTCCGCGGGGCGCCCCAGTTCGAAGGCCAAGCAGGCCAGGTCGAGCTTGCCCCGTGGGTCGAGGGGAACGGATCCGCACAATTCGAGGAGCTGCTCGGGAGTGAACTCGTCTAGGTCGTACGGGCGGACGCGGTGTTCGTATTGGAAGAGGAAGTGGCGCCCCTCGTAGTCCACCTCGACGATGGGCGCGCGTCGGCGGCCGGCGCCTTTGAATTCGACCTCGAGCTCGAGCGGTCCCTTTCCGCTGCGGGCATACTCCGCCATGCGCTTCAGGGCACGGGCCGCCGCGGAGAGTCGTTCGCTGCGGACCCGTGCCTGCGCGGCGTGCCGCTCGGTGGTCAGCTTGGCGACTTCGGCGCGATAGGTCCGCGCGGCGCGAACGAAATCGCGTACGCGCAGGGCGTCGGCGATGAGCGCTCGCGCGCTGGCACGAACCCTGCGGTCGGCCGACTCGGCGGCTTCTTCGAGCCTGCGCTGCTCCGCGCGCCGGGCCTCGTCGAGCTGCTGGAAGGCCTCGCGCACCTGCGCCTCGAGCTGCGGGAACCCGAGCGGGGGCGTGACCGGCCGCAGCGCCGCCTTCGCTTCGGCCCACTCCCCGCGCCCGGCGTGGCGGCGCGCGAGCGCCGTGCGCTGCTTGACTTCACGCCGGCAGCGATCGCGGACCAAGGCCGACAGCTCGTCCACGGCGCGCGGAACGTGTTCTCCGTAGGCTTCTCGGAATTCCGCCAGCCGCTCGTGGGCGGTGGTGTACTTGCCTTCGCGTTCCTCTGCGAGCAAGGCTTCGAGGCTGCGTTTCAGGCGTCGGGCGCGGCGTCCCGCGTCGGCCTGGAGCTCCGCCCGCCGCTTCTCGGCCTCGCGCGCGCGGTCGAGGGTCTGGAGCAGTTCGTCGCGCAGCGCTTGCGCTGCGCGCGCGCCTTCCAAGTCGCCACCTGTCTTGATGACTTCGTCGAGGAGGGCGACGGCCTGTTCCAGCCGTCTGGTTCGAAGGCCCGCGGCCTCCCCCTCGCCTCGGTCGCGAGCCAGCGCGCGGGCCCGGGCCACTTCCTCCTCGAGGGCACGCTCTCGCTCCTCCTGCCGGCGCCGGGCGATCGCCTCCTCTGCGCGGGCAAGCACCGAATTCGCTGCAGCGGCCTCTTCGGGGAAGCCTTCGCTTTCGAGGCGCTCGGCCAGGGCGCGCGCTTCCTGGAGAGCCTTCTCCGGGTCGCCTCCCGCGAGCAATTGTTCGAGGGCACGAACTTGTGCGCGGGCGCGCTCCTCCTCGTCGGCCCGGCCCGAGACGACGAGGAAGGTGACCAGGAAGGCGGTCACGAGGAGCGCCGCGGCGCAGCACACGAGTGCCCAAAGCCGCACGGACGACCCCTCCCGCGGTGGCGGGTCCCCGGCGGCCGAGAGCTCCGGGCTGGGAGCCTCGTCGGGCGCGACCGCATCGATGCGCAAGAGGACCGTCTCTCGGACCGGATGCTTGCGCGCGAGCGCCGCCAGGTCGGCCTGGAGCTTGCGCGCGCTGGGCAGGCGCGCTTCGGGGTCCTTGGCCATCAATCGCTCGACCACGGCGACGACGTCGCGCGGGACGTCGGGAGCGCGCTCGGCGAGGGGAGGAGGTTCCGCCTCCACGTGCTTGCGCGCGATCTCCGCCGGTGAGGATCCGCTGAAGGGGGTCTCTCCGCAGAGCAGGTGGTACCAGGTGACGCCGAGGGCGTAGAGATCCGCGCGGTGATCGATCTCCCTTCCCAAGGCCTGCTCGGGGGCGATGTAGTGGGGCGACCCCGAGACCTGCTCGGGGCGGGTCGAAAAGGTAGCCAGACCGAGGTCGCTGATCTTCACCACCCCGTCGGCGCCGATCATCAAGTTGTCGGGTTTGATGTCCCGGTGGACGAGGCCGTGCTTCTGCGCGTATTCCAGCCCCCGCGCGGCGTCGAACACGATGGGCAGGGTCTCCTCGAAGGGCAGCCGACCCTCGGCGCGGAGCCGGTCCTCCACGCTCCCGCCCGCCATGTATTCCATGGAGTAGTAGTGCAGATCGCCTTCCCGCCCCACGTCGAACACGGCGACTAGGTTGGCGTGGCTGAGTCGCCCGGCGGCCCGCGCCTCGGCGATGAAGCGCTCGATGAGTTGCGGGTCCTTTACCAATTCCGGGGCCAAGGTCTTGAAGGCCACCGTTCGCTCCAGGGACATCTGCACGGCTTCGTAGACCGTCCCCATGCCTCCGCGCCCGAGGAGGCGGCCGATCCGGTAGCCGGCGACCTCGCGCCCCGTGAGTTCGCCGCGGCGCGGGGCGCCCTCGGGGCCTTGCGCCTCCTGAAGGAAGTAGACCAGGGTCTCGCCCAAGGCGATCTTGTCGCCCTCCCGCAGCGTGACCCGGCCCGCCACCCGTTGCCCGTTGACGAAGGTCCCGTTGGAGGAGCCAAGGTCCTCGAGCACGAACTCCCCGAGGGTGCCCTCGACGCGGAAGTGCTTGCGCGACGCCTGGGGATCGGAGACGACGAGGTGGTTGCTGCCCTCCCGGCCCACGACGACGGCGCCGTTCGGCTTCAGCCGCAGGCTCTTGCCCTTGGAGCGCCCTCGCTCGACGACCAACGCGAAGCGGCTCACCCGTCGCCTCGGCGAAGAGCGGCGGCGTCCTCCTCGAGCGCTGCCGTCGGCAAGCCTGCGAGGAGGGCACGGCCGATGCGCACGACGGTGGCGCCTTCCTCGACGGCGACCTCGAGGTCGCCGCTCATTCCCATGGACAGGCCGCCGCTCACCGCGTCGTTCTCCTCGAGGATGTGCCGCAGGCGCGCGAAGTGCGGTCTTGCGGCTTCGGCCGGACCGGCCGGAGGCATGCCCATCAGGCCAACGATGCGAACGCGCGTCAACCGAGCGAGCCCCTCCGCCAAGCTCGGCAGGTCCTCCTCGGCGATGCCCGAGGGCTTGTCGGGGTCGAGGCGTACCTGCAGGTAGGCACGCAGCGGCGGGAGCGACGGGTCGCGGGCGGCGTCGAGTCGCTCGGCGAGTTCGAGTCGGTCGAGGGAGTGCAGGGAGTGGAGCAGCGAGGCGACCTTGCGCGCCTTGTTCCGCTGCAGGTGGCCCACCATGTGCCAGCGGGCGGGGAACTTCGCGCCCAGCGCCCGCGAGAGCGCCTGCAGCCGGTCCACTCGGTTCTCCCCGAGGTCGTGCTGCCCGAGTTCGACCAAGCTTCGGGCGTAGTCGGCGCCCGCATACTTCGTGACGGCGACCAGCCGCACCTCCGCGGGATCCCGACCGCAGCGCGCGCACGCGGCGGCGATGCGCGCGCGCACGGCGGCGAGGTTCTCCTTCAGGCGGCTGCGGTCGCCGGAGTCCAACACGACGGTCAGTATCGCCGCCCGGAGGAGAGCTGCACCCCCCGGCGGGCGAGCACCCTTTCGAGGCTCTGGTGGGCGTTCGAGCCTCCCGAAGTCGCTCGAAGAAGACCCGGGCTGCGGTCGGCGCTCCCTCCGGGGTCGAACGGTCCCGGGCCTCCTCGCGCCGCGCCCGAACTCCTTCCAGGGGCCGGAGCGTCGACGGCTCGTACCGCGGCGCGAACGCTCAGCCGCTGGCTTCGGCGGAGGGGGCCTCGGCGGGCAGCGCGACGTCGCCTTCCTCGTCGAGGTGGATGCGGTCGATGGAGACGATCTCGTACTCGGCGCGTTGTCCGCCGGGCAGCGAGACGACGGCCTCGTCCCCGACCCGGCGCCCGAGGAGCCCCTGGGCGAGGGCGGAGAGGTGGCTGATGATGGATGGGTCGGCCTCGGTGATGTCCCAGGGACCGAGGATCTTGTAGACCTCCTCCGTCCCGCTCTCCTTGTTGCGCGCGGTCACCTGGCAGCCGACGCGTACCTCGTCGGTTTCGACGGTCGCAGGGTCGACCACCGCCACCCGCTCCAGCTCGGCCTGGATGCGGGTCGCCTGCTCGGCGAGGCGCTGCTGCTTCTCTCGGGCCGCATCCAGCTCTGCGTTCTCGGAGATGTCGCCGAATTCCAGCGCGCGGCCGATCTCCGCGGAGATCTCGACCATCTTGACTTCCATGATCTCGGTGAGTTCGCGCTCTCGCCGCTTCTTCCCGGCGAGGGTCGAGTAGAGCGGCGGCGGGCCCTCGTCCTGCTCCGCGGCAGTGAGGCTGCCGAGGACGTCGGGATGGTGCTCGAGGACGAATTTCTCGGTCGCTCGCTGGATGGTGGCCGTCACGGTCGGGCTGTGGCGTACGAGAAGCAGGATGCGCCGCACCTGATCCTCGCCGCTGTTCTGGATCACCTGGGCGATGGCGCGCTGGTTCTTGTCGCTGAGGACGGCCCGGAGGGCGTCGACCTTGGCTTTGAGCTCGGCCTTGGTTGCGCGGTCGCTGACCGCCTTGTGCTGCAAGCTGACGGTATCGAGCACCTGGATCGCTTTGGCGAGGATCTCGGCGTCGCTGCGCTCGGGGAGCACGTCGAGCTTCCCGCTGAGCCGCATGCGCGCGAAGGCCGCCAGCCCGGCGGGATGCTGGTGCGGCTCGATGAGGATCTTGGTTACGGCCGCGAGGACGACGTCGTCGCGGTGGAGTTGCTTGAGCACCGAGATGGCCTCGGCGAAGGTCTGGCCGGCCGGGTCGAGGAGGACCGCCTCGAGACAGGCCGCGGCGTGCTCCGGATCGGCCAGGGCAAGCAGTTGCAGCGTCTTGCGCCGGTATTCGGGGATGGCCATTCCTCCCAGGACCGCAGACACGCCTTCCACGGTGATGGCGCCCAGGAGGGGGAGGATGTGCTCGGGCGTTGCCGAGGGGAGCGGCTCGCCCGTCTCGGGATCGACGGCGGCCTCGTCCTGCCCTGCTTCGCCGGGGAAGGGCGAAGCGTCCACCGCGTCCGGCCAGAGGGCCGCGACTTCGCTCTTGAAGTAGGCGGCCTCCAGCTTGCTCGCGAGGAGGTGCTCGGGAGGCGTCTTGGAGGTCTTGCGGCGGCCGAGTTCCAGGGCCGCCAGCACCCGCGGGAGCCAGCCGGGCGGTTCGCTGGCGCCGTCCTTGCGCTGAGAGATCAGTTCTCGCCGGGCGGTGGAGATCTTCGTCTTGAAGTCGCCGGCGCGCTCGACCTGGCCGATGATCTCTTCTTCGCGGGTGAGGGCGACCTCGCGCAACTGAATGACGGCGCGCGCTCCCGAGCCGATGTCGATCTTCGGGTCCTCCTTGGCGAGCTTGCGCGCTCGGCTCCAGAACCGTGTCCAGGCGCTCTTCTCGAGCACTCCGGCGAGCTTCTCCTTGAGGGCGCGCGACTGGAGGCGCTGGTCGGGGGCTGCCTCGAGCGCCTTCTTCAGGAGCGTGAGGGGTTCTTCCTTGGCCAGGCGCCGCACTTCGTCCTTGTCGGTCCACAGGAGCACGTCGAGGTCGTCCGGGTCGCGCCGCTCCAGCGCGCGGAGCGCCATGCCCGCCTCCATGCGCTGTCCGCGGTTGGTCGCGAAGTCGATCACGTATTCGCCGGTGCTCGGGTTCGCCTCGGCCACCTTCCCCACTCCCCAGCCCCGGGAGTGGTAGACGAAGTCTCCCTCCGCGAAGTAGAAGGCCTCGTCCAGGGCCTTCACCGCCTCGCGTAGGTTCCCCTCGCCCGCAAGGTCGGTCCGGCTGAGGATCGCCTCCAGGCCGGGCCGGTCGGCGTAGCGGCGTCGATACTGGGCCGCGAGCTCGGCGCGAACTCCGTCGACCCGCTCCGAATACCCCACCGCCGTACGCAAGAGTTCGAAGAGTTCGTCCTCGCGGCCGCTCGCCTTCAGGGCGTCCTTCAGTCGCAAGAGGAGCTCCGCCGCCTTGTCGCGGTCGCCTCGCCCGGCGACCTCGGCCGCGATCTTGAGGAAGGTTGGCAACTCGGTGAGCTCTGGGTCCTCCTGCATCAATGTGTCCCAGAGGGGGTCGAGCTTCTGGGTGTCGCGCGCGCGCGCGGCGCCGAGGATCCGGTTGACGTGCGTGGTGTCGAGTGGCATGGCGGTCCTTCAAGGCGTGTCGGGGTGCACGACGCGCAGCAGGGCGTCGTCCCCGAAGCAGGAACGAAGTTGATCGATCAGGGCGGCGCCGGCGCGGTCGACCAGCGGGCGATCCTTGCCCTCTACGGTGACGAGGACTCGATAGGGGGCCTGGTCCCCGAAGCGCGGGTAGCTGCCAAGCTCCAGCGCGGGAAACTCCGCTTGCAGCCTCTGCAGGAGCGGAGCTAGGTCCCCCTCCTCCACGTCGAGCTCGCATCGCAGGGAGTGGAAGGGGGACTGGCGGAGAACCTCCTTCCAGGCGTCGAAGAGCAGCCGACAGGCCTCCGGAACCCCGGGGAAGCAGTAGACGTTCTCGACGCGGAAGACGGGAACGAAGAAGGGCGCCGGCTGCAGCAGCTCGGCGCCCTCGGGAACCTCCGCCATGCGGAGGACTTCGGGATTCACTCGCTCCCCGTAGTACTCACGGATGGCGTCGACCAGACGCGGTTCCCGAACCAGCGGCCGACCGAAGGCCCGGGCGACGGCGGAGAGGGTGACGTCGTCGTGGGTGGGGCCGACGCCGCCGGTGGTGAGGACGAGGTCGGCTTTGCGCCGGGCGTAGTGAAGGGCCTCGACGATCTCCTCCTCCTCGTCGCGGACGAAGAGCGAGAGCCTCAGCGCCACGCCGAGGCGCCGCAGCTCGCCCGCGAGGTAGTGCATGTTGCTGTCTCGCGTCTTGCCCGAGAGCAACTCGTTCCCGATGGCCAGGACGGCAGCGGTCTTCACCCGCGCGGCCTCACAGGTCGTCGAACTCGTCCTCTTCGTCGTCTTCGTCGTATCCGTGTCCGTAATCTTCGTCGTCGAACGTGTCGTCGAAGTCGTCCTCGTCGAATCCCTCGTCGTCGTCGAACTCGTCCTCGTCGTCGAAGTCCTCGACGTCGTCGTCGAACTCGTCCTCGTCGCCGAACTCTTCCTCTCCGGGCCGACCCATCGTCGCCTCCGCGGGCAGGGCGCACATCTGAACACAAGCCCGGCGAAGCGCAACGCCAGCTGCACGAAAGCCCGCGTCGCCGGGACGTTGCACGGGGCCGCCCTGCAGGCGCTTCGGTTCGGCAGCTCGGGGAGCGCCCGCCACGTGTCCGCGGAGCGCCACCGCGTGGTCGGCGTTGCCGGGGTTGGCGATGGAGCTGCGCTAGACCCGGTCCGAAAGCAACTCGAGGACCTCGCGAGCTCGCTCGCGCACCTCGGGGTCCTCGTCGTCGATGACCAGTTCCACGTCGCTGGCGGCGGGACCGTAGCCGATCCGAGCGAGGCCTTCGAGGGCCTGCAGGCGCACCTGAGGGTCCGGAGCGAACAGCTCCGCGGTGAGGAAGGGCACCGCGGCGGGGTCGCGGAGCGCGCCGAGGGCCTCGAGGCTCCTGCGTTCGAACTCGCGCAGATTCAGGAAGTTGAGGCGCTTGAGCCGCTCGAATTCGGCGCTCGTGTCGAGGAAGGGGCGACTGCGCCGGTAGTTGAAGGCGGCCGCCTCCCGCAGTCCGGGTTCGATGAGCGCCACGGCGGAGGCCAGGGGGGCCTTGCGCGTGGAGCGCAAGGGGCCTGGGGAGCGAAAGCGCTCCACCACGATCCTCTTCTGGGGGCCTTGCCCGGTTCGCCCGGCGCGCAGGGTGAGGCACGCGGGGCCCTCTTCGCCGGTCAGCACCGCGATGGGCACGCCCTCGGCGTCGCGGCAGGGGTCGAGCGCGGTGGGGTCGACGTGGTCCAGGCAGGGTTGGTGGTCGGCGAGGCGGTGCAGGCGGAGGGCGCAGAGGCTTGCCCAGAAGGCGTCGGCCTCTTCGGGGCTGAGCCGGCGTCCCCGCTGCCGAACCAGGCGGCGAGGCTTGGTGGTCGGACGCAGGTCTTCGTCGTAGTCGATGCGCAGGGAGAATTCGCGCACCCAGGCGCGCTTCCCGTTCCGCTCGACCCGGAGCCGCTGGTAGCGATAGAAGAACAAGCCGCTGCGCTCGCCGAGCAGCTCGACGCACCAAGTCGTCTCCTCGGGGCGAAAGACCTTTCGTCGACTCCTGCGCGGGCTTCGCATGCTCTCCTCGCTCTAGGGATAGACCCGCGACCGCAGCGCCGCAAGGTTCAATTTCACTGCGGGCGGAGATAAAGTCCGCCCCATGAGCGACCTGCCGCCCGTCGACGAACTGGCTCCCCGGGTGGTGGAGCGCTGCGAGGAGGCCGTCCACGCCTTCGCCTTCGACACCTTCTGGGTGGGCGTTCGGATCCGGCCGCGGGCGGAGCGCTCCGCGGACGTCGTCGCGGCCTGGAAGGGAGAGCTCAAGCGTCGGGTGGGCGGGGAGCTCGTTCGCCGGTGGAGCGGCCTCGGCCGCGCGCCAGATCACCAGCGCCCTCAGATGCTCATGGTCTACGACCTCGAGCGCGACCGCGTGCGGCGCACCGTGCGCTCGGCATACGTCTACGGTCGCTACCGCAAGCTCGCCCGCGGCCTTCCGCAGACGCGGGCTCCCTGGCGCTGCACTTCCTGCCGCGGAGGGGGCTGCGGACAGTGCGAGGGGACCGGGCGCCAATACCCGACCTCCGTGGAGGACTTGCTGGGGGAACCCCTGCGGGCCGCCTACGGTGCGGCCTCGCATCAACTCCACGGCATGGGACGCGAGGACATCGACGTTCGTTGCCTGGGCGCTGGCCGGCCCTTCGTGCTGGAGTTGCGCCGACCGCGGCGCCGTAGCGTGGACCTCGCCGCCGTGGCGGAGGCCATCGTTCGCCACGCGTCCGGACGCGTCGAGCTTCCCGCCGGGCTTCGAGCCGTGGACGACGAGTCGCTCGTCGCGCGCCTCAAGGGTTGGGAGGCCGACAAACGCTACCGTGCGCTCTGCTCGGTGGGTGAGGCGGTCGTCGAGCCGGGGCAACTCGCTGCCCTCGAGGCGAGCCTCTCGGGCGCCGACATCGAACAGCGCACCCCCCGGAGGGTGGCGCGCCGCCGGGCGGACAAGGTACGGCGCCGTCGGGTGCGCCGTTTTCGCTGCGAAGACCTCGAGGGCAACCACTTCGCCGCGGTCATCGAGGCGCAGAGCGGCACCTACATCAAGGAGCTCATCTCCGGCGACGAGGGGCGCACGCGCCCCTCCGTGAGCGAACTCCTCGGCTCTCCTTGCGTTTGCGCGTCCCTGGACGTCCTCGCCATCTCCGTGCGCGACGACGAACTCCTGGCCCTGCCCAGCGATTCGGCCGCGGCCTCAGCCGATGCGCACCGGTAGGCGGCGACGGCCCCACGTCCCGGGCCGCTCCGCGAAGCGCCCGGGAAGCCGTGTCCCGCAGCTCCGGCAGCGCCCCTCGGCGTCGAGCGCGTAGCGACCGATCTCGTAGCCGTCGCGCTGCACGACCATCTCCCCGCACCCGGGGCAGTAGGTGCTCTGACCCTCGGGGTCGCTTACGTTGCCCGTGTAGACGTGCTCGAGCCCGATCTCCTTGGCGATGGTCCGGGCGCGCCGCAGGGTCGCAGGCGGCGTGGGAGGGACGTCGCGCATCCGGAAGTCGGGGTGGAAGGCGGTGAAGTGCAGCGGGACGTGGGGGCCGAGGGAGGCGATGACCCACTCGCTCATGCGCTTCAGCTCTTCGTCCCCGTCGTTGTGGCCCGGGATGAGCAGGGTCGTGAGTTCGACCCACACGTCGGTTTCGTGGACGAGGTAGCGGAGCGTATCGAGCACCGGCTGCAGGTGTCCCGCGCAGAGCTTCTGGTAGAAGTCCTCGCTGAACCCCTTGAGGTCGACGTTGGCGGCATCCATGGCGTCGAAGAACTCGCTGCGGGCCTCCGCGGTGATGTAGCCCGCCGTGACCGCCACCGTGCGAATGCCGCGATCGTGGCAGGCGGCAGCCGTGTCGATGGCGTACTCGGCGAAGATGACGGGGTCGTTGTAGGTGAAGGCGACGCTTTGGCAGCCGAGCTCCCGAGCCGCTTCCGCGATGGCCTCCGGCCCGGCTTCGGCCTGCAGGCGGTCGTTGGTCCGCGCCTTGCTGATGTCCCAGTTCTGGCAGTACTGGCAGCCCAAATTGCAACCTGCGGTTCCGAAGCTGAGGATGGGCGACCCCGGCAAGAAGTGGTTCAGGGGCTTCTTCTCGATGGGATCCACGCAAAAGCCGCTGCTGCGGCCGTAGGTCTCTAGGACCATGCGGCCGTCGCGGTTGGCGCGCACGTAGCAGAAGCCGCGCTGTCCAGGGCGAGGCTTGCAGTAGCGGGGACACAGGTCGCACCGCACGCGGCCGTCCTCCCCTTCGAGGGGATGCCACCAGCGCGCAGGATGGCCGTCGTTGGGCTTCACGCGGTGCATCCTAGCCCCCGCCGAGGTTCCGGGAAGGGGTCTGGGGCCGCCCTCGACGCTCCCGGGAGCCGGGGTGGCTCGCCCGGGGGAGCCGCACGGGCCGGCTGCCCGGAGTGCGCGGACGCCAGTCCGTGCCGCGCCGGGCGACGGTCCCGAGCCGAACCTGCCCGCGTCTCCCTGCGCCCCGAGCGGACTCTTCTCGCCGGCCTGCTAGGATGAGACAGGAACGGGAGTTCGCATGACCTCCGACGACCGCCGGCACATCCACGAACTCGAAGAGCGCCTCCGGCTGCTCGAGCGCGGCTTCCTGCTTCAGGAGAAGCGGATCTGGTCGCAGACCATGCTCGGGAGGCTCGAGCGAGACGAATTCATGGCCGGCGCCTCCCCCGCGGAAAAGGAGCGCACGCGACGCCTCTTGCAGGGGAACTTGCGGGTGGCGGTGGAGATGCTCGATCGCATCGCCGAGGACCTCGGCTACGACCGTCCTACGGTGTTCCAGCTCCTCGAGCCCGAGTTCGTCTATGGGGCGCCGGGCACGGACGTGGGCGAGAAGCTCACCGAACAGCTCGAGCGGGTGGACGCCCGAGAACGGGAGTCGGGCACCTCGCACCTCAGCTCGATGCTCCGCGACCTCAAGACCCGCCACGACCCCTTCTTGGGCGAAGTGCAGCAGCAGGTCCAGCGGGACGTCGACCTGCACACGGTCTTCGGCGAGCTCGTCTCCGACTGAGCACGGCGAGCCCAGCCGGCCGGGCGTTGGACGGGCCGCCCGCAGGGTTCGGCGCAGCGCGAGGCGACGGGGAGCAAGGGGTTGTGGCGATGCGGCCGGGCCCCGAGGGCAGTGCCCGCACCTTCCAGGGGTCTGCTTGGTTTCGCCCGCCGGGCGTTCTATGCTTTGGGCGTTCCCTGCGGAGGGCTCCATGTCTCCAACCGGCGCGGACCTCGACGCGCTTGCCCAGGAAGCCCGCGGCCTGCTGAGCGAACTCGAGCGGGCCCTCGTTCAGGGCCATCTCGAGCGGCGCGGGCCCGAGGCGACCCTGCGCCGGTTCGCGGGGCGGTTTCGGGCCTGGCGACGACGCCTGGAGGCGAGCCCCTCTGCGCGCGAGCGCGCGCAGCGGCAACGCCTCGGAGAGTGGTTCGAGCGGCACCGTGCCGCGCTCGTAGCCGAGGCCGAACGTGCCCACCGGGACCGCACCAAGGAACCAGACGCCTTCGGGCTGCGCGCAGGGCCGGGCGTGGGGTCCGACGGGGCCGCGCAGGACCTTCCGCGGCTCGTCCGCCGCGCGGTCGACGAGGCGCTCGACCTCCGGCGTGTCCCCGGCGATCTGCGCGCGGTGGTCTCCGCCTCCCTCGGCGACTGGGTCCTGCGCCAACCTGAGCTGCAGCCTGCCTTCGCCGCCCTCTGGAGCGCGCTCTGCGCCGCCGCCGAATACCTGCGGCGCGGGCTCTTCTTCCTCGACGCCTGCGAGTCCTTGCGCGCGGCGGTGGAAGACCGCAGCGCCATCGCAGCGGAAGACCTCGCTGCCCTCGAAGATCGCCTCGCCGAGCTCGGCCGAGAGCGCCGCGGCCTCGAGTCCCTCGCCGAGCGCTGGATCCGTGACGGGGCTTCCCGCGCGGCCGGGCGTCCCAGCCTGGACCCGCGGCTCCTGCTCGGTCCTTTGGATTCCTTTCTCGACGGCCTCGAGCGGGATGCCGGCATCGCGTCGAGCGCGAACCGCATCCAGCTCACCCTCCGGCGTGGGCTGACCGTCGAGAATCCGCCCGACGCGGTCCGCTCCGGTCCTTCCGTTTGCACTGCCCTCGAGGCCCGGTTCTGACGCCATGGCCGCCTCCGACCCCGCCGGCACCGACAAGCTCACGCCGAAGTTCGAACTCCTCATCGATGGCGCCGCGGCGGACGCGGCCGTCGTGGAGTCCATCATCACGATCCGCGTCCATCAACACCTCGAATTGGCCGATGCCATCGAGCTCCGGCTCTCCAACGACGACTTCGCCTGGACCGACGGGGAGACCTTCCGTGAGGGCACTTCGCTGAGCGTGAAGCTGGGCTACGAGGAGGGCGGCGGGAAGCTCGTCGAGGTCGCCAGCGGCGAGGTCGTCCGCCTCGACTGCGAGTTCCCCGTCCGCGGTCCGGCCGTGGTCACCGTGGTCGCTTACGACAAGGAACACCGCCTCAAGCGCGGCGTCCACAACCGGACTTTCGTGGACATGAAGGACTCGGAGATTGCCGGCAAGATCGCCGGAGAGGTCGGCCTCTCCGCCGACGTCGAGGACAGCGGAGTGAAGCACCGCTATGTCTTCCAGTCCATGCAGACGAACCTCTCCTTCCTGCGCGAGCGAGCCTTCCTGTGCGGTTTCGTCCTCGACATCGACCGCGCGAACCGGCGCCTCTCCTTCAAGAAGCCCGCCGAAGGCCAGGCGGTCGCGACCCTCACCTGGGGAGCCAACCTGCTCTCCTTCGCCCCGCGGATGACGACGGACGAGCAGGTCTCGAAGGTCACCGTCCGCGGTTGGGACATGGCGCAGAAGAAGATGATCGAGGGGAGTGCGACGGCCAAGGACGCCCGCCTGCGCTTCGATGCGCAGGACAAGGGCGCCGCCCTCGCCGAGCGGGCCTACGGCGCGCGCGAGGTTCTCTACAGCGATCGCCCCTTCCACGAGGTTGCCGAAGGGACCGCCATGGCGGTGGCGCGGCTCAACGAGCACGCCCTCCGCTACGTCGAAGGGCGTGCGAGCTGCCAGGGCGAGCCCAAGATCGAGGCCGGCTCGGTGGTGCGCATCGAGAAGACCAGTGCCCGCACCGACGGCGACTACTACGTGGTCAAGGTGCTGCACCACTTCGAGCCGGGGGTGGGCTACTCGACGCATTTCGAGATCGCTCGCTCCGCCGAGCGGCTCGCGCCCGCCGAGCGGGAGGAACTCCCCGAGCCGGTGCCTGCCCGGTCGGCCGAGCCGACCGAGCGGCCCCACTGGGTCGCCTTCGAGGTGGTGTCCGAGACGGGCGAGTCCCTCGAGGGAACTTCGTGGAAGGTCACCCTTCCGGGCGGGAAGATCGAGCAAGGAACCCTCGGACCCGACCAGACCATCCGCCTCGAAGGCGTCCGCAACCCGGGCGACTGCAAGATCGAGCTCGGCGTTCCCGACGACCTCCAGCCCCTACCGACCGAGAGCGAAGACGCAGACTGAGCGAGGTCCCCCGGCTCGCGTACGCTGCGCCCCGCTCGTTGCGTTCGGTCCGCGCGACGGATTTCGTTCAGCGCTCTCCCAACAACCTGGTATGCCGCGCGGTCCGCGAACGTCGCACGAGTTCCTGCACCGGAGGAAGAAGGACCTCGGGACGGCTTGGCTCGGCCCAGAAGGCCGGGGTATTGCAGAAGTAGGGCACCCACCGCTTCTCGCACACCAAGTTTCCCAGGAGCCGCGCCACCTCCTGCGGATGGCGTAGCCAGCCCTGGCACTCGGCCGCGAACACCCGCAGGATCCAGCGATCCGCAGGCGCCTTCGTCCCCCAGGCGAAGGGATCGACCATTCGCCGGGCCCGCTCCAACCAGCGCAAGGCTCCCGCCCAGTCTCCGAGATCCAGGCGCAGCATGCCCTGCAAGACGGCCGCGCCGGCAAGGTGCGGCCGCCTTTCGCTCAAGCCCTCGGCGCGACGCAGCGCGGAGAGCAGGCGTTCGGTCGGAACGGACACCCGCTGAAGCCGCACGCGCACCGCCGCGAGCGCCAAGCGCAGTTCCGCGTCGCGGACCAGGGGAAGGCGGGAGAACGGAGGCTGGTCGTCGAGGATGCGGAGAAGGTTGGAGCGATAGGCTTCGGAGAAGGCGACGCTCGACGGGTCGTTCCGGTCCCCTTGCGGTATGCGCCGGGCTTCTTCGACGAGCAAACGGAGGAAACGGCGCGGCTCGAGTTCGAAGCCGAGCGCGTAGACGTCGAAGCCGAGGATGGGGTTGCCCGTGAGCATGAAGCCCACCGCGTACTGGTAGTAGCTCTCCCCTGCCGCGGGATCGAGGTGCTGCAACTCGAACACGGCTTCGCTGGCCTGCTTGGTTGGTTCGATCCGTCGCGCGCGGGTGTCGACGCTCCCCTTGCGGAGCACCGCGCGGAGAGCGAGTGCCTTCTTCTGGTCCGCCTGGGCCGCCTCGGCGCGCGCCGCGGCGAGGCGCGTGACTTCCTCGTCGCCGGTCGCCTCGCCTGCGAGCCGCAGTGCCCTCGCCAGACCCAGGCGCAGTTCGGGAGGCAGCGGAGGGTCCTCCGCCAGCTCCGAGGCGCGGCGCAGGAGTCCGATCACCTCCGGCTCGGGACCCGGGGGCAGAACGCGCGCAGCCAGGCGCAGCACCCGCCACTGCTTGGCCCGCCGCTCGAGGACACGCTTCCCTCCCCGGCTCTCGAGGCATTCGAGTGCGCGCGCGAAGGCCCTGGCGGCGGACGCCCTTCGCTCCGGAGGGGCGCCGTCTTCTTGCGTCGAGCGTGGGACCAGCTCGAAGAGCCCGCGCGCCAACCAAGCCTCCGCGGGAGCCCGGTCGAAGTCGACTCGCCCCAGGGCTTCTTCCGCCGCAGCCAAGTTCCCCTCCCAGAAGCGTGCCAAGGCGAGCCCCGCCCAGGCCCTGGCTCCTGCGCCGCGTCCCAGGGCGAGCAGGTAGGCGCGCCGGGCTCGCTTCGCGCGACTCCGTGCCTCCTGCTCCTCCTCTCCCCGCAGCCAGGCGCCCTCCGCCGCAGCCAGCTCGGCGCAGCCCTCGCGCATCAGGCGGGCTGCCTCTGCGGCGTCCTGCCGACTCGGAGGCGGCGCCTTCGGATCTCCCGCGCGGCGGGCGCTACGCACCGCCAGCGCAGCCACGGCAGCGCGTTCCCGCTCGCCGCGTGGTTCTCCCGAAGCCTCGGGCGCGGGCCCTTCCTCGCCGGAGCGCGCCCTGAGGTCGTAGGCCTCGCGGCGAAGCAAGGCGGCGGGCAGCCCTCCAGCCTCGGTCGCCTCCAGCCGCTCCTGCGCGCGTTCGGCGCTCTCGAGGGCCCGCCTCTGCTCCAGCGTCCGTGCCCAACCCAGCGCCTCCCCGAGGCGGGCCGCGGCGTCGGCGGCGGAAACCCAGGGACCCGCTTCGGTGTCGAGGCGCGTGGCGCGCACCGTGTCCTGGGGAGCGGCCCTCAACGCCCGCGCGAAGGCCTCCGCTGCGCTGGCGAACCAACCCAGGCCGAGCAGGACCTTTCCCTCGAGGCGCGCGGCGCGCGCCTGCACCTGGGGAGGGACGGCCTGGCTCGACTGGAGATCGCTCCACTGGCGCAGCTCGGCGAGCAAGCGCACCGCCTGCGCAGACTCGCCTCCTCCGAGCCGCAAGCAGGCGAGTTCGACGCGACCGAGGTCGGCTTCGAGCCCCTCAGCGCCTTCGAGCGCCGCCTGGGCCGCGGCCAGAGCCTGCTCGCGGGCGCGCGGCGTGGCCGCGGTCTCGGCGCGGAACAGGGTCACCTCGAGTGGCGCGTCCTCGACCTCCGGGAGGCCGGCCCGCGCACGCGCCCAGGCCAGGATCCAACGACGCTCCTCGGCTTCGTCCTCGGCAACGCCCGCCGGTTCGGGGCCCAGGACTTCGAGGCAGCGGACGGCGTCGGCGGCACGCCCCGCGGCGAGGAGCACTCGCGCCCGCAAGGCTTCGAAGGCCCGCGCCCCGGCTTGCGCGACGGGGCCCGCAGGCGCAGCGGAGAAGACCTCCAAGAGGCTGTGCAGCTTCGCCCCGGTCAGCGGAAGCGGACCCTTCTCCTCGCCGTCGGACCAGGCTTCGATCCAGGCTTTGCGAGCGCGGGCTCGGAGCCGGGCGCCCTCGAGGAACTTCACCAGACCTCGGAGTCGCTCGACGGCTTCTCCCTCGGAAATGCCGAGGGCACGACCCCGCGCCAGCGCGTCGCGTGCGTGCTGCAAGGGCTCTGCCAAGGCCCTTTCCGCAGCCGCGGGAGGTCGCGAGCCGAGGCGCTGTCCTTCCCGGTCGAGGCGCTCGGCCAGAGCGCTCAGTTCCTCGCGAACGGCGCGCCGTGCCCGGGCGCGCAGCCAGACGGCAACGCCGATGGACAGGAGCAGCGCACCGACGATCGCCAGCGGCGCGCCCACGGCGAGGCGGCGGTGGCGGCGGACCCACGCCCGCAAGCGCTCTTCGGCCCCCAGCCGGCGCGCCGAAACTGGTTCGCCCCGTGCGAGGGCCCGGAGGTCGGTGGCGAGGTCCTTGGCCGTGGGGTAGCGGTCCTCGGGGTCGCGCGCCAAGGCGCGTTCGAGGACGCAGCGCGCGTCCTCGCTCAGATGCTCGGGGAGCACGAGGTCTGCTTCGAGCACCGCGGTGAACAGCTCGGTCTGGTTCTTCGAGAAGTAGGGGTAGCGGCCCACGATCATTCGGTAGGCCATGACCCCCAGCGCGTAGACGTCCACCCGTCCGTCGAAGCCTTCGTCTTCGCGGAGGATGACTTCGGGAGCCATGTAGAGCGGGGTGCCGAGGAGCTCGCCCGTCGCGGTGAGCCGGGTGGCCCGGTCGACGAGATGCACCAGGCCGAAGTCGGCGATGACCGGACGGCCGGTCCGGTCCACGAGCACGTTCGCCAGTTTCAGGTCGCGGTGCACGATGCCGTGGCGGTGCAGGTGCGCGGCGCCCAGCGCGACGTCCGTGAGGATGCGCGCGGCCTCGCGCTCGGAGAGGGGTCCATCGCGGACCAGGTCCTCGCAGGTCGAGCCCTCGACGAAGTCCAGCACCAAGTAGGGTCGACCGTCCGGGAGGGTGTTCAGCTCGTGGACGCGGACTACGTTGGGATGGTCCACGCGGGCGAGGGACTCGCCTTCGCGCAGGAAGCGGGCGAGGTCCTCCTCCTCTGCCAGGTGGGCCTGCAGCAGCTTCACCGCCACCCGGCGACCGGGGACGTCGCGGTGCTCGCAGGCATAGACCACCCCCATGTTCCCTCGCCCGAGCTCGTCGAGGACCAGGTAGTCGCCCACCCGCAGCCCTGGGGCGGCGACCTCGCGCGCGTCCGATCCGAGGGCGGATCGCGCTCCGCCCCTTCGGGTCTCCGCCGTCCATGAGGGGCTGAGCCGGGAGGAGCCGCTCCCCCGGACGTTCGTTCGGGCCGAGCTTCCTGCGAAGGGTGCTCCGGAGGATGCTCCCGCGGCGGCGGCGCCCAGGGGGCGCCAGGCGGACCGGGGAGGCGCGCCGCCGACGCCGGGCAGCGTCCAGCGGTGCCCGCAACGCGGGCAGCGGGTCGTCCGAGGTCCTTCCGCAGGAAGGCGACAGCGGAGGTCACCGCACACGGGGCAGGGGGAGGCATGTCGCTGCAACTCGCGCAGCGCCTCCTCCAAGACGGACGGTGCGACGGACCCCGTCCGGCCCAGAACCTGGGCCAGACGGCCGGGCGGGGCCGAGGGCGGATCGCCGCGCAGGGCGCGTCGGGCGCGCAGCAGCGCGAGCAGCTCGTGGTCCTCGTAGGGGTGCACCCGCGCTTCGCCCTTTCCGAGCCCCGGCGCGGCCTAGCCCCGTCCGCGACGTTTGACGAGGGTGATTCGGTTGCCGCCTTCGGGCGGCGACTCGCAGCGGACCTCGTCGAAGAGGCCGACCAAGAGCGGAAGGCCCAGGCCACTCCCCTCCAGGTCCTCGAGTGGGTCGCGCTCCCGCGCGCGCGCGAGGGCGGCCTCCAGGTCGAAGGGCGGGCCGTGGCTACCGACGGTCAGCCGCAGGTCGTCCCGCGCGTCGAGGGTCACGGTGACCCCGCGCGGGTCGGTTTGAGCCGCGTACTCGTGCTGGCACACGTTGGCGACGAGTTCGGCGAGTCCCAGGGCGAGGTCGTGGCGCAGCGAGGGTTCCACGGCGAGGGCCGCGAGGGCGACTTCGAGCAGGTCGTTGAGGACACGGATGGACCCGAGCACGGCCTCGGTTCGCAGTTCGAGGAAGCGGATGGAGGCTCTGCTCATTCGAGGTCCCCGAGGGCGGCCTCCGGCAGGCTGATGCCCATGCGCCGGAAGCGCAGCTCGTGGCGCGTGGGGCCCACCCAGCGGAAACGTCCCACGGGGGCTTCGTCGGCGTAGCCCTCGTGCTCGTATTCGAAGACGTGGTTGAAGCGCACCTCGCCGGCCTCGCTCAGGTAGGGTTCGCTGATCTTGACGATCTTCCGCTCTCCGTTGGCGAAGCGCGCAAGGACCACGATGACGTCGAGGCTGTCCACCACCAGCCGGCGCAGGTGCTCCTCGCTCAGGCCCAGGTTCGCGAACAGGCTGATGGTCACGGCCCGCTCAATGACGTCGGCCGGCGAGCTGGCGTGGATGGTCGTCATGGAGCCGTCGTGTCCGCAACGCATCGCCTGGAGCACGTCGACCATTTCCGGACCGCGCGCCTCGCCGACGACGATGCGGTCGGCGCGCATGCGCAGGGCCTCCTTGACGAGCTGCCGGATGGTGACCTCGCCCGTGCCTTCGATGTTCTCCGTGCGGCTCTGCAGGCGCACGACGTGGCAGTGCGAGCGGGAGAAGTCCAGCTCGCTGAGCTCCTCGATGGTCACCAGGCGCTCCCCCGCCGGGACCTGCGTCGCGAGGACGTTGAGGGTGGTGGTCTTGCCCGAGGCGGACGGGCCGCCGATGGCGATGTTCAGGCGCGCCTTGACGCAGGCCCCTAGGTAGAAGGCCATCTCGGGGCGGAGGGTCCCCGTGCTGATGAGGTCCTCGATCTGGGTGTAACGCTTGCCGAATTTGCGAATGGTGAGCTGGGGCCCGTCGATGGCGATGGGCGGCAAGACGGCGTGCACGCGCGAGCCGTCGGGGAGGCGACCGTCGAGGGTCGGCGAGGCGAAGTCGATGCGGCGCCCCGTGCGCTCGGCGATCTTGCGAATGGTGCTGGTGAGGTGCGCCTCGTCGCGGAAGCGCGCCGGGGTCTGCTCCAAGCGCCCACCCCGCTCCACGACCACCAGGTCGGGACCGTTGACCATGATCTCGCTGACCGTGGGGTCGTCGAGGAACTCCTGCAGGGGGCCCGTCCCCAGCACGTCGCGCGCGATGCGCTGCGCCACCCACTCCACGTCCTCGGGGGTGGGGCGCGGCTCGAAGTCCCGTGCCATGGTCTCCACCAAGGCGCGGGCGTCGTCTTCGAGCCTGCGCAGGGCGTCCTCTCCCTCGGGCAAGCCGCGCGGCCCCAACCAGGCCACGAAGCGAGGGAAGGCGGCTCGCTCCAGTCGCGCCCGCAAGGCGTCGTACGACGTCCGCTCGGCGGGAAGGGTCCGTTCGAGCACCTTGAGGTGCTGCTCGATCTCCTCGAGGTCGAAGTCGTCGAATTCGAGGTCGCCCTGCTGCGCGCTCATGCCAGGCCTTCCAGCGCCTCGTTGCGCTCCTCCACGACTCCCATCACGGTCTCCAGCTTGGTGATGCGGAACACGCGGCGGATGTTCTCGTTGAGGCCGAAGAACACGATCTTTCCCCCCAGAGGGCGCAGGCGCTTGAGCAGGTGCACGAAGACGTTCAGCCCCGAGGAGTCGATCTGTTCGAGTTCCCGGGCGTCGACGACCAGGTTGCGCAGTCCGCGGTCGACGAGTTCGAGGAGTTCTTCCTGCAAGCCGGGCGCTAGGTCGGCGTAGACCCGCCCCGTCAGGGCGAGTTCGTAGGTCCCGTGCGCCTGGTTCAGGGGCTGAACGCGGTAGGTCTCTTCCATTGGCACGAGCTTATTCCGTGGTGAGTTCGAAGGCCACCGCCGTCACGTCGTCCTCGGGCCGTCCCTCCTCGTCGAGGGCGATGACCTCGCCGAGCGCCCCGCCCACCTGCAGTTCGAGGTCGAGGTCGCGCAACTCGACGAGTTTGCGCAGGAAGCGCTCGTCGTAGACGGGGTCTGCGCCGTCCGTGAAGAACACGACGCGGTCGCCCGGTTCGAGCTCGACCTCGAAGTCCTCGTAGGCGGCAGGGTCGATGCCCAGCAGCAGCCCCGAGCCGCCCAGACGCTCGTATTTCCCGTTGGGGCGGATCCGCACGGGCGACGGATGACCGGCGTTGGCGAGGCACAGGCGTCGGGAGGGGAGGTCGAGCAGGCCGTAGCAGAAGGCGGCGGTGGGGGACTCGTCGAGCTGGGCATCGAGCAGGTAGCCGTTGAGCTCGCCGAGGACTTCGCCGGGCGAGCGCACCTGCTCGCCCTGCAGGGGGCGGAAGAGCGAGCGCAAGAGCGTGGTCAAGAGGGCCGCCCGCACGCCGTGCCCCACGGCGTCGAGCGTGAACAGGGCGACCCGCTCAGGGCCGAGGAGGCGCAGCTCGTAGGTGTCTCCGGACACGAAGTCGCGGGGCAGGTAGGCCGTCGAGAAGCGTACGCCAGCGACTTCGGGAAGGCTGCGGGGAAGGAGGCTGCGCTGGAGTTGCGCGGCGAGGCGCAAGTGCCGCTCGTTCGTGTCGGCCTCGCGTCCGAGGTCGGCCACGGCGCGTTCGAGCTTGAGGCGGGAGCGGAAGCGGGCGACGGCGTTGCGCAGGCGGGCGAGGGCCAGTTCGCGGGGGGTGGCGGGGGTCAGGACCTCGATGGCCCCCGCGTCGAGGGCCGCGGCTTCGGCCGCCGCGCCCGCGCCGACGACGGCGACCACGCCGATCCGCCCCTCGAAGGCGTAGGCCTCGAGGACCTCCGGCACGGGGTCGTAGACGACCGCGATCTCCTCGCAGGCGTCGGCGGCCTCGAGCTCGCGCCGCAGCTCCGGGTCCAGCGCGGAAGGATCGACCACGCCCCCCAGGCTACCTTCCCGCACGGCCTCGCGGCGCGGTCACGCCTCGACCTCCGAGCGCAAGGCCGCGACGTAGCGAGCAAGGGCGCGGGCCTGGTTTTCGACCGCGAGGAACTTGCTCTCGGACAGGCGCGCCAAGAGGTCCGCGAGCCCGACTCCTCCCACGGCGGGCAGGAGCTCGTGCAGGGCCGCCAGCGGGCGTCCTTCGCCGACGAAGAGCTCGCGGCCGATCCCTTCGTTGGCGAGGGCGCGGGCGCGCTCGCGGAGAAAGGCGAGCACCCCCTCCTCCCCCTTCTTGCGCGCCTTCTTGTTGGGCTGTTGCTGGCCGCGCGAGACGTGGCGCACCCGCTCGCCGTCGAGTGCGTAGACCTCGAGCCAGGGGGGATCGGCCAGGTAGAGGCCTAGGGCCAGGGCCTCCTCGCCGGCCCAGAGGACCGTTCGAGGAGCGCCGCCGATGTTTCCCAGAGGCTTCATGAGGGGGAACCAGACCACGTCGCGCAGGTTCGGGGCATCGCTCAGCAGCGCGACGATGCGGTCGATGCCCATTCCCCAGCCGGAGATGGGAGGCATGCCGTGTTCCATCGCGAGCAGGTAGTCCTCGTCGAGTTCCATGGCCTCGTCGTCGCCGGCGGCCTTGAGTCCGGCCTGCTCGACGAGGCGCTCGCGCTGGTCGATGGGGTCGACCAGCTCCGAATAGGCGTTCACGACCTCCCAGGTGTCGACCACGAGCTGGAAGCGGTCGACGGTGCGCGGGTCGTCGTCGGAGGCGCGCGCGAGGGGCGAGAGGTCGCGCGGATGGCGGATGATGAAGGTGGGCTGGATCAGCTGGCCGCGCGCCGTCTTCTTGTAGAGCTGGTCGATCAGGCTCCCGCGGCCGGCGCCCGGGTTTTCGAGCTCCACGCCCCGGGCGACGATGGCGGCACGCAGGGAGTCGGCGTCGGGATGCGCGTCGATGTCGATCCCCGCGTGTTCCTCGATGACCTCCCGCAGGCTTCGCCGCGGCCACTCTCCGGAGAAGTCAATGGTCCGCCCGCCGCGCTCGATGCGGAGCGTGCCGAGGGCCTCTTGGATGACCTCGCGCAGGAGGCGCTCGGTGAAGCGCATGTTGTCTTCGTAGTTCCAGTAGGCCACGTAGTACTCGAGCATGGTGAAGTCCTGCAGGTGGGACGGGTCCATGCCCTCGTTGCGGAAGCAGCGCGCGAACTCGTAGACGCGGTCGTAGCCGGCGACGATGAGCCGCTTGAGGTAGGTTTCGGGGGCGATCCGGAGGACCACCGGCATGTCCAGGGCGTTGTGGTGGGAGACGAAGGGGCGCGCGAGGGCCCCCGACGCCTTGTTGCAGAGGACGGGGGTCTCGACCTCCTGGAAGCCCTCGCGGTCGAGCGCGGCGCGGATGGCGCGCACGAGCGCCGTGCGCAGCCGGAAGCGCTCGCGGCTCTGCGGGTTGGTCACGAGGTCTAGGTAGCGCTGCCGCCAGGCGAGCTCGGTGTCGTGAATGCCGAGCCGCTTCTCCGGAGGAGGCTGCAGGCACTTGCCGAGGAAGCTCCACCCGCGGGCCCGCACGGTCAGCTCACCGGTCCGCGTGCGGAACATGTCTCCTTCCACGCCGACGAAGTCCCACAGGTCGACCTTCTTGGAGAAGAGCTTGTGCTGCCGGGCGCTCTCCTCGGGGTCCTCGGCGAGGGCGTCCCGCGCCAGCATGACCTGCAGCGCGCCGTCGAAGTCCTGCAGCTTGACGAACACGTTCTTTCCCATGTCGCGCTTGGCGATCACACGACCGGCGACGCGGACCCCGCGGACCGTCTCGTCGAGGGCGGCCGCCTCGGCCAGGGTGTGGGTGCGCTCGTAGCGCTCGGGGTGGGGGTGCACGCCGGCCGCCACGAGGTCCTCGAGCTTGCCGAGCCGCACTTGCCGGTAGTCCTGAGCCACGGAGCCTCCTCCTTCGCAGCCTGCCCGGTCGCACCGAGCTTCCCGCACCCCCGGCCGACGGGCGACCGCAGGGCGGTCACGGCGTCCTCCGAGAGGTCGTCGAAGCGGCTTAGAATACCCGCTTCCCCCGCGCTCCTCGCCCGCGGAGGAGAAGGAAGAGCATGCCCGAGCCCGGCCCGACGCAGCCCGGCGGGCGCGACGACCCGGTGGAGGCCTCCGAGCCCTGCCCGACGCAGCCCGGTCCGACGCAGCCCGGTCCGACGCAGCCCGGTCCGACGCAGCCCGGCTGGCGCGACGACCCGGTGGACCTGGGCGCGACCTTGCGCGTGGCCTGGCGCGTCGTGCGCGACAACCCCGGGCCGGCCCTCCTCGCCCCCCTTCTGGCCTTGGGCTGCGTCCTGCTGCTGGCCGGTCTCCTGGTGGCGCCCTTGATCGTCTGGGGCATCCTCGGCGGCCTGGGGGGGAAGGGCCCCGGCGCCGGACCGGCGCCCCCTCCCGCGCTGTTTCTGAACCTCTTCCCTTCGCTGCTCACCACCGTCCTCCTGCCGGTGGGGGTCTGGCTCTTCCTGGGGCTGGTGGGCATCTTCCTGCAGCTCGCCCGGCGCCGGCCCGTCCGGCTGGGCGACCTCTTCGCCCAGCGGCGGGTCCTCCTCCCCGCCCTCGTCGCCTACCTCCTCGCCGTGACCGCCCAGAACGTCGGCACCCTGGCCTTCCTCGTCGGCGGCCTCGCGGTGCAAGTCGCTCTCTTCTTTGCCCCCTACTTCATCCTCGACCGAGGCCTGGGGCCCATCGCGGCCCTGCGCGCCTCTTGGGAGAGCGTGTGGGGCTTGCGGACTCTTCTCAAGCTCTTCGCTGTGGGCCTCCTCGCGCAGCTGGGGACCGCCCTGACCTGCGGCCTGGGCGCGGTCGTGTTCTTCCCTTGGGCGCTGGCCGCCGCGACGCGGCTCTACTTGCTCCTCTCGGCGCGCCTCCCCTGCCTGCACTGCGGGCAACGCCTGGCTCCGCGCACCGAGGTCTGCCCTCGCTGCGGCGAAGCCCCTCGCGAGCTGCCCCCCCCACCCCCGGACGCCGCGCCCTTGGACCTCACCTTCGCCGGGCAACCGCAGCCGGCCTGGGTCTTGCCCGTGGCCCTGCTCCTCCTGCTCCCCCTGCTCAGCCAGGGCGGGAGCCCCTGGGGCGCCGCGTTCACCACCGCCGGGATCGCTCCCGCCCTCTTCGGTGTGCACTGGCTCGTGGGTCTGGGAGCGGGGCTGGGCGCGGTGTGCGTCCCCCTCCTCGCCGCGCTGGGGCTCCTCTTGCATCACGACGCGCGCGCGGCGGAGGTCCGCCTCGACGAGGCCGGGGCCTGGATTGGAGCGCGCGAACGGTGGCCAGGGAGCCGGATCCCGTGGCGATCCGTGCGCGGCTTCCGCCGCCTGGGCCAGGGGCGACTGCGCCTCGTCGTTCGCCGGCGCCCCTGGACCCGCTGGTTCGGGCCCGTCGTCCCCTGCGAAGGCCGCGAGGCCCACGACGTGGTCGTCGCCCTCGAGGCCCGCGGGGTCTACGACATCGAGGGGAGGTCGTGAGCGCAACGCCGCGCCTCTGGCGCCTGCTCGACACCGGCGCCGGCGACCCGGCCTGGAACATGGCGGTCGACGAGGCGCTCCTCGCCGCCTTGCCCGCCGAAGGCCCCCCGGTGCTGCGCCTCTACCGCTGGTCGCCGCCCGCCGTTTCCCTGGGCCGCTTCCAACCCGCGGCGGAGGTCGTCCCCCCGCCGGGCGCCGTCCTCGTTCGCCGTCCCAGCGGAGGCGCCGCCCTCCACCACCAGCGCGACGAGCTCACCTACGCCGTGGTGGCCCCCTACTCCGTCTTCCCCGACCGCCGCCCCCGCACCGCCTACGAGGCGATCCACGCCGCCCTGCGCCACGCCCTCGCGAGCCTCGGCGTGGCCACGGGGGCGCCCGAGCGCCCGGGCGCCGCCCCCCGCCACGGGATGTGCTTCCACGCCCCGACCGAACACGACATCATCGCCGGGGGGCGCAAGCTGGTCGGCAGCGCCCAGCTCCGCCGCGGCCGAGCCTTCCTGCAGCACGGCGCCATCCCCTTCTCCCCCAGCCCGCTCAGCCCCGAGGCGGCGGCCCTGGGACGACTCTGCGCCACACCGCCCAGCCCCGCCGCCCTGGGGGCGGCCCTGACCCGAGCCTTCGGCGACGTTCTGGGCGTTCGCTTCGTGCCCGACGCGCTCCGTCCCAGAGAACGGGACGAAGCCGAGCGCCTCCGCGCGGCCCGCTACGCCGCGGGCGAATGGACCTTCGCCTTGTAAACGCCTTGTCACGGTAGGGTTTCGCCGGGGGCACCCCGTTCCCGCCCGGCTTCCCACATGCGGGAAAGGCTGCCTCCGCGGCCACACCCGTCAACGGGGATTGCTAGGCTTAGAGCTCCTTCGCCGCGGCAAGGAGCTTGCGAAGGGTCGGTCGGGAGTGAGACGGCCTTGATCCTCGACGCCTGGAAGGACGCCGACGCGGAGACCGAAGAGGAGCGCCTCCCCTTCGGCGAACTGGCGGTGCTCGAAGAGCTGGTCACCCGGGACCAGCTTCGAGAACTCCTCGAGCGCCAGGCCCACGACTACTACCGCAAGGAGCGCAAGGTCAAGATCGGCACCCTGCTCGTTCGCGAGGGCTACCTCAGCAAGAAGGAGGGCAAGCGGCTGCTCAAGATCCAGCAGCAGGCCGGTCCCATCGAGGGCTACCAGCTCCTCGAACACCTCGGCAGCGGGGGCATGGGATCGGTCTTCCGCGCCATCCAAGAGGAAACGGGCCGGGAGCTCGCGGTCAAGATCCTTCCTCCCCGCGCCACGCACGATCGCCGCTACCGGACCCGCTTCCTTCGCGAGGCGAAGCTGCTCGCGGAGCTCGACCACCCCAACCTAGTCCGCTGCTACGCCCAAGGCGAGTCCAACGACCACCTCTACTACGCCATGGAGCTCGTCCCCGGGCGCACCGGCCGCGCGCTCCTCAAGAGGGAGGGCTTCCTCTACGAGGAGGATCTGCGCTCCTACTTGCGCCAGATGCTCTCGGCCATGGACCACTACTGGGCGCAGCGCATCGTCCACCGCGACATCAAGCCCGAGAACATCATGTTCACCCCCGACGGGGTGGTGAAGCTGACCGACCTCGGCCTCAGCCGGCAGCTCGACGACGGCGTGCACATCACGCGCGCGGGCAAGACCCTCGGCACTCCGCTCTACATTTCCCCCGAGCTCGCCCAGGGCAAGTCGGACATCGACATCCGCTCCGACCTCTACTCCCTCGGCGCGACCTTCTACCACCTCGCCTGCGGCGTCCCTCCCTTCTACGCTCCGTCTCAGGCCGAGCTCCTCAAGCAACACGTCGAAGACCCCGCGCCGCCTCCGCGCATGCACAACCCCGACCTGAGCCTGGGCATGGAGGCCATCCTCCTCAAGCTGCTCGAGAAGCAGCCCGAGGATCGCTTCGACGATCCCCGGGCCGTCCTCGATGCCCTCGACCGGCTCGAGCGAGGAGAGCATCCCGTGCCTCCGCCCAAGCCCGTACCCCCTGCCCCCCGGCGCCGCTTGGGGTCGAGCGGTCAGGTCGGCGCTCTCCCTCGCCGTCGTCCCTACGCCGGGAGCGGCTCCTCGGCGCTGCGGGCCGGTTACCAGCCCTCCGCCGCCTCCCCTCCCCGCGCCCACGGCCTGCGCAACCTGCTCGCGCCCCTCGCCCTGCTGGCGAGTTTCCTGCTCCTCTTCGGGCTGGGGGTCTTGTGGGGCAGCGCGCGCCGTCCCGGCGAAGCCCTTCGCCCGCGGGAGGCGCCGAGCGCAGAGGAGGTCTTCGCGGCCTTGCTCGAGCGGCAGCCTCGGGAGGCTGCGCGCGAGGCGCTGCGCTTCGACCGCGCGCATCCCGATCGCCCTGCGCAGCGTCTCCGTCGCCTGGAGGCGGCCGCGCGCCGGCTCCCCGAGGCGGACCCCCTGCGGGCCGAGGTCGACCTGCGCCTGGCCGCCGCCCGCACCGAATTCGCCGATCGGGCGCGCGACGCCCTTTCCCGGCTCGAAGACACGCTCATCGAGCGCGTCGCCCACGGGCAATGGGTGGAGGCGCGCGCCGCGTTGCGGGATTTCCCCCGCGCGTTCCTCGACCTCCCCGACGTTCGCGCCGACTACGAAGAACTGCGCGAGGAGTTCGAGCTGCAGGCCTCGGCCAAGGCTCCCTGAGGGCGCGGCGCGCCCTCAGGGTCGTCCTCGGCCCGGCGGCAGGGACCGTGCTGGGCACGTCGTCGTCCTGCTGCGCCCGGAGCCCTGCGCAGAGGCTCCGTCCGGTCGCGTTGGGGTGGGGTCTCCCGTCAACGCGCGCGGTCGCGCGGCATGCCGGCCGGCAGCGCCGGAGCGTCGGCGGGGAAGGAGGCTCGCGGACGAGCCGCCGCCTCTCCCGCGGCGGGACGTCCCCAGAAGAGGAGCCCGAGGGTGCACACCGCAGCAACGACGGCCAGCGCGGCCGCCGCGCCGAACACGGTCCTCTGCTGGCTTCGCAGCAGCCCTGCCTGGCGTTCGCGCAACTCCTCCTGCAGGCGAGCGAGCTCCTCGGCCGTCCGGAGCTGCGCCTCGGAGAGGCGCCCGGCCAGACCCTCCTGTGCGCGCTGGAAGCCCCGGAGGGCCTCTCCCTGGGCGAAGGCGGTCTCTCGAGCGAGCGCGTTCCCGGCCCCCAGGAGTTCGCCCACTTCCCGCAGCCGTGCGCCGAGGGCTTCGGCACGGGCCGCCCCCTCGCGGGACTCCTCCCGCAGGGCGTCGGTGTGGCGTTCGATGGCCCGCTGCAGGCAGCGGGCGTCGCTTCGTGCGGCGACCTGGCCCGCGGCGATGACCTCCTCCAGGGAGCTCAGGCGCTCTTCGAAGCGTCGGGCGCCTTCGCGCAGGGTCGCGAGCACCTGCTCGCGCTGCGAGCGCTGGCGTTCGAGCTCTTGCTTGAGGTCGACCA
>RFHU01000279.1 GCA_003695705.1 Planctomycetota bacterium
ATCCACCGACCGCTCATGCGCCGCTTGCCCGTCCCCGCCCCCGCCGGCTCGATTGCGCTGGTGACCGCCGCGTCCCTCGCCCTCTTCCGGCCGCCGGGCCAGCTCGCGGACCTCCTCTTCGCCGGGCTCGCGGCCTTGCTCTGCGTCGACTTCGCCCTCTGCCTGCGGAGCCCGCTCGGCGCCTTGCGCGTTCGGCGCCGCCTGCCCCGCTGCGCCGCGCGCGGCGAGTCGATCCGCGCGGTCCATGAGGTCCACAACCCGAGCCCGCGCCTGCTGCGCGGTCTTCGCGCGCAGGAGGAGCCGCCCCCGGGAAGTTCGCCCCTCGCTCTCTCCGGACAGACCGCGAGCGAGTTCCCCGCCCTGCCCGGGGGTGCACGCGCCGCGGCCGGCCTGCACCTCTTCGCAGGCCGACGCGGTCCGCTGCGCCTGGGGCCCCTGCGCCTCACCGCCGAGGGCCCCTTCGCGCTCTTCGCCCGCAGCCGCACCATCGACCTCCCCGCCGAGGTGCTGGTGCACCCCCGCCCGCGAACGCCGCCCGGCCTCGACGGACTGGTCCGGGAGCTGAGCCGGGCCCTCGAGTCCAGCCCCTGCGGAGAGTGGGAGCGGGTGCGCGAGTACCGGCCCGGCGACCCCCTGCGCAGCGTGCGCTGGCGCCTCAGCGCCCGGCGCGGCGCCCCCGTCGTAACGACCGCGCCTCCCCCGACGCGGCGCCGCTGCGCCTTGGTCCTCGACCTTCGCCAAGGCCTCGGCGCGAGCGCTCGCACGCGCTTCGAGCGCGCCGTCGCGCTCGCGGCCGGGCTGGGCGTCGCCCTCCTCGAACGCGGCGTCGAGCTGCGCTTCGGCACCACCGCAGCCGCAGGCTCGTCCGCGGCCCTCGCTTCGCGTCCTCCCGAGCGCCTGCGCGGCCGCGCGGGCCGCGATCGGCTGCTCTCCCTCCTGGCGCTCGTTTCCCCCGCGCCCGCCGGCGCCCTTCCCCCCTGGGCCGAGGGCGCCGCGCCCCTGGTGGTATCGGCCGCCGGCAGCGAGGGCCTCGCCGGGCGCTGGGGGGTGTTGGTGCTGGCCCCGCGGGGGCCCGCCCAGCCCCCTCCGGTGCTGAGGTCCGCACGGTGAAGCGCCACCCGGCGCCCGCGGGGCACCTCGCCCTTCTGGGCGCGTTGGCCTGCGCGGCCCTCCTCCTGCAACGCGTGGTCCCTGGAGGCGGAAGGCCCCTCGCCCTGGCCGGGGGCGCGCTCGCCCTGGGCCTCGCCGCGACCCGCGCGCCGCGGCGCTGGCGCCTCCCGCTCGCGTCCTCGCTCGCGCTCCTCTGCGCCGGGGCAGGCCTCGTCCTCGCGCCCCGCGACCCGCGCGAGTCCTTGCTCGCCCTGGGAACCGCCCTCTGCGCCGGCTCGGCCGCGCTCCTCCCCCAGAGCCCCGCGGGAACGCTGCCCCTGCACGCCCTGGCCGTGGTCCTGGCCCTCTGGAGCGCTTCGGCGGCGGGCGATCTGGGCGGCTTCGGCGACGGCGTGCTGGCCGCGGTCGCCCTCGGTCTGGCCGCGTCGGCTTGCGCGGAGGCCCGCAGGCACAGACCGCGCCCCCGCGGAGACCCGCTCTCGGAGGCCGCCGTCGCGCCCAGACCCGAGAGAACGCGCGCGCCCTGGGGAGCCGCCGCCCTGGTCGCGCTCTGCGCGCTCCTCCCGGGGTTGCTGGGGGCGCGCCTCCCTCGCCCCCAGCCGTACCGAACGGCGGGGGACGCGTCCCGCCCGCCGGCCCCCGACGCGACCCCCTTGCGCAGCGCGGACTTTGCCCCCGAAGTGCGCACCGACCTCGACCGCGGGGCGGTCGAGACCCCCGACGAGCGGGTGGCCACCGCGCGGATCCGCCCGGCCCCCGAGGTCCTCTACCTGCGCGGGGCGGCGCTGGCGCAGGCCACCGACCGCGGCTGGTTCCCCGGCTCCGCGCCCGAGCCCCCGCTCGACCTCGCGGTCCGCCGTGTAGACCTCGAGCTGCGCTGGAGCGCGGGCCCTCCTCCACGAGGCCCCCAGCGCCTCTTGGAACTCGGCCGTGCGGTCGAATGGCGCGTTCCCGCCCGGCCGCCGCCGCGCGACAGCGCGGGCCCCTACGCTCCCGGCTCCGGGCTCGCCCGCTACGCCCTGCGCTGCGAGGTGGCCGACGGCAGCCTTCCGGCCGGCGAACTCGCGCCCTTCGCCGCTCCCGCGCTGCTCTCCTTGCCCCCCTCGCTCGCCGGCGACGTGCGCCTCGCCGGCCTGGCCCGCCGCCTCGCGCCGCCGGGACGCCTCGACGACCGCGTCCGCGCGGTGGTCCGCTTCGTGGCGTCGCGCTGCCGCTACGACGCTCGCCATCCGGTGCCGGGCGGGTCGCTGCCCGACTCGATCCGCCGCTTCCTCTTCGAGGACCGACGTGGGATCTGCGTCGAGTTCGCGGCGGCCACGGCGGTCCTCCTCCGCCTGGCGAAGATCCCTTGCCGCGTGGTCACGGGCTACAAGACCCGCGAGCGGGACGGCGAGGCCTACGTGATCCGCCGCCGCCACGCCCACGCCTGGGTCGAAGTCGCCGTCGACGGCGCGGGTTGGGTCCCCTACGACCCCACCCCCGCCGCGGTGCCCACGGACCCGACCGCAGCCGACGCCGCGGACGCGGGAGCCCTCGCCGCGCACGGCGGCGAGGCGGCGAAGCCCACCGTGCCACCGCCGCTGCCGACCGAACTCTCCCTGGCGCTCCTCGCCCTCCTCGCCCTCCTCGCCCTCCTCGCGGCCCGGAGGAGCGCGCGCCGGCGAGCGCTGCGCGCGGGCCTCCGCGCCGCGGGCGCCCCGCCGCCCGGGACGGAGGGACTCCGCGCGCGCTTCTTCGCCCTCCTCGCCGCGGAAGGCTACGACCTCGGCGGCCCGGAGACGCCCACCGAATGGATTGCGCGCTGCCCCTCCGCCTCTCCCGCCTTGCGCGACGCCGTGGCCCGCTACACCGAATTGCGCTTCTCGGGCCGCAGCGAGCCCCCACGCCTCGCCGCCTTCCGCCGCAGCCTGCGCGCCGCTTCCGTCCAGACTGCTGCAGCAGACCGCAGCTCGACCGGAGACGCCCCAGGGGCGCGGCACCGCCCCGGGCGACGCCGCGCCTCCGCAAGCCCTGGGCCCGCGGGCCCGCCGGAGGCCGGCCAGCGCCCGGACGGGGCGGAAGGCAGCGAGGGAACGGGGACCGCGGCGCAAACCGGCCGACCGATTGCTTGAGTCCTTCGCAACCCGAGACTAGGCTGCCTTGAGACACAAGGAGGGCGCCATGTGGGGCTTGCTCGCACGCCCAATCGTCTGGGCCATCGCCGGAGGGGCGTCGGCCTACTACCTCTACAAGAAGAACCAGGACACGGGCGAGAAGCTCAAGCAGTCCAAGCTCGAGCTCCTCGAACAGCAGCGGACCATCGACCGGCTGCGCGCCGAGGTGGGGCGCGAGCGGCACATGCGGCAGGAGGCAGAGAAGCACCTGCACTGAGCGCGCCGCGCCCAGGCCCCAAGACCTACCCCGCGGTGGGCCGCGAAGGAGGACCCCCTCAGCGGTGCGCGCCGGTGCCCTTGAGGGAGCCCACGGCGCGCTTGTAGGCGACGAGTTCCTCCGAGAGGCGCTGCACCTTCTCGCCCACCGCCGCGGCGTCCACGCACACGATCCGGTGGTCGTCCTTGAGCACGCGCCCGCCGGCGACCACGAAGCGGGCTTCGCTGCCGTCGCTGGCCCAGATCAGGTTCTCGACCACGTTGTCGGCCCGGGTCGGGACGAGGTTGGGCCGCGTGAGGTCGATCAGGACCAGGTCGGCGGCGAGGCCCGGAGCCAGGGAGCCGGCGTCGATGCGCAGCATGCGCGCCGCCTCCACGGTGATCATCTCCAAGACCTGCTGGGCGGGGAGCACGGTGGCGTCCTTGTGCAAGGCCTTCTGGTACTGGGAGGCAAGCCGGGCGGCAGCAAGGATGTTCTGGTTGTCGGCGCTCCCCGAGCCGTCCGTGGAAATGGCCACCGGAATGCCCGCGGCGAGCATTTCCAAGAGGGGCGGCATGCCCGAGCCCAGGATCGTGTTGGCGAGCGGGTTGTGGACGACGCGCGTTCCCGTGTCGCGCAGGATCGCCAGGTCTTCGGGGGTCGTCTGGACCTGGTGGGCGAGGATGGTCTCCTCGTCGAGGATCCCCAACTCGGCGGCGTACTGGACCGGGGTCTTTCCGAATTCCTTCTTGAACAGTTCGGTGGTGCCCAGCTCCTCGGAACTGTGGCAGTGGAACAAGGTCTGCCGCTCGCGGGCCCAGGCCTTGAGGGAGCGCAGCAGCTCGGGTCCGTTGGAGAAGAGCTGGTCGGGCCCGGGGATGATCGACACCCGCTCGCGCTCGGCGTGCTTCTCCCAGGCTTGGTCGAGGCGGTCCAGGGCGAGCTGGGGCGGCCTGTCGAGCAAGCGCTCGAAGTACATTCGGTCTTGGCTGCCCACCGCCACGACGATCCGGGTGCCGGCCTCCTCGGCGGCGGAGACGAGCTCGTCCACGCGGTACTTGCTGAAGTTGCAGTGGTGCGTGAGGGCCGAGGTGATCCCGTAGTAGACGTCGTCCACCTTGGCCTTGAGGTAGGTCACTCGGTGGGGGGAATCGCCGAGTTGCTCGCGCAACCGCTGCTCGTGCTCCTCGAGGAACTGGGTGAAGACGTTGACGGCGCCGTCGAGCCAGGCAGTCAGCGGCACGTCCTTGACCATGCCGATGATCGGCGACTCGTGGTCGTGCCCGTGCGCCTTGACGAAGCCGGGCAGGAGGACCCCGTCGTGCCGCACGAGGTCCGCCGGCGCGCGCGCAGCGGAAGGGCCGCCGAGAACGTCGAGGGTCCCGTGCTCGGCGAGAAGGCGCTGCCCCGTGGGCTCGTCGTAGGGCCCGACCTCGAGGATCGTCCCTCCCCGCCAGAGGACGTAGCCGTCCTCGATCCGCCGGTCGCGCTGGGGGTCGGCGAGGGGAAGGAGGAGGCGGGCGCGGGCGAAGCCGGGAATCACGTCAACTCACACTGAAGAGGAACAGGCAGTCGCCGGCTTGAATGTACTCGCCGCCGGTGAGCTGCCGAGGTCCGCTGATCCGGCTCTGGTTGACGAGGGTCCCGTTCGAGGAGCCGAGGTCCACGAGCACGTAGGCGCCGTCCTCGGTGGGCTCGAAGCGGCAATGCCGGCGCGAAACGCGGTCGCTCTCCACGGTGACGTCGGCCCCCGGATCGCGGCCGAGCACCGTCGCTCCGGCGAGCAGGGAGAAGGTCTTGCCCTTGAGGCCGGGCGGACCGTGAACGACCTCGAGGGTCGCGCTCCGGGGCCCCCCGCGGGGCGGCCCCGGCGGCGGCGCGGGCCGCCGGGCAC
>RFHU01000280.1 GCA_003695705.1 Planctomycetota bacterium
CAGCGCCAGCAGGGTGATCGTCAGCCCCAGGGAGAACGTCCAGGGGCGGTAGGTCAGGGTCACCTGGTGCCGGCCGGCAGGCACGGGCACGGCGCGGAAGAGGTAATCGGCGCGCAGCACAGGCACCGGCACCCCGTCCACGCGGGCCCGCCACCCAGGATACCACACATCGGCTACCACCAGCCAGCCGGCAGCGGGAGCCGTCACCTGCCAGGTCTGAGTGGTGAAGGTTTCGTGCAGTGGCCCCCCTTCCCAGCCCTCCCCCCGATAGGGGGAGGGAGCGGGCCCCCCTCCCCGGCCGAGCCCCGAACGGGCAGAGGCAAGGCGCCCCGCGCCGCTCCGCTCGCACCCCCCGGAGAGCGCAGCCCCTCGCCGGCTCGGCCCGAGCCGGCGCCGCGCCTCCGCTCCGCCGCGCCCGGATCCCGTGGGAGAGGCGCCCCCTCGGAGCCAGGGCTCGGGCCGGGCCCGGGCCGGCGCTGGGGTGAAAGGGCACGGTCGGCCTGCGCGCCGTCGCCGCCTTCGCGCGGGCGGTCCGTCACCGCCGCGCGGTGCGCGCTCTCCTCTCCGGGCCACTGCGCGCGGATCGCGGCCAGCGAAAGGGCGAGGCTGCCGACGACCCCGACGGCCCCCAAGGCGATTGGCGCCCGCCGCCGCGCAGCGGTGGGGACGCCGCGGGGCGGGCTGCGGTGGAGGGCCCCGAGCCCCTCGTGCAGTTCGGCGACCGAGGGCCGCGCCGCGGGGTCCCGGTCGAGGCAACGTGCGATCCACGCGCACAGCGGCTCCGGGAGTTCGGGGCGGAGGGCCCTTAGGTCCTCTGCGGGCTCGAAGGCCCTGCGCAGCAAGAAGCCCGTGCCGTCGCCCCGTTCGGGATCGTGGGGGCAACGACCCGTGGCCGCGAAAGCGAGCGTGGCGGCGAGCGCGTAGACATCGCTCGCTGCGCTCGCGCAAGAGGCTCCTCCGGAGACCACCTCGGGCGCAAGGGTGAGGGGCGTACCCAAGAGGGCCCGCGGATCCGTGAGCCTAGGGGACGGGGCCTCCTCGGCGGCGGCCACACCGAAGTCCACGATCTTCGCTCCCCCGGCGGAGGAGAGAACGACGTTCTCGGGCTTCAGGTCCCGGTGGAGGATCCCCTCCGCGTGCAGGGCCTCCAGCCCTGCGGAGAGAAGCACCCCGACGCGCAGGACGTCGCCCGGGGAGAGGGGGCCGGCCCGCGCGACCCGCGCGGCGAGGGCCTCGCCGTCCACGAACTCTTGGACGAGGAAGCGCAGCCCTGCGTGCTCTCCTTGATCGAAGACCCGTGCGACCCACTCCGAGTCGACCTTGCAGGCAATGCGCCCCTCGCGAGCGAACCGCGCGAGCGCCTGCGGGCTGGCGGTCGCTTCGTCGACGACCTTCACGGCCACCTGCCGTCCGAGCAAGAGATCGCGTGCCCGGTAGACGGTGGCGAAGGCGCCGCTGCCCAGCGCTTCCTCCAGCCGGTAGCGATCTCGGAGCGTCGCCCCGACGAGGGCGGCCACGACCCGGCCTCAGCCGCCTCGTTTGCGCTCGAGGTAGCGGATGGCGTGCGCGACGGTCGCTCGCAGCGGACCCGCGAAGTGCTGTGTGGGCTTCGAGAAGCGCACGACCCCCGTGTGGTCGATGACCACCGACCAGGGCGTCCCCAGGATGAAGTAGTCGCGGAGGAGCACGGGCGGCTTCCCGTCCGCTCCGGCGTCGAAGGCGTAGAGTCCCCTCGCTTCGTGTCGCTCGAGCTTGGCCAGGCCGGCCGCGTACCCGTTCTGCGGCGTGGGGCTGGGGGCGACGTTCACGTAGAGGAACACGACATCGTCGTTGTCGGCGTACCGGCGCTCGAGACCGAGGTGCGCAGGGAACCCCTGCGCGTCGCACACGTGTCAGGTCGGTGAGAAGGCGAGCAGGACCACCACCTTCCCCTTGAGCGACTCCAAGGTGGGAGGCTCGTCGGAGCCCTCGGGCAATCGACCCCAGCGCGAGAAGGCGAGCGGAGGCGCGGGGCGGTGCTCGACGGTGCGCGCCGCGGCCCGCAGCGGCGCCTCCACGCGCAACTTCTTGCCACCGCGCCGGATTCGCATCCGGAGCACGTCGCCAGCGTACCAGGGGCCGTGGGCCTTGAAGGCGGCGACGAAGTCTTCCATGGACTTCACTTTCTTGCCGTCGACTTCGATGACCACGTCGCCCGGCTGCAGGCCCATTTCGCTCGCCGGAGAGTCTGGATCCACCTTCTCGACGGTGGGTCGCTTCGCGCTCCGGTCGAAGGTGAAGCCCGGCCCCGCGGCCGGCGGTCGCTCCCCTTGCGCGCAGGCGACGCTGCAGACCGCCAGCCCGATCAGCGGCAAGAAGCCAAGCACGGTTCTCCTCACACGGCGCTCCTCCTCCCCCGTATAGCGCCTGGGAGCCGGCCGCGCCACAGGACGACCTCGTCGCGGGCTGGACCCCAAGCGCGTGCTCCGGAGAGCGCGGCTCAGGAGTCCGCGAGGTCCTCCAGGGGCTCGGCGGCGTAGAGGAGGCAGTCGGCGCGCGCGGCCAGGGCGTCGGTCGTCATCATCACAGGGGTGATGGCCCGCCGCAGGTAGATCCCCCCGTCGCGGGCCTCGAGGTAGTCGTCGGTCACCTCCCGCCCGTCGTTGCCGAGCACCACGAGCCTTCCGCGCTCGTTGCGCCAAGCGAGGCGGGTTCCGGGCTCCATGCGACAGAAGTTGTAGCGGTCGATTCGGGGAGAGACGGTCAAGTCCGCGACGGTCCGTTCCTCCGCAAAGGCGAGGTCGACCTCGGCCGGGACGTGGATGCGGGCCACGCTGAGGTAGGCCTGCACGGGCTCGGCGGGCTCGGCGACGGAGAACGGGTCCTCGGCGCTCAGGTAGGCGCGGGCACCGGCCAGCGCGCGGGCGTCGGCGTCGGGGTCGCCCGCCTGCCCGCACTCGATGACCACCCCCGGAGCGCGGCCGCGCGTCTGCTCGAGGAAGGTCCCCAGGTCCTGGCCCCCGTAAACGACGAAGCGCCGGGTCCAATGGCGACCGAGGGCCACGCAGCGCGGGTCGCGGTCGAGGAGGACCCCGTAGATGGGGTTGTGGCCCGAATTGTTGTGCAGGTCCACGAAGGCTTCGCACGGAAGCGCCTCGAGCGCGTCGAGCACCTCGCGGGCCAACGCCCGCAAGACACTGCCGCCCGGGCTTCGCCACACGCGGTTCATGTCCTCCTGGCCGGGGAGGAAGCGGTGGGTGAAGGGAATGTCGTGGAGGGCAGCGGGGACGTTGCCGAGGAACAAGAGGGCATCGCAGGGCAAGGGCGGAGGATCGGCCAAGAGGCGGTGAATGGCGTGGAAGCCCGATGGTTCGTTGCCGTGAAGCCCCCCGCAGAGGACACGGCAGCGATCCTGCGAGGCGCCGGTCAGGTGGAACAGGGCCGGCTCTCCCAGCCAGGCCAGGAAGGCCTCGAGGTCGAGTTCGGCCGCCTCGGGCGGCGCCTCTCGGAACACGCGCAGCGGCATGGCGAGATTCTACTCTCGCGGTCGCGCGGCCCCGCCCCCGAGCGCAGCGACGCGCTGGCCCCCTCCGCCGCGCCGTGTCATCCTCTGCGCATGAGCGTGCAGAAGTCGCGAGAGCACACCTTCACTTGGATGGACGCCGAGGGGAGGGTGCGCGCCGTGCACGCCCTCTGGGTCCACTCGCGGGAGGGTGGGGAGGATCGCATCCGCCTCGAGGTGGTCGGAGACGGCGTTCCCATCGAAGTCCACACCAGCGTGGAGAAGCTCGGGCGGGTACGCCAACCCCCCCGCCCCTGACGCACGGCGGAGCGCCGTCAGCTCCCGGGGGGAGGACAGAGTTCGTAGGTGTCTCGGCTGCCCGGGACGCGACGAATCCGACCCTTCGCCTCCAGGGCCTTCCAGATGGCCGGCGGAAACCCGTCGGGGGGACGGATCCCCACCAAGCTGCTGGCCTTGCCCGAGCTGAACGCCCCGCCGCCCAGCTTGGACTCGTCGTCGCGACGGTAGAGCTTGAGGCGCTTCTTGAACGCCTTGAGCGCCCGCTTCAGCTCGTCCTTGCTGAACTCCTGCCCCTCGGCGAGCTCCTCGCTCATCCGAGGCGTGCCTTCCGCAACGGGGCCAGGCCGACCTCGCGCACGCGTTGCAGAGTGGCCGAAAGCCTCAGGCGCAGGAGGGTGAACAGCGAGGGCCGGCCCGGACGCAGGTCGCCCGAGGTATAGCGCTTGCGCATGAGGTCGCGCTGGATCTTCCCCGACGAGGTCTTGGGAACGGTGTGGGGCTCGACCAGGACGATGGCGTCGGGCGTCGCCGAGGTCGCCTCGAGCACCGCGGACCGGATGCGCGCGATCATGTCCGCGCGACGCTCGGGATCCTCGACCCGCGTCTCGCACACCAGCACGAGGTCCTCGGTCCCGCGCTTCGCGTTGCCCAGCCCGAAGGCCGCGCAGCAACCCACGCGCACGCCCTCGACGCTGGCCGCCGCCGCCTCGACGTCCTGCGGATAGATGTTCTTCCCGCCCTTGATGATGATCTCCTTGGTCCGCCCGGTCACGTAGAGTTCGCCGTCGGCCAAGTAGCCGCGGTCGCCCGTTCGCAGCCAGCCGTCGCGCAGCGCCTCGGCGGTCGCCAAGGGCGCCTCGTAGTAGCCGGCCATGAGCGACGGCCCGCGAACCTCGATCTCTCCCTCGCGGCGCTCGCCGAGGGGCTCCCCGGACGCGTCGACGATGCGCACCTCGTGGCCGCCAGGGAGCGGGGAACCAACGGAGATCCACGTGATCGATTCTGCGTCGTCGCGTGGATCTCCGTCCAGGCGGCGAGCCTCGCCGGTCCGCTCGAAGTGCGCACGGTCCACTCGGTCGTAGCGCGGACCGCGTCCGGGCGGAGGGAAGGTAGCGGCAAGGGAGAACTCCGCCATGCCGTAGACCGGGTAGAAGGTGCCCCGGGAGAAACCAAAGGGCTCGAAGCGCTCGATGAACCGCTCGACGGTGTTCGCGTTGATGGGCTCGGCGCCGCAGAAGGCCACCCGCCAGGAGGAGAGGTCGACCCCCTCGAGGTCGCGGTCGCGGATCTTCTTGGTGCAGAGCGAGTAGGCGAAGTTCGGCGCGGCGCTGCAGGTCCCCTTGTAATTGCTGATGGCGCGCAACCACTCCTTCGGCCTGCGGATGAACTTCTCCGGGGGAAGGAGGACGAGGGGCAGGCCCCAGGCCATGGAGGCGAGGAAGTGACCGATGAGCCCCATGTCGTGGAAGAGGGGCAGCCAACTCACCGCGCAGTCGCCTGGGCGGAAGCCCGCCCCCAGCCCGATCCCCTTCATGTTCGCCAGGAGGCTTGCGTGGGGGAGGACCACTCCCTTGGGGTCTCCGGTGCTTCCCGAGGTGAATTGGATCATCGCGGGGTCCTCGGGCCGTGCGGGATGGACCTCGCACAGGGCCTCGCCCTCGGCGAGCAGCTCGGTCCCGAGGAGGAGGCTGGAGAGCGCCGCCCGCGCGTCGCGATGCCGGCTGCGGGCGAGGCGGAAGACGGGCAAGAGCTGCGAGGCCACCACGGTGGCGCGGGCGTCGCAAATGCGGGCGATTCGCGCAATGCGGGCGATGTGGTCGTCGAGGCGGGCCAGGCTCAAGGGGGGCACCACGGGCACCGCCACGGCCCCGAGGATCTGGCAGCCGTGGTAGGCGGCGAGAAACGAGGGGCCCGTGGGCAGGACGAGGAGCACCCGGTCGCCGGGGCGGACGCCGTGGCGCTCGAGGGCGCGGGCCGCGCGCCGCGCCGTTTCGAACACCTCCGCGTAGCTGTAGACGAGACGTTCGTCGTCCCCTTCGAGGGCGCGCCCTTCGGGCACCTCTTCCTCGCGCACGAAGAGCAGGCGGACGTCTGGGCCCTGCGGGCCCTCCGCCCGCTCGCGCAGCATTTCGCCCAGGGTCTTCGCGCGGGTGTAGTGGAGTTGGCCTTGGCACAGTTGGGTCGTCATGAGCCCCCCGTCGGCCGGAGCGCCTATCGAATGGGGGGCCAAACAACCGCACCCCCCGGCAGCGCCGGCGTAAAGACCTTGCTCGCAAAGGCTCGGGGCGCACCCTTCGCGCCGGGCAAGGCGCGCGGACGGATCCGAGCGTTCGGATTCTATCGGGCCCCCCTGACGTCACAAGTCTCAGCACTGCAAAGGCTCACGGCCCGTCCCCGGCGCTTCCCCGCTCCCCGGGCGGCTTCCCGGCGATCCTGCAATTCCTTGAAGGATGGAGCAGCCGCTTCCCGAAACTGGAGACGGAAACAGCCTTCACGGCGCCCGAATGGGTCCCATTTTCGTCCCCCGTGGGGGTTGGGAGCGAAGGGGCGGGCCCTCCGAACCCGTACCACGGCGGGACTGCGGCAGGCCGGGGCCACCCCCTGGGAAGTCGTCAGCGCATGTAGAGCGGAACCCGTTCGTAGGGCAGGGAAAGGACGACCACGGCGATGGCGGTGCCGTAGACGCGGCCAACCGCATCCCCCTGCCAGGAGCCGTCGCCCGCCTGCTGGGCGAGGAGATGCTCGCGGAGTTCGGGGTAGTAGCGCGCCCAGTCCTTCCCGCCGACCTGCCAGTAGGCCTGCGCGAGGTAGAAGTGCATGTAGTACCAGTGGCCGAAGCCGCCGCGCCCGCCGCTCACACGAATGTTGCGTCGGCAGTAGTCCAGGCAGCGGTGGGCGGCCGGACTGTCGTAGGCGCCCGCGTTGTAGAGGACGGCCGCGCCGGCGGCGGTGATGGCCGGTTGGGAGCCGCGATTGCCTACCCGGTAGGCGATGCCTCCGTCGGGCTGTTGGGACTTCTCGATGTATTCCACGGCCCGCCGAATGGTGTCGCGAGGCACCGCCAGGCCGGCGTTGCGGGCAGCCCGCAGGGCCTGCACCTGCGTGATGGTCACCGACCCTTCGTCGCCGCGGCTGTCGGGGGTGTAGATCCAGCCGCCGGCGGCGCTTTGGGACGCCGCGGTCAGCTTGATCCCCGCCTGGAGGACTCGTCGCACGCGTCGCTCCACCGCGGGGTCTCCGTTCTCCCCGAGGACCTGGGCGAGGAAGGTCATGGAGAAGCCGTGGCCGTACATGGAGCGCCCCCGCTCGCTCGGCGAGGTGATCAAGCCGTTGCGCTGCGCCTGTCGTGGGCTGCTGAGGAAGCGCACCAGCCGGCGCAAGACCGGGGCGTAGCGACCGCGGGTGGGGGTGTCGCCGTGGGCGAGGAAGGCCATGCCCGCAAGGGCGCTCATGGCGCAGGGAAAACTCGCCCCCATGCCGCCACGCTCCGCGAAGGACCCGTCCCGTCGCTGGGCGCGGCTCAGCCAGCGAAGGCCGCGCTCGATGGACTTCTCGGCGCGCGCGGTCACCAGCGGCGGACGCTCGCGCACGAGTTCCTGGTCGGCCCGCACCGCGCCGCCGCCGACCAGGGTCAGGAGCAGCGCGCACCCGATCCTGCGGCGCGCTCCCTTCGCCGGGTCCACGCTCCATCCCCGCCGCCGTTCGCCCACGACCGTCAGTCTACGCCTGCCGCGCCCGGCGCGCCGCTCGCTTCTGCCGGCGGCGCGCCCAGGACCAACTCCACCGAGCGCCGCCCCACGGCGCCTTCGACCTCGAGCACCACGCGGTCGCCGCGGTAGCGCCGGGCCAGCGCGTGCCGCACCTGCCAGGCGTGCGCGGTGGGTCGGCCGTCGACGCTGCGCACGAACTCCCCGGGCGAGAGCCCTGCCTTCGCGGCGGGGGAGCCGGGCAGGACCCCTGCGATGCGCGGGTTCGGACCGCGGTGCTTGGGGTCGAGGGCCAGGCCAGCGAACCCCCGCCGGAGGACGACGACTTCCTCCGGGGTCCCGGTCCGCAGGCGGGCCACGATGGCCTTCAGCCGTGGCGCCGGCACCGCAAAGCCGATTCCCGAGTCGTAGAGCTCCACCGCGGCGTCCTCGCCCCGAGGACCCAAGGGAACGAGCAGGCCGAGGACCGAGCCGTCCAGAGCGGCGAGGGGCCCGCCGTAATTCGCCGGAGACACGTGGGCACTGGTCTGCAACGCACGCCCGCCGATGCGCCGCAGCCCCGAAACGATGCCCAAGGAGAGGGTTGGGGCTTTGGTGCCGAGGCCCAAACCCAGGGCAAAGGCGAAGCGACCCGGCAAGAGGCCGGCGGACTCCGCGAAACGCGGCGCCGGCAAGCCCTGGGCGGGCACCCGGAGCAGGGCCACCCCGTGCGCCTCGTCGCGCCCCACGAGCCGGGCGAGGAACGTGCGTCCGTCGCGCAGGGTGACGAACAGGTGCTCGGGGCGGCGCCGGAGGACGAAGGTGCTCGTGGCCACCAGACCGTCGGCGGAAACCACCAGCCCGGTGGACGGACCGTTCGCCTGCTTGAACCCCGCGCGCACGAGCACTCCTCCGCGGGCTCCCGCGCGATCGCGCGGCGCGCGATGCCCGGGAGGAAGGCCGCCCAGCGCTTCGACCCGGACGACCGCGGGCAAGAGGGCCTCGTAGGCCCGACGCAAAGCGGCCACGACTTCGGGATCCGCGGCCGGGTCGGCCGGGGGATCCGCCTCCCCGCCGGAAGCGCCCGCCTCCCCGCCGGAAGCGCCCGCCTCCGGAACGGGCTGGGCCCACGCCGCTCCGGCGCCAGCGAAGAACAGCGTCGCCGCCAGCCCGAGCGCGGCCGCCGCCTCGCGCGGGAGGCTCATCGCTCCTCCTCGGCGGGGACTTCGAGTTCCAAGGCAAGCACCGCGTCCCCGCGCTTGACGAGGAGGGGAAGCGGACGGCCGCGCGGGGCGGAGGCGAGGGCTTCGTCGTAGTCCCGGCAGTCGTAGATGGTCCGCTCCCCAAGGCGCACGACGAGGTCGTCGGGACGCAGCCCCGCCCGCTCGGCAGGGGAACCGGGCACCACGCGCTCTACGTAAGCAAGCGGCGGACGGATGAGGTAGGCGCGCTGCAACACCGCGCCCACCGCCGGCGGGCGGCGCCGCTCCGCCGCGCCCTGCGCGGGCGCCAGCGACTGCGCACGCGGGGCCGCCAGGCCCTCGCGGAGGAACTCGCGCAAGAGGCTGCTGGGAAGGGCGTAGTTGACCAAGGTGTTCGTCGCCCGCGATTCGGCGAGGCGCCCCTGGATGCCGACCAGTTCGCCGCGGAGGGTCAGGAGGGGCCCTCCCTGCGTGCCCGGATTGTTGGGGATGTCGTGGATGAGGACGTGGTCCAGGCGCTCCGGCAGGCGCAGGACTCGGTAGCCGCTGCGGCGGGGCCTCAGCACCCCCGAGAAGACCCCGCGAAGGACCGCCGGGCGCTCGTCCCCGTAGAGAAAACCGAACGGGTTGGAGAGGGAGACCAGGGGCTCGCCGGGCCGCAGGCGCCCCGAATCCCCCAGGCGGAGGGCGGAGAACCCCTCGCTGCCCTCCGCCTCGAGCTTGAGCAGCGCGGCCCCCAACCCCGGATCGGCCTTCCACACGACGGCGCCGTAGCTGCGCCCGCGATGGTCGACGACACGCAGGGAGTCGGTACGCAAGGCCACGCTCCAGGCGGTGAGGACGTATCCCCGCTCGTCCACCAGGACCCCCGTGCCGTAGGCAGGGACTCCCTGGAAGCCACCCGCGCCGTGGACGCGCACGGTGCAGGGGAGCGCCCGCGCAAGGGTCCGTTCGAGGGAGCGCGGCGGTCCCTCCTGCGCCGCCGCCGGAAGGACGAAGACGCAACCGAACAGGCAGGGGAGGGCGGCGAACCGACGCGTCATTCGGGCCGCTCGAAGAGGGACGCGGGCTGGGGCTCGGCACGGACGACGACCTCGCTGCAGGTCTCGAGCACCTCGCCGCTGTCGGCGTCGAGTCGGCGCGGACGACCGTCGGAGGAGATCCACTCCACCTCGACCCAGCGCCCCTCGGGGGTGGGGTAGGCGTAGCCCACCAACCTCTTGCTCGCGGGCGAGACGTAGAGCAGACGGCGTCTCCCCGCACGGTCCCGCGCCTCGATGCGCCACACCCGCTCGCCGGCGACACGGTCGCCACCGGTGAACTCGAGCCGAGTCAAACGGTTCTCTCCCTCGGACGAGCGGAGCCCGTGGAGGGCCTCCGCGGTGCCGGCGAGTTCGTCGCGCCGCTCGGGAGGAAGGGGCCCCAGCGCGCCCTTGGCGTCACGCCGCCAGGCAAGGTCCCCGGCCACGACCTCCACGGTCTCGGCGCCCGGCGCGCCGACTTCGACGCGGAGCCAGGGGCCGCGGGCGCGCACGACCCGGCGCAGGCGGCGCCCGTCGGGGAGGAGTACCTGCTCCTCGCGAACCCACTGGTCGGGCGGCCGCGATGCGCGGATCTCGGCCAGAAGGCTGCGCGTCTCGGCGGCCACGAGCCGCGGGTCGGGGCGCCACTCTCCCTGGATCGGACCCGCCCACAGCGGCTGAAGCCGGAACACGAACTCGAGCTCACGCGGCTCGACTTCGCCTTCGACCGTCCGAGCTACCCGCAGGCGGACCCGGCGCCGTGCCGGAAGGCGGGTGAGCAGCGTGAGGAAGTGGTTCTGCGAGCGGATCCGCTCCCCTTCGAAGGAGAGCACGCGATCGCCGAGGCGCAAACCGGCGCGCTCGGCGTTGGAGCCCCGCACGACCGCGTCCACGACGACCCCTGCCGGGCGGCCGTCGGCGCCGGTCACGTCGCGGACGGTCGCGTTCAAGGTCCCGTGGTAGCACTGTCGGCAGGCGCGTAGGTCGTAGAGGAAGTTCTTGATCTGCTCGATCGAGGCGGCGAAGCCCACGCCCACGTTGACGCGCCCGCGGTCGGGGCGGAACCCGCCGAGGCCATTGATGCCGACCAGGCGGCCGCGACCGTCGAAGAGGGGACCGCCCGAGTTCCCTGGGTTGATGGAAGCGTCGGTCTGCACGCAATCTCCGTAGAGGAGTTCGGCGCTGCCCGTTCCGTCGCGGTAGCGATGGATCCCCGAGACCACCCCCTGGGTGATGGTCGGACGGAAGTCCTCGGCGAGGAGGAAGGGGTTCCCGAGCGCGTAGACGGGCTCACCCAGGCGAAGGGCATCCGAGTCCCCGAGCGGCGCAGCAGGGTACTCGCTCCGCTCGGGGTCTACGAGCTTGAGCAAGGCCACGTCGCCGCCCGGGTCGATCCCCAAGAGCACGGCCGGATGGATGGTCCCATCGTCGAGGCCGACCCACAGCCGCCGCTTGACGCCGCTCACGTGGAAGTTGGTCAGCACGTAGCCGCGGGGGTCGATGATGACCCCCGAGCCGCCTCCAGCGCCGGGCTCCCCCGGGAACACGGCCGCGACCGTGTGGCTCAAGCGCTCGAGGAGGCGCACCTGCCGCTCCTCGGCCGCAGGCATCCGCTCCTGGGCCGCCGCGCCGTGGCCCATGCCCAGGCAGAGGGCGAACGCAACGCAGGCCCCCCCTCGGCTCAGGGTCGGTCTTCCTTGGCCAGGGCGCGCTGGTAGCGCTCGATGAGCTCCCGGTAGCGAACGGGAAAGCGCTCGCGCAAGAACTGCAGCGTTTCCTCTCGCTCGCGATCGGTCATTTCTCCCCAGCGCTCGCCCGTGGACCGGCGGCGACCGTTGGCCATCTCGCTCCCCTCCCCGGCGCCGGGCAAAGCAGACTCGCTCGCCGGACGGCCGGACGAATTCCCCCCGGGGCGCCCGCCGTTGCCAGGGCGACCGCCCTGGCCTCCGCCTCCGCTTCATGAGCCGCCCGAAGACTCGCGTTCCCGCAGGAGGGCAATCAGCCGGTCCAGCTCGTCCACGATGCCTTTCTGCCGCTTCCGGGCCTCCGCGTCGGCGCCGCCACGGCGGAGCATTCGTTCCACGGTGCGCATCCGGCGGGCCAGCTCGAGCAAGGGGCCGCCGCCCTCCCCGGCGAGCTCACGCAGCAACCAGCGTGCGCCGTGGCGCACCCTCTCGGGCACCTCGGGATAGCGCGACGCGCGGCCCTCTCCAGGGACCAGCGAGGCGAGCAATCGGCGCGCGCGCGCGGCGGCGGCCTGTTCGTCGCGGCCGAGCTCCGGGAGGCGCGCGTAGGCCGTCGCCAAGTAGAGGGTGGCCTCATCGGTCCAGGGCGTCCCGTCGCGCAGGGGTCCGCGCACCGCCTCGAGCGCCTCGGCCGCACCCTCGAGGTCGTCGCGCGCGAGGAGCGCGCGGCCGAGGAAGTAGGTGGCGTGGGCACGGGCCCACACGCTGTCGGCGTGCTCGCCGGCGAGGAACGCCCGCCAGGCCTCCACGTTGTCGCCGCTCGCCGCGTAGCCCGCGGCAGCCGCCGCGTAGTCCGGAAGGGCCAGCAGCGCGGCGTGGATCCGGTCCCTTGCGGGGACCTCGGACGCGGCCGCCAGCGCTTGGGCCAGAGGGGCCTCTGAGGCCGCCGCGGCGGCGAACGCGGCGACCTTCTCTTCGGCGCCGGCCTCCCCGACGAGCAAGGGGATCCGTGGGTCGTGGGCCCGCGCACTCGTCGCGAAGGCCGCCGCGAGAAAGAAGCCACAGAGGAGGGATCGCATCATTCAGCGCTCCTTGGCAAGGCGTTCGTGAAGGTCCCGGGTGAAGGCGGCCACCCGACCTTGCTTGGCGGATAGGTGCTCGCGGGCCTGGCGCTGCGCGCCGGTCTCCTCCGCGCCCCGGGCCTCGAAGCGCTCGGTGAGGGCGTTCACGCGGGCCTGCAGGGCGCGGATCATCTTCAACTCCGCGGTCGGCGGAAGGAGGGGATCGCCGCTCTCGTTCGGCGCACCGCCTCCCCCTTGGCCACCCCCTCCCCCGGCCTTGCGTTCCTCGAGCTCCCGCTTGATGACCTCGACGAGCTCCGCCAGGGTCTGTTCGATGTCGCGCTGCAGCGAAACGACGAAGGCGTTGGCTTGCCGCTCGTCGAGCAGGCTCGCCACCCGGACGAGGTCCTCGACGAGTTCGCGGAGGATCACCGGCAAGATGACCGTCGAGCCTTCCTCGCGCACCAGCTCGAGCGCGTCGGTCGCCTGGCCCGCGAGGGTGCGCTCTCCGATGGCGAGCTTCTTCAGCTCGTGGCGGTCCTTGCGCCGCAAGCGACTCTTCTTGCTCAAGGCGTGGGTCCGCCCCGTCAGACCGCGTTGGGTGGCCAGCATGGCGCGAAAGCGCCGACCGAGCGCCTCCAGGACGGCGTCCTGCTCCCGCTTGCGAGCCTGCTGCAAGGCCTCCTCGAGGAGTTGCTCCGCCTGATCGAGCTCGCGAACGGCTTGCTCTTGCGCTTCCTGCACCTCCTGCGGAGCGGCGTGCCGGTTCGCCATGCGATCGCCGGCCCGGCGCATCTCTTCGGCGGCGCGCTCCACGTTGCGGCGGCCGGGCATGGGAGGCCGGGGCGAAGCCTTCCCTCCGCCTTCGGAGCCCTCGCCCGTGGACGAGGAGGGCGCCCCCTGGGGCGCGCCGCCCATGCTGCGCGCCAACTGCTCGGCCTCGGTGCGCGTGCGCTCTTGCTCGGCGCGGCGCCGCTCCTGCTCGGCGAGGCGGACGATCTGCTGGCGCTCGCGCGCGAGGACCTCGCGGGCAGCCTCGAGCGCCTCCTCGGCCGCGCGCGCCCGCTCGATGGACGGGGCCTGCTGTCCCGCGGCCATGCGTTCGGCGGCGTCCTCCATCGCACGGCGGGCCTCCTCGAGGGAACCGCGCGCGCGGCCGCGCCTCCCTGCGCCGAGAGGCCCGCCCTCCGGAGCGCGCGGAGCACCTGCGGTCGGTTCCTCGCGACCGGGGCCCCCAGGCGACGGGTCCGCTCCGCCGGCCACGGGCTCCTCGCGGTCGGGTCCTCCGGCCGACGGGTCCTCCCCGCCGGTCCCGACCCGCGCCGGGGTGAGGCTCCGGGCGAGGGCCTCGGTGGCTTCTGCGACGGCCTGCTGCTCCCTCGCCACCGCCGGCAGGGGAGCCTCGCCCGCGTTGGCCTTGCGCACCACGGCCCGCTGCTTCGCGAGGAGCGCGTCGACGCTGCCCAGAGCCTCGGCAAGGCTCTGTGCCGCGCGGTCGAGGGCTCGACTCCGCTCGGTGTCCTCGAGGTGCTCGCGCTGGGCCTCGCGCACGCGGCGCAGACGCCTCAGCGCCTTCTCCAGCTCGCGCGGATCCTGGTGTTCGCCCTCGAGATCCTCGCGCTCGAGGGAGGCGAGGACTTCCTCGAGGACCTCGAGGGCCTCCCGCTGCGTGACGGCGGCCGCGCTCCACTCCTCGGACTTCAGCAGCCGCTCCGCCCGACCGAGGAGCTCGGGGAGGCTTCCTTGCTTCGCGGCGCTCAGCGCCCGCTGCAGACGCGCGCTGACCTTGGGCTGCACGCGCTGGAGCACGAAGGCCAACCGGCGGAGCTTCTTCTCCAGCGCACGGTAGCGGCGGGTGGTCGCCTCTTGAGCGCGCGCGATGGGCGGCGCGGAGGCATCCGCCTCCTCCGGCGCCTGCGCCCGCGCAGGCAACGCCGCCACGGCGACGGCCAGCAGGCAGGCGGTCGCCGCCCAGCCCGGACGCGAGCCCTCCCCCGCGCGGAGCGCGAGCGCGCGCCAGCGATGCGAGACCGTCGCGAGCCCGGAGGCTCGGTGGGCGAGCGCGGTGAGGAGAACCAAGCCGGACATGTTCCCTCCGGTGGGCCCACTATACTTCCTCGCCACGGAGCGGTCAGGCGCTCGTCCCTAGCCGCTGCGGCGCTCCCCGCACAGAGGGCGCAAGGCGACGAGAAAAGCAAAGGGGGCGAGGTCGTACGACCTCGCCCCCTCGCGCCCGCGGCTTCGAGCGGCCTCCGGGATCGGCGACCGCGATCAATCTTCTTCGTCGAGGTTGAAGAGCTTCCGCTCCTGCTCGCGCAGGTTGATGGTCTTCGCCGTGATCATGATGAGCAGGCTGAAGGTCTCGTAGAGCTGGGCGTCCCGCCCGAAGAGCTTGTTGAGCAGCGGAATGTGGTCGATGAAGGGCACCCCCGAGTGCTCTTCCTTCTCGTTGATCTTGCGGAAGCCACCAAGCAGCGCGGTGCCGCCGTCGGGGAGGGTCACCGACGTGAACGCTTCTTGGAGCGTCACCTCGGGGACCTCGATGTTCACGTTGACGGCCGCGTTGGAGATGGTTCCCAGATTGACGGCGATCTGACGGAAGTTGCCGCCGACGAGGGTCGCCAACGTGGGCTTGACGTCGAGGGTGATGTACTTGCGGTCGGCGCTGATGGTCGGCCGCACGTCGAGGACGATGCCCTCCTGAAAGGTCTCGATGATCGGATCGGCCACCTCGGCGACCACGTTGCCCGTGCCGCCCGAGCTCAACTCGTAGTCCGAGATGTAGGCGCGCTGGGTGATGACGGAGATGGAGACCCGCTGCCGGTTGGCGGCGGTGATGACCGGCGCGTCGACGATCTTGCGCCGTCCGGTCTCTTCCTCGGCGCGAACGATCGCGTTGATCTGGATGGGGTCGAGGACCGAAACCTGCAAGGCCATGCCCTTGGGAATGTTCGCGCCCGATACCTGGGTGCCGTTGAGCCGCTCCCCGGCGAAGTAGGCGTCGCCGCCCTGGAGGATGTGCTGGGTGCGACCGCCGAGCATGTTGGAGCCAAAGAAGGGAATGCCGCCGGGGCCCACGTTGCCGGGAAGGCCAAGGCGGCTGATCCGCGCCGCGCCACCGGCAGGGATCTGGCGACCGAAGCCGATGTCGATGTTCCCGCCTTGGAGGGAGGTGGGGATGTTCGGGTCCAGGAGCTGGGGCTGACCGAACACCGGGGTGGCGATGTTCGGCGCCACCGAATTGCCCAGCCCGCGCAGGTCCACGCCGATGTCCCGCAGGAAGTCGTCGGTCATGCGGATGAAGCGGGTCTCGACCTGCACGAAGAGCCCCGTGTTGCGGCGCATGTTCTGCAAGACACGGCGGATCTCTTTGTGGATCTCGCGCGTCTGGTTGATGATGATCTGGCCGCGGTGGATCTCGATGGAGGCCGGGTCGTCCCAGTTGTCCTCCCCCACCGAGTTGGTGATGATCGTCTCGAGCTGTTCGGCGTCGAGGACCGTGCCCTCCTCTTCTTCGTTCTCCTCGAAGGTGAAGCTGCCCCCGGCCCCGCCGCCACCGCCACCGCCCGAGCTGTCCCCCGCCACTCGGATCGTGTCGCCAGGGAAGTTGGGAATGGCGCTCAGCAAGTCCTGCACGTCGTAGATCTCGAGGACGTATTCGCCGCGGGCCTCCTCGGGCTGGGTGATGAGCAGGGTCTGGTCCTTGAAGGTCATGGCCAGACCCGTCTGCTCGAGGATGATCTTCAGGGCGTCCTCGAGCAGAACGTCGGTCAGGCGCAGGGAAACGGTGGTCTCCTCGGTGTCCACCGACGACGCCACGGTGATGTTCAGGCCGGTGATGTCCTGCAAGAAGCCGACCACCTCGGCGAAGGGCGTGTCGGGGAAGTTGAGGGTAATGGGGCGCGAGGCGAGGATCTGCCGGTACTCGCGCACCCAGTCCGGCTCCCGCTGCTCCTCTTGGCTGATGCCCTCGGTGCGAGCCCGCACGCGCTTGATCCAGGTCTCGCGGTCCGGGAAGGTCACCCCGCCCTCGGGCAGGTAGGGCACCGCCGTGTGCTCGTTGTTCGCCTGGTCGTGGCGGGACTGCAGCAGGTTCTCCTCGTAGATCTCGTCTTCCTTGGAGGTGTGGCGCCCCTCGCGCGCGAGTTCGGCGAGCTTGTGCGCCTCCTCGTTGTCGGGATCCTTGAGGCGAACCTCCCGCAGGGTCTCCTCGGCCGCCTTGAACTGGTGGAGGACGATCTGGTCGAGGGCCTTCTTGAGCAGGGTGTTGACGGCGGCGCGCCGCTCGGCGAGGTAGCGCTTCTGCTCCTCTTCCGCCTGTTGAAGGGCGCGGCGCTCGCGCTCTTCGGCCTGGGCGAGTTCGAGGTCGCGCTTCAGCCGCCGCGCGCGGACGATGTAGGCGCGCGCGTTGTCCTCGTAGCCCTTGTCGTCGATGCGGTAGGGGAACCAACGGATCTTCTCGAGCACTTGTTCGAAGCGCACGATGGCCTTGTCGAATTCCTTGGCCTCGAAGAGCCGCTCACCCTCGGCGTAGATGCGCTCGAGGTCGGCCTTCTCCTGCTGGATGGAGACTTCCTTCTGCCGGCGGAGCTCCTCGGCCACGGTCTTGAACTCGGCCTGCCGGTCCCCGGCGAGGAGCTGGGCGAGCAAGAGGTAGTGACGGATGGTCGGGTCGTTCGGCAAGGCCTCCTGGGCCTTCGCGAAATTCTCGGCCGCCTTGCGGTAGTCGAAGGTGTCGTAGTAGCGCTTGCCCGTCTCGAAGTAATGGCGAGCAAGGGCCTGCCGCTCCTGGTCGCGCAGGGAGAGCTCCTTGGCGAGCTCGTCGAGCACGCCGCCGCCGCCTCCGCCGCCCGGCGGAGGCTCGTCGGGAGGACCGCTGGGCGCCTCCGCCGCAGGTCCCGGCTGCGCGGGCGCGTCCGCCGTGTCCGCAGGCGACGCCTCCTCGAACGCCGGCTCGGGAGCGGGATCCGGCGCGGCGCAGCCGAAGAGGGCGACGAGGGTCGCCGCCCCGGCGAAGTGGAAGGCTGCCGACGTCAACCGCTGTTTGGAAAACTGCACGGGCTTTCTCGTCGTCGGGCTGCGGGGCGCCGCGGGGGCTCCCAAGGTCATGCGCGAGCGCAAAGAGTAGGGTTGGGCTGTCACCGCGAAGTCATCGCCCGGTGCGGGGACGGTCCGCGGAGGGCCCGCTTCTACCACGGGCGGTTGACGAGGGTCAAGGTCTTGCGTACTAACGGGTTCTGAATCCACCGCCGGATCC
>RFHU01000281.1 GCA_003695705.1 Planctomycetota bacterium
CAGGATGGCCCGCTGCAGGGAGGGGAGGTCGCCTTGGTCGAAGGGGAGTCGGCCGGTGAGGGAACGGTAGAGGATGACGCCCAGGGCCCATACGTCGGTGGCCGGCCCTTGTTCGCTGCGTCGGCCGAGGACCTGCTCGGGCGCCATGTAGACCGGCGTCCCCACCTGGACGTGCTCGCGGGTGATCCGCTCGAGGCCCCGGACGGCGGCGAGGCCGAAGTCCGCGACCCGCAGGCGGCCGTCGGCGTCGAGGAGGAGGTTCGAGGGCTTGACGTCGCGGTGGACGATCCCGCGGGCGTGGGCGTAGCCGAGAGCGCGCGCGGCGTCCCGCAGCCAGCCAAGGCGCTGGCGCAGCGAGGAGCGATCGAGAAGCGCTTCGAGGGTGCAACCGCCCTCCACGAGTTCGTAGACGAGGTAGGGGACGCCCTGGGCTTCTCCCGCCGCGTGGACGCGCACGATGCCCGGGTGCCGGAGCGCCGCCGTCACCATTCCTTCGCGCCGGAAGCGGCGTCGGCGGACGGGTCCGAGGGAAGACGTCGCCACCTTGAGGGCCACGGCCCGTCCGCTGGCGCGTTCGCGTGCGCGGTAGACGGCGCCCATGCCGCCGCGGCCGAGGACGGCCTCGATGGCGTAGCGGCGCTCGAGGAGCGCCAGGGCACGGGCGAGAAGCGGCGCCGCGGCGGCGCGCGTTGGAGCGGCGGTGGGGGCGTCGGGCCGCGCGGCGTGGGGTGGGGGGAAGGGCACGGAGCGGGGCGAGTACGAGGAGGAGGGCGGAGCGAATGCTTCGCGCCGTGTGGGTCGGTGCGGAGAAGGCGGCGCGGCGCAGGGGGCGAGCGGAGCGAAGCCTTCGACGAGGAAGCCCGAGCGAAGGAGCCCGGCGACGAGGCGCGCGGTCTGCGCGCGGGGCGGCGTGCGCTTCACTTCACGCTCTGGGCGACGGCCAGGCTCCGCAAGCGGCGGTCGAGGGTCCGCAAATGCTTGCCCGCCTCCGCGCGCCGTGGGTCGCGGCGCCCGAGCCAGCGCCAGAGGAGTTCGAGGCGGTCGCGGGTTTCGAGGAAGCGGGCCTGCTCGTCGCCGTAGATGACCCGGCGGGCGACGCCGAGGAGGTCGTGGGCGTCGGCGTAGCTCCGCACGGCGGCGGCCACGCGCTCTCCGTCGGCGCGGCGGCGCTCGGGGTCACGCCGCAGGGCTTCGAAGGCCCGCAGGGCGGCGCCGCAGTCCCCGCGTCCGAGGGCGGCGAGGCCCTCTTCCACCCAGCGCCGCTGCAGGGGGCGTTGGCCGAGTTCGAGCTCGGCGAGCTCGCGGCGGGCGAGGCGGTGCAGGCGGTTCTGTGGGTTCGGTTCGAGGGCCAGCACCGTCTGCAGAGCGCGCCGAGCCGCCGCCTTCTGCCCGCGGCGGGCGAGGGCCGTGCCGCGCTCGAACTCCTCGTCGACCAGGCTCCAGCGCTCGCGGCGCTCGCGCAAGCTTTGGCGGGCCACGGGGCCGAGTTGGCCTCGGGCCGCGCGGTCGAGGAGTTCGAGGGCGGCCTCGACGTCGCCTTGGTCGTAGAGCCGCTGGGCGCGGCGGGTGTCGCGGTCCGCGTCGACCCAGCTTCGCCAGGCGCGCGCGTCGGGGGCCACCCGCGAGCGTGGGTCGATGGCTTCGAGGAGGGCGACGGCCGCAGGGACCTGCGCGGGGTCGCGGCGGGCGAGGAGACGCACGGCACGCGCCAGTCGGTCTTCGTCGGCGCGCTCGCGCTCGAGGCGAGCCAGGCGGAGTCTCAAGGCGCGCTGCGTCTTGCCGGGAGGGGCCGCGTCGAGGGCGCGGCGAATGAGGGCCAGCGCGGTCGCGTAGTCGGGCCGGGGCGAGGCGGCCTCTTCGTCCGCGAGGGCGGCGTAGATCTCGGCGACGCGCGGTCGCAGCTCGGCGAGGCGCTCGGTGGCGAAGGAGGCGAAGGGGTCGTCCGAGGGGAGAGCGACAAAGGTTTTGCGGGCCGCGTCCCAGGCCTCGGCCGCCTCGCGGCGCCGGCCCGCGGCGAGGAGTTCTTCGGCCCGCGCGCAGTGCCCGAGGGCACGGGCCAGGACAGGCGCGGCGTCCCGATGCGTTTGCGCCCAGGCAAGGCGCTCGGCGAGCCAGGCGCCCAGGGGCCCCTGGGGCCCGTTCGCCGCGAGCGCCCGCTCGAGGCGCGCGACGAGTTCTTCCCACCGCGCGGTGGGCTTCTCGAAGGAGTCCACCGAGAGGAGCTCGGCGGCCGCGGTCAAGGCTCGCAGCGCCTGTGCGCGAGCGGGCGGCGCCTGAACGGAGGCTCGCCGAAACGCCCTTGCGGCGCGTCGGTAGCGCCCGGCGAGAAGGAGTTCCTCGCCGCGGCGGCGAGCCGCACTCTGGGCCCCCAGGGCCTTGGCTCGGGCCGGGGCCACCAGCGAGTTTGGGGGCTCGGAGTCCCCGACCGCGGCGAGAGAGAGGACGAGCAAGAGGGCGAGCCCCGAGGAGAGGCCCAGGGCCGCGCGCGGACGAGCGGCGATCCGGCCCACCGCCGCGCGCAGCGATGCGCGCGCCGCTTCGCGCCAGCAGCGCTCGAAGCGCAGGCGGGCCATGCCGAGCAGGACTTCGTCGCCGTGCCGCAGGCGACGCCGTTCGACGCGCCGGCCAGCGAAGCGAATGCCGTTGCGCGAGCCGAGGTCTTCGAGGACCCAGGCGCGCCCTTCGCGGCGCACCACCGCGTGGGCGCGGGACACGCCGGCGCAGGGGAGGACCAGGTCGTTCTCGGGGCGCTTGCCCAGGGTGTAGGGACCCTCGACCAAGGGGAGAGCACGGGCTTCGTCGCGGCCGAGAAGGACCAGGCGAGCGTCGGCGCGGATCGGCTCGAGGTCGGGCTGGGTCACGGCAGGCTTCCCTCCTGCCCTCCCCTTGGGTCGCCAGGGCCGGCGGTTTCCCGCCACACCGGGGCGCCTCTTGCCTCGGGCACCGCGTCCGATCCTGCCGCTCGAGCCGCCGCCGCGGCGAGGCGTCCTCGACTCGGGGTCAGGCCTCGCCGAGGAAGCTAAGGAAGGAGCGGACTTCGTCCTCGTACTCGGCTTCGGAGGAGCAGTAGGAAGCGATCTCTTCCTTGATGGTCTTGACCAGACGTCGTCGGGCGCGGTGCAGGTCGTTCTTGACCTGCTGCAGGTTGCGCTCCATGTGCGCGGCGATGTCCTGGTAGCTGAGTCCCTTCTCGAAGCGGAGCGTCAGGGCGCGGTGCTGGCGGGGGTTCTCCTCGCGGAGGGCGTCGAGGGCCTTGCGCAGCAGGTGATCGGCCCACAGTCGGTCGAACTCGCCTTCGTCTTCGCTCGGACTGGCGACGTCGGGAATTTCGCTGAGGGGGATGGGCCGCTCGCCGCCGCCGCGCTTCTTGGCGGCGCGGCGCGCGCGCTCCTCGCTCATGACGTGACGGGCAATTCCCAGCACGAAGCTGCGGAAGCGACCCCGTTCGCGGTCGGCCCGCGCGAGGGCTTCCTTGGCGAACAGGCGCAGGAAGACCTCCTGCACGAGGTCTTCGGCGTCTTGGGGGCCGAAGCCGCGGCCTTCGATGAAGCGCAGCAGGGGGCGCCGGTAGCGCTCGACGAAGGCCCAGGCGCCCGATTGGTCTCCGCGCTGCAACTCTTCGATGCGCGACCAGAGGGTGGTGTGGAAGGCGGCCATGAAGGGCACTATAGCCGCTCGCGCTTGGCCGACCCACCGCTCGGCCGGGCAGGAAACCTGCGCGGAGGACCTCGCAAGAAGGGGTTGAGGAGGAACCGCCCGTGACGATCCCCGCCGCCGCGACCCACCCCGACGCACGCCTCGTCGAACTCCCCGCCCCCCTCGAGCTGACCGCCTTGGGCGGCGTCCACCGCCCCTTCCCGGCGACCTACACGGTGACCGGGGTGCGGGTGCGCCACGACGGTTCGCTGGAGGCCCTCGCCTTCGACTCGGTGGGTCGCGCCGTCCGCGGACGCCGCCTCAAGGCCGCGCTCGCGCGCGAGGCGGTGCGGGTGCTCGGTCTGCAGCGCTGCATCTCCCTCCGTCCGCGCCCTCCGCGGCGGCGTCTCTCGGACCTCATCCCCGAGGTCTGGGGGCTGCGCCTTCGCGGTGTGGGTACGCGCCGCGCCGGCTGAACCGGCCGCTCCAGACACCTCTCTTTGCCTCTCGAACTCTGCAAGCCTCGCGCGCCGGCCCCCACGGGGCCGGCG
>RFHU01000282.1 GCA_003695705.1 Planctomycetota bacterium
CCGCGGCGCTGCAGAAGCCCCAGCAGGAGCGGCCAGGTGGGGGTGAGGACCAAGACCTCGTCGCCGGGGGCGCAGACCGCGTTCAGCGCCAGGTCCAGGCCGCCGGTGGCGCCCGCCGTCACGAAGACCTCCTCCTCGCCGACCTCGAGGCCCAGCGTCCTCAGGTCCTCCGCGCCGGCGCGGCGGAGGGCGGGGAGCCCGCACACGGGGCCGTAGCGGTGGAGGAAGGGGTCGTCGAGGTCGAGGGCGCGCGCGGCCGCCGGCGGGAGGTGGTGGACGTCGCCGAGGTGCAGCGGGACCACCTTCCCGGCGCGGACGCCTGCGGCGAGCCGGGCCCCGAAGCCGGAGAAGGTCGCCGTGCGAATCCCCACGGCGTGAGGCGAAGCTTCGGGAAAGCGGGGCACGGGTTCCTCGCGGCTCAGGAGCCGGAGGCGACGACCAGGACGCCCACCGCGAGGACGAGGAAGAGGCCCACGGCGGCGAGGACGATCCACAGTTGTTGGTTCGTCGAGCTGCCGGTGGGCTGGCGCTGCGAGCTCCGGCCCGAGCGGCCCCGGGCGACCGCCTTGGAGCGAGGGACCTTTCCGGCGCCGCTTCTCAGCTTTCCGGCGCCGCTCTTCAGCTTGCTTCGCTCGGAAGGGTTGCGCGGACGGGGCCCGACGCGCCCCTTCCCGCTCTTGTTCTTGGGTGCCTTCCCCTTGCCGGTCTTGGCCTTCCCGCCGGCTTCGCTGCGTCGGCGCGAAGCGCCAGCCACCCGGCGCTGCAGACGGACCATGGCCCTCTCGCCGGCGGGATCTTCGGTGAGCAAGAGGCCAAGGACCTTGTCGATGTTCTCGATCAGCGCCTTGGGGGTGGGGAAGCGCTCGCCTTGGCGCTTGCGCAGGCAGCGCAGGCAGAGGGCCTCGGTGGCGGCGTGCACCTTGGGGTTGATCTGGCGGATGGGGTCGGGGGGGCGCTTCTTGATCTTTTCGCGCACCTCTTTGACGCTCTTGCCGAGGAAGGGGTGGCGGGCCGTCAGGATGTAGTAGAGGGTGGCCCCGAGGCCGTAGACGTCGGAGGCGGGGGAGATCTTGCCGAAGGGACCGCCCACGTCGGCCTGCTCGGGAGGCTGGTACATGGGCGTGCCGATGGAGCCACGCCCGGCGAGGATCTCGATCTTGTCCCAGCCCGCGAGGCCGAAGTCCATGAGGACGGAGCTCCCGTCGTGCCGGGCCATGATGTTTTCGGGCTTGATGTCGCGGTGAATGATCCCGTGCGAGTGCATGAAGGCGACCGCCTCGGCGGCGGAGCGGATCACCAGGAGTGCCATCTCGTCGCTGAGCGGTTTGTCGCCGACGAGTTCCTTGAGGGAGACGCCGTCGATGAACTCCATGGAGATGAAGTCCAGGCCCTTGTGCCGTCCGACCTCGAGGATCTTCACGATGCCCGGGTGGAGGAGCGGGGCCATGACCGTGGCTTCTTTCTTGAAGCGCTCGATGTCGCGGACGGTGGCGTCCTTGCCGCCGATGAGGATCTTGAGGGCGACGTCCTCCTCGTCGTTTTCGAGGTCCGCGGCGCGGAAGACGATGCCCATCCCTCCGCGGCCGATCTCCTCCTCCATGCGGTAGTTGCCGAACACCGAGCCCGGCTTGAGTTCGGCTACGTGCTGCTCGAATTCCGCTTCGATGCGGGCCATGTCGACGGGGCCGTCGACGGGCTCGGCTTCGGCGAGCATGCGGAGGTATTCGAGGTCCTGCGGGGTGAGGTAGCGCTGCTGGACGAGGACTTCGCCCAGACCCAACTCCTGCTGGGTCTTGCCGAAGATCTTCTTGCGGACATCGACGCAGTGGCGGAGTTCGGAGAGGTTTACGAACTCGTTGCGGATGGCCAACAGCCCCAGCGAGAGGTCCGGCTCGGCTAGCGAAGGCTCGCTCACGCGCAATCCGAAGTTCGTAGGTAGGCGCCGGTTACGCCCAGAATGAGCTTCGATTGTCGCACACCTCTTCGGGCGATCAAGACCGTGGACCCGGCCGGGCCGAGTAGTGCACGAACCTGACGATGCTCTGCAGAGCCTCTACGAAGCGGGTTGCGGCCCGCGAGGCCCTTCCCGGAGAGCCTTGGCTCCCGTCCCCAGCGCCCGGTCCTCCGCGCGCCGAGGAGCGCGTGGCCCGAAGGTCGCCTCGGGGCTCCCTAGATGCCTTCCTTGAGGCGAGCGGAGAGCGCGGCGTCGAGTTGGGCGATCTGCTCCATGCGGGCGACGGTCTTCTCGATGTCGTACTCGACCCGACGCCACGTGATGGTGTCGCCGTCGACGATCACGTAGCAGGACCGGTTGTCCCGGTCCCGCGGCTGGCCGACCGAACCCACGTTCACGATGACCTTCTGCTCGCACATGTCGGGGTAGGTGTACTTGTTGTCGAGCTCGCTGGAGGTCTTGGTCTCGTAGCGGTCGCTGATGATGCACGGCATGTGCGTGTGGCCTACGAAGAGCATGCGCTCGAAGGAGGCGAAGATCTCTTCGAACTTTTCGGTGGGCCCGAAGCCGATCTCGGTGGCCAGGATGTATTCGTTCGTCGGGTCGCGGGGCGAGCCGTGGATGAACAGGTTGGCGCCTTCTTCGTGCCGCAAGGGCAGGTTGGAGAGGTATTCCCAGCGGCGGCGAACGGCGGCGCCCGAGAAGAAGCCCGGCTTGAGCTGGTCGCGGGTCCACTCGATGGCCTTCTGGGCGCGCAGGTTGAAGGCGTAGGCGCCCTGGACCAGGGCCTCGTCGTGGTTTCCCTTCAGGCTGAAGCGACAGCGCTGCATGACGAGGTCGACGCACTCGAGGGGGTTCGGCCCGTAGCCGACGATGTCCCCGAGGCACACCACATCGGTGACGCCGAGGGACTCGATGTCCTCGAAGACCTTGGTGAGCGCCTCGATGTTCGAATGGACGTCGGAGATGATCGCGAACATGATCGCACCTTCGCAGGAGGGGCCGGGCTCAACCTTCTGCCATCCGTCCCCGACGGAAGGGGTACCGGAGCTTGGAGAACCGGGCGCCTCGCGGGGTCGGCGATCTTCTAACATATTGTCCTGGGCGGCGCATGATCGTTAAGTCCTTTCCCGTCGGTCTCCTCCAGTGCAATTGCACGATCCTGGGTTGCCCCCGCAGCCGGGAGGCGGTGGTGGTGGACCCAGGGGGCGAGGAGGAGCGCGTCCTCGCCGCGGTGGAGGAACTCGGCCTGCGGGTGGTCCGCATCGTGCATACCCACGCGCATTTCGACCACATGGGCGCGACCCGTGCTCTGCAGGAGCGGACGGGGGCGGAGACGCTGCTGAACGCCGGCGACGACTTCCTGGTGGAGGTGTTCCCCGACCAGGCGCGCCTGCTCGGCTTGCCCCTCGACCTCGGACCCGCCCCGCGCATCGACGCTTCGCTCGAAGACGGCCAGGAAGTGCGCTTCGGGGAGGCTTGCTCGCTCGTGCTGCACACGCCCGGGCACACCCCAGGCAGCGTGTGCTTTTCTCTGCGCACCCCCGAAGGCATGCTCCTCCTCTCGGGCGACACCCTCTTCCGCCTCGGCGTGGGGCGCACCGACTTGCCGCGCGGGAGCTACGACGCGCTGCAGGCGTCGATCCGCGAGCGGCTCCTGGTCCTCGACGACGCCACGCGGGTCATTCCCGGCCACGGGCCGGAGACGACCATCGGCTTCGAGCGGCGCCAGAACCCCTTTCTGCGGTGAGCGATCCGCGCGCCGTTCGGGGATACGGGCCGCGGCCTTGGCGCGGAGCCGGCGTGGCCTCGGCGGCCTTCAGCCTTCGCCGTCGAGGAGCCCGCGGGCGTCGCGACCGGTGCGTCCGGTGAGGGCGAGGAAGACGTCTTCGAGGTCGGCTCCGGGGAGGCCTGCGCGCGCGCGCAGCTCGTCGGGGGTTCCGCAGGCGATGAGCCGGCCGCGTTCGAGGACGCCTACGCGGTCGCAGCGCTTCTCCACCAGGCCCAGGATGTGGGAGGAGATGATCACCGCCCGCTCGCGACGGCGCAGCTCGCCGAGCAGCTCGGCGAAGCGGTGGGTGCCGTCGGGGTCGAGGCCTCCGGTGGGCTCGTCGAGGAGCACGGCCTGGGGGTCGCCGACGAGGGCGACGGCGAGGGCGGTCTTCCGGCGCATGCCGCGCGAGTAGGTGCCCACGGGGCGGTCCGCGGCGGCGGCGAGGTCGAGGAAGTCGAGGAGGCGCGTCGTGCGCGCCCGGGCGGTCGCGGCGGGCACGCGCCGCAGGGCGGCAATGAGTTCGAGGTGTTCGCGCGCGCTGAGCTCGTCGTAGAGGACGCTCTCCTCGGGGAGGTAGCCGAAGCGAGCGCGGGCTTCGAGGGGGGCGGTCGCGACGTCGAGGCCTGCGATGCGCACCGTTCCCGCGTCGGGGCGGAGGAGGCCGCTGAGGATCTTGGCGAGGGTGGACTTGCCGGCTCCGTTGTGTCCGAGGAGCCCGAAGACCTCGCCCGGGCGGACCTCGAAGCGCACTTCGTCGAGCGCGCGCAGCTCGCCGTAGGACTTGGAGACGTTGTCGATGCAAATCACGCGGCAGCCTCGTGCAAGGTCTCTACCTCGGCGCGCTCCCAGCGGCGCAGCGAGCTGCGCACGAAGCCGAGCCAGAGGACCGGGTAGGCGAGCGCGCTCAGCGGGTGGGCCCAGGTGCCCAGGGCAAAGAGGACGACGACCACCGCGCCGTTCAGCGGGTAGGCGGCGGCTTCGGCCGGGTCGAGGCGGGCCTCGCTGCGCAGGCCGTAGGCGACCGCGTGGTGGGTGACCACGAGGCCCAGGAGCAGCCCGCGGGGCAGAAAGGGCAGAGCTTGTCGGGACAAGGAGGCCTTGGGAGCGAGGGCCAGGCAGGCGCCCACGGCCAGGGTCACGAGGGCGGCGTAGGCTGCGGCGAGGAGCCAGCGGGAGAGGAGCACCGAGCGGGCGTCGAGGGGCAGGCTGCGCTCCAGGACGAGGGTTCCGCGCCGGGCGCGCGGGAAGTCGACGCCGAAGAGGAAGCCGCTGGCCGAGGCCACGGCCCCCGCCACGAGGAGCCCCGCGAGCTGCAGGTGCCAGGGGCGGGTGCCGGGCTCGCGGGCGAGGAGCCAGACGATGCCCAGGCTGAGGGGGAGGGCGGCGAGCACGAGGATGCCGCGGACGAAGGCTCCTCGGAAGAGGAGGACCAGGTCCCGGCGGGCGAGGGCACCGGCGACCCCGAGCGGGCGAAGCGCGGGGCCCAGGAGCCGCCAGGCCACGGAACCCGAGCGCGTGCGTCGCTGCACGGCGCGGTCGAGGTCCTCGCCGAAGCGACGGGGGCCGAGGGCCTGCGCGGCCAGCAGGGAGAGGAAGGCGGCGCCGCAGACGGCGCCAACGGCGGGGGGCGCGCCCTCGCTCGCGGCCAGGACGATCCCGCCCGGGAGGCCGCCCGCCGCGAACAGGGGGCGGAGGGCGGCCTTGGTGCGGAGAGCCGGCAGCGCGGCGAGGACCGGCAGGGCGATCGCTGCGCAGGCGAGGCAGGCCGCCAGCGCCAGGGAAGCGCGTCGGCCCAGCCGCCCCGCCAGCCAGGCGCCGACGACGCCCAGGCCGGCCAAGGCAGGCGCCAGGGCGACCCAGGCAAGGAGGAGGGCGGGGGAGGCCCCTCGACCGGCGCCGACCCGGAGTCCGAGGGAGAGGGCGAGGGGCAGCAGCCCGAGGACGGCGTTCAGGGCGCTGAGTTCGACGAGGCGCAGGCGGACGAGGGCCAGGGGGGGGAGCCCGCCGGGGACGAGCAGCGCGAGTTCGCGCGCGCGGTGAAGGAGACCGCGCGCGACCCCCGCGCCGAAGAGCGCCCAGAGGACGAGGACGGCGCCGGCGGCGAGCTCGGGGAGGGGCGTCCCCGCGCTTTCCTGCAACCGGAGGAGGGGGGCCGCGGCTTCTTTCCCCAGGGCGTAGGCCAAGAGGGCCACGACCCCCAGCAGGACCGCCTCGAGGGGCGAGGCGTAGCGCCGGCGCAAGACGGCCCAGCGCAGGCGGAGCGCCGCTCGCAGCGGCGAAGGGGGGGCGGGGGCTGGGGATGTCA
>RFHU01000283.1 GCA_003695705.1 Planctomycetota bacterium
CACCGGATCGACTGCCCGCCCCCCCTCGCCCCCGAGCTCCTCGAGGATCTCCCCGAGGACGAGCGCCGCGCTCGGGCGGCGCATCTCGAAGAGTGTCCCTTCTGCGCCGAGGAGGACCTCAGCGACCGAGGGTTGGCCGAGCTCCTCGCGGAGACCGCCGCCTCGGGCGCGCGGATCTCCCTCTGCCCCGACCCCGAGCGGCTCGGGCGCCTGGCGCGGGCCGAACTCTCGGGGGCCGAGGCGCGCGCGCTCGCCTTCCACGTCGACGGCTGCGCGGACTGCCGCGAGCGCCTCCGCGAGGGGCGCACGGATCGCGCGGAGACCGACGGCGCGGGGGGCGGGGCGAGGATCCTGCCCTTCCCCTTGCTCGCCCGCGACGCCTCCCACGCCCTGTTCCGACAGGTCGCCTTCGCAGGGCGCAGCGCCGAGAAGTCCCTCGAACGGATCTCGAGCCTCGCCCTCTGGGTCCGACCAGAGCCCCTTCCCCCTCCCTTCCGCGAGCTGGGCTGCGCGACCCGTGACGATCGCTGCTACCTCTTCGCCCACGCGCCCGGCGCCCGAGCCGTGCGCGCGCGGACCCTCGACCCCAGCGGCGAAGCCCCTCCCGAGCGAGGCGAAGCGTGCCGGAGACTCGCCGAAGAAGTCTTCGAGACACTCTGGCGCCAGGACGCCACGGAGGAGTCGCGACCGGCCTTGCTCCTCGAGGTCGAGGAGCAAGGCGCGAGCGTTCTCGTCGACCCCGAGGCGAGCAGCTGGCGCGTCGCGGGCGAAGACTCCCGCTTGAGAACCATCCGGCAGGCGCTCGCGCTGGGGAACGTGCGCCTGGCGCGCGAGCTGCTCGCGGGCTACTGCGAACGCCTCGAAGCCGGAGTGCGCCGCGGGCTGGCGGCCGAGGCCCTGAAGGAGCTCGAGGACCAGGGCTCCCCCGAGGAGCGGGCGCACCCAGGGCAAGCCACCGCGCTCGTCGCGTGGGCGGGCGAAGGCGGCTTCGCAAAGGTGCTCGCGGTCGACGATCCAAGGCGCCTGACCGACTGGGGCGACTACCCAGAGGAGCTCGGACACGCCCTGAAGAACGCGGCCGCGCGCGGGAGCGCGCAGGCGGATCGGGACCTCGGCCTGGCGGGGGAGGGGCAAAGGCCCCCGGAGGCGTTCCTCGAGCTGGATTTCGAGGGCGTCGGGCTCGACGTCGACGGCGGCTCGGTGGGCTTGCCGGCGGCCTTGGCTGCCTATTCGCTCAGAGCCGAGGAGCCCCTGGCCCCAGGGATCCTGGCCAGCGGGGTGCTGGACGAGGATGGTCGCGTGTGCGCGCTGGACGGCGCCACGGTCGCCGAGAAACTCCGTGCGGCCCGCCGCGAGCGGCCGAGGAGCCGGGTCCTCTTGCCGCGCGCGAACCGGAGACACGTGCCCGACGCGGCCCACGAGGAGCTCGAGGTGCGCTTCGTCGGCGACCTCGAGGAGGCCGTGCGCGAAGCCTTCGGCCCCGACCTACGAGCGCGCCTCCGCGACCGAGACGCCACCCGCGCCTTGAAGGAGGCCCAAGCGGCGGAGTCCCGCAGCCAGTGGGAAGAGGCCCTCAGGATCGCCCAGCGGGTCGCGGAGCTCCCGGACATACGCCCGAGCGACTTGCTGCGCGCCTGGCAGCTCGTAGGGCGCTGCCGGGTCCACCGCGCCGAGCTGGAGGAAGGGCGAACGGCGCACGCCAAGGCCCGCGAGCTCGCCACAGAACTGGAAGAGCGCGGCGAGCTCGACTCCGAGGACCGCGTCTTCCTGGCGCTCGGCGAGGCCGACGCCGATCTCGACTCCTTCGCCTTCGAAGACGCCCTCGCGGTCCTGGACGACGCCCTGAAGATCGCTCCCTCCAACGATCTGCGCGCCAAGGTCCACGGCTTCCGGGGCCTCGCGCTGCACTACCGAGGCCTCGCGGAGCGCGACGACGCCTTGCAGGAGGAAGCGCTCCGCGCCCTCGAGCGCGCGGAGCACTTCGCCCGGCTCGGACGCCCCGACCGCTTGAGCCTCGGGAAGTGGTTCTGCTGGCGCGGGTTGGCTTCGACGGCCCTCGGTCGCTACGAGCAGGCCGAAGAGGCGCTGCGCTGCGGACGGGACTTGTCGAAGAGCGTACGGCCCCGCGAGCGTTCGGCCATGAACGCCGTGTACCTCGAGCGCGCCCGCGCTCGCCTCGAGCTCGCTCGCGCGCAACCACTCGCCGCCCTCGCCGCCCTCCGCAGAGCCCACGAGGAGGGGGTGAGCGCCTTCGGCGAGGGCCCGTGGGCAAGGACTCGCTACCCCCGCTCGTCGCTGCTGCACTTGGAGGGCCGCGCCCTTCTCGCCCAGGACCGCGTCGACGAAGGGCTCGAGGTCCTCGAGAAGGTGCGCCCCCTGGTGGAGCGGAGCTCGTCTCCCTTCGCGCGGCTCGCCTTGGGCCTCGCGTTGCTCGAGCGGGCGGCCTGGCTCCTCGCCCACCGACCCGCTGCCCCAGAGACCCGCTCGGCGCGGGACGAAGCCCGGGCCCTCCTCGGCGGCTACCGGCCCGCCGCCGTGCGCTTCGCGCGCGCCCTGGAGCGAACGAGCGACTCCCCCGAGACCGCCGCGGCGGCCTTGCGGGAGGTCCTGGAAGAGCTTCCCTACTGAGCCAAACGCCGCGCACCTCGGCGCGGCGCCCGGCAGCGCGAGCCTCCACGCCCTTCCCCGTCGCGAGTCCTCCTCTGCGACCCCCGCGCGCGCGTCGTCCGTCGCCCGCGCAGGAGGGGGAATTCGCCGGACGAGGCTCAGCGACTCGCCGACGAGAGGTGCAAGCCCTCGGGGAGACGGCGCTCGGCCTCCTCCGGCGGACCGCTCCAGGCCGCCTCCGCGGGAGCGGGGAGGCTGGCGGTCACCGAGGGCAGGACGCGGCCCAACTCGGGGTGTTCCCAGGGGAGGCACGCCCAGCGGAGGAGGGCCAGGAGGCGCGCGAGCCGCTCGCCCCCGTCGCGCGACGCCGAAAGACGGGCCTGCTGCGCCGCCAAGGAGATCGCGCGCGGGAGGAGCAGGGTGTAGCGACCGGCCCGAAGGGCGGCGACGCGCGCCTCGGCGCTCAAGGGACGCGGCTCGAGGTGAAGGCCGACGGGGTGCCCGAAGGGGTCGGCGAGGACCACCAGAGGCGGCACTCCGCCGCGCTCTTCCGGCCACGGAAGGACCCAGCGAGCGCCCGGGCGAGGAAGGAGGGCACGAGACGGCCACACCTCGGGGGTGGCGCCAGGAATCCAGGTCAGGACACGGTGTCCGCTCGGCTCGGAGGCTCCGCGGTTCTCGAGGGCGAGGCGGAGCGAGAGGGCGCGGAGCGGGTCCGCGACGAGGTCCACGCCCTCGAGGAGCGCGCTCCGGTAGATCGACGCAGCGAACAGGAAGCGCTGGCCCGAACGCGGGCGCTCGCACGAGGGCGACTCCGCGCGAGGCGAGGCGCTCCCTCCTCCCGCGCGTTCCTCGCTCTCCGCCTCCGCTCCTTCCGAGGCGACCTCGAGCCAGAGCGGGGCGCCGCGGGCGCGGAGCCCGAACGGCAGGGACTGGCCGGGACTCCACGTCCCTGCGAACCGCGCTCCCTCGTAGACCCGAGCGGATCCCCCGGAGAGGCGCAGGCCGAAGACCCGGACCCCGCTCCCGCTGCACAAGCGGGTCCAGGGCAGGGGCCGGTCGAAGGGCACCGGGCGCCAGCCGGCGCCCCCGGCTCTCTGGAGCGCGCTGCCCGCCAGGTCGAGGTCGAGGGAACGCCGCAAGCTCCTCGGGAGGCGCCGGATCTGGAAGCCAGCGCGCAGGGCGAAGCGCGCGCGGAAGTCTTCGGTCCAGCCGCCGGGGCAGGGGAGCGCCTCCACCCGCGCGCGCGCCTCGCCGGGAGCGCGTCCGGCGGCTTCGAGAGGTCGTCCTTCCAGCCGAAGCTCGACGGGGGCGAGGGCCTCGGGGCGGGGGTCCCACGCGACGGGGAAGCGCAGCCTCAGGACACCTGGCAAGCCGAAGCCCGGGCGGTCCTCCCTCCAGCCCAGGGCGCGACGGAACGCGCGCTGCCACGCCAAGGCGCGCGGGTCGGGGACGAAGCTCGGCTCGAGCTGCGTGGCGAGCTCCTGTCCGTAGGGCACGGACCGCAGCGGCGCGTCCTCGGAGCCCGCCCAGAGGACGCGCAGAGGCTCTCCACTGGCTTCGTCCACCTCCACCAGGCAAGCGTGCTCGATGCGCTCGCTGGGGAGTCGGTACCAGAGTAGGTCTTCGCTGCGCTGCCAGTCGGCCCACGGTTCGCCGTCCACGAGGAGGACCCGGCGGCGGTCTTCGTCTTGGGGCTCTTCCACGCCCACCGCCAGTTCGCGCGTGCCCAGGGGCAAGCGCTCGTCGAATTCGAAGACCCGACCGCTGGGCAGCGGGACGAGGGCGAAGGACCCCGCGGACGACAGCGGCTCGAGGCACTGCTCTTGGAGCAGCGCCCCCTCTCGATCGCAAAGCCCGACCCAGATCCGCCTCAGGGCGGGCAGGCGCAGGACGGGATCGCCGGAGACCGGGCGGAAGACCCGTCCCCGCGCTTCCACCCACCTGAGCACGAAGGACCGGGTGTCGCGACTCGTTCCCGCCCACACGGTCGCAACCGAAGGGACGAAGCGAAGCCCGAGCCGGTTGGGCGGATTCAGCTCGACGCGCCAGCAGGGACTCCCACCGGACTTCCATTCGAGGCGCATGCTCTCCACCAAAGGCGCGGGCGCCGGCTCGGACGGGGCTTCGACCCGCGGGCCCCCCGGAGGCCTCGGGGCAGGGGCACGGACCGATGCGGCGGCGGTACGCCGGGGGAGAGGGTGCGTCGCCAGGGAGCGCAGTTCCACGAGCCATTCGGGGAGCAGCCACCCCCCTTCGAGAAGCCTCTCGTCCGAGACCTCTTGGCCGCCCCAGAGTTTCTGCAGGGCGCGGTGGACGCGCGCGAAGCTGCGGCTGTAGGAGTCTTTGGAAGTGTCCAGGAGGGCGTCCACGGCGGAGGGCCGACCGATCGTGCGGTTCAGGTAGTCGGGGAGCAGGTCGAAGGCGTGGCGCCCGATCCCGAACTGCAGTTGCACGGTGGCGTACCAACACTGGCGCTCGGAACGATTGAAGGCGTTGCGAAGGCCGAACGCCCGACCCGCGTCGGCCATGGCCTCTCGGGCTTCTTGGCGAAGGGCTCCCTGTTCGCCCCAGAAGAGGGCGGACCGCGCCGCCTCGGGCAACCGCCTCGCCAAGGGCGGCCAGACCTCTCCCGGCTCGGCCTCACGGCGCGCCACCTCGGCGGCGAGGACCAGGAAGACGAGTCCGAACGCGTTCCAATAGCCGCCGACGGCGAGCCAGCGCGGATCGTGCACCGGCTCGTTGGGGCGACCGGCGTTCCGCAGGGAGACGGTCACCAGGGTGGGGCTCCAACTGCGCGCGAAGGCGTCGAGCACCGCGAACTGCTCGGAGCTCAGGCAGAGTTCGGCCACCGAGCGGAGGGGCCCTTCGTCCGGCATCTGCCGGCGGAGTTCCTCCAGCCCCTCGCGCAGGGCAATGGCCACTTCGCGCAGCCCCTGAATGCCCCTCGGCCGCTCCGGCAAGGACACCCAAGAGCGCACGCCTACCGCCCTCCCAGCCAGGCGTCGAGGACGCGGAAGGCGTCGCGGCGGCGAAGGCCCTCTTGGGGGGAATCGAACCGCAAAATGCAGTCGAGGCAGGCGCTGTCGCAGCGTTCGTGGTGCTCGTCGTCGCCTCGCAAACGCGCGCGGGCGCGCTCGAGCCACTCGCGAGCGCACTCGAGGAGCACGCGCACGTGCCCTACGCCCCCGGGCACGTTGTCGTAGAGGACGATCGGATCGCAGGGGCCTCGCGCCTCCGCCAAGGTCAGGCTCCCCAGCTCGCGCGGATCGACTTCGAGGAGCTCGGCGCCGGCTTGTTCGAGGGCGGCGGCGATGGTTTGCGCCACGGCCGCGCGCTTCTCGGGAGCGGGGACGGCGTCGGCGGCGAGCGAGGTCTCGCGGGGGTCGAAGAAGAGCAGGTCGGTGGTGTCTCGCGCGGCCAAGACGCGGTTGCGCCACACCGGAGCTTCGTCTCGTTCCCAACAGGGAGTCCGCACGAAGCTGTCCACGGGAGGGTGGTCGGCGAAGCGCGGAGGGAGCTCCACTCGCCCGTCCCCGACGTGGCGCTCCGAGTCCGCGTAGCCGCACTTGTGGCAAATGGCGAAGCCTCGCGAGGCGTTGCCCTCGTTGAGGACGAGGATGGTCCCCTCCTCGCGGTATTCGGCTCGGAGGCCCGCGACGCCCGCCACGTCGTGCCGCACGAGGCACCCGGCGGCGGCCTCGGCGGCCTCGGCGGCCTCGCCCACTCCGAGGACGACGTCGGGGGAGAAGACGCTCACGTCGCCGACGGCTCGGGCCCGGTATCCGAAGTGGGGAGGGTCCCAAGCGGCGGTGGTGAAGCCGTGTTGGGGGAAGAAGGCCCAGCGCGCGGCGGCGGCGAGCGGCGCGCCGCACACGGTGCAGGGGTGCTCGTCGCCCACGAGCCAGGTGAAGCGGTGGCCTCTTCGGCACTCGCCCACTCGGGCCGAGAGGCCGGCTTCCTCGGGGCCGTCTCCACCGCTCCAGTGGCGCAGGATTCCCCGCGAGTGGACCACCCGCCCGCCCACCAGGATCCGCGAGCCGGGGGCGTATTCGCGGAGGGCGAGGAGCGACTCGC
>RFHU01000284.1 GCA_003695705.1 Planctomycetota bacterium
CCCCCGTGCGCAGCGCCCCGCCGGGGAGCGGCTAAGTCGAACTTCGCGATAGACTTGGGCTGCCCCAGGCTCTAGGCTGAGCCCCCCTGGATTCGGGCGCGGGAGCGACATGCAGAAGCCCTCCGGTCGACACAAGCCTTCCTACATCCGCCTTACCTCCCATCCCGACCGGGGCGCGCCGAGCCACCCCATCCGCTGGGGCGCTCCCACCGCCCGCGAGCGCGGTCCGCTCATCGCCACCACGACCGCCCCGGACCACCGCAACGTGATCGGCACCCACTCGGGGTCCTACGGCGTCTACCGCGCCCTCGCCGTCGCCAGCGGCTCCCTGGATCCGGACTACCGTGCGGACCTCACCAACACCGCCCCCACCGCGAGCGTCGGTCCCTTCCCCTCGTGGAGCGACCCCGCCCGGATCGTCTCCCTCGACCCTTGGGGCGCGCTGGTGGCCGAGGCCTACGCCGACCTGCTCGCCGAGGGCTACGACATCCGCCCGACCATCGCCATCACCCAGGCCCGCATCCACTTCCCCGAACTCAAGGAAGCCATCGCGGCCGGGCGCCTCGCGCCCGACGAGGCGCTGCTCACCGCCAAGGGCGACTGCGTGGTCACCAAGGCCGCCATCGAGCCCGTGTGGTACCTCCCCGGCATTGCCGAGCGCTTCGGCATCGCCGAGAGCGACCTGCGGCGCTGCCTCTTCGAGCACACGGCCGGCATGTACCCCGAGCTGGTCACCCGCGGCGACCTCAAGGTCTTCTTCCCTCCCATCGGCGGCCAGACCGTCTACATCTTCGGCCCCGTGGAGCGCGTCGCCGACCCCGCCGTCCCCCTCGCCGTCCGAGTCCACGACGAGTGCAACGGCAGCGACGTCTTCGGCTCGGACATTTGCACCTGCCGCCCCTACCTCGTCCACGGCATCGAAGTGTGCATCCGCACCGCGCAGGAGGGGGGCGCCGGGGTCATCGTCTACAACCGCAAGGAGGGGCGCGCCCTCGGGGAAGTGACCAAGTTCCTCGTCTACAACGCGCGCAAGCGCCAGGAGGGCGGCGACCGCGCCGAGGCCTACTTCACCCGCACCGAGTGCGTGGCCGGCGTGCAGGACATGCGCTTCCAAGAACTCATGCCCGACGTCCTCCACTGGCTGGGCATCACCCGCATCGACACCTTCGTTTCCATGTCGAACATGAAGTACGAGCCCATCGTCGCCTCGGGCATCGAGATCGGCGAGCGCCTGACCATCCCCGAGGAGCTCATCCCCGCCGACGCACGTGTGGAGATCGACGCCAAGAAGGCCGCCGGCTACTACACCGACGGCGAGGTCCCCGGGCCCGAAGAGCTCGCCAAGCCCAAGGGGCGCGGGCTGAGGGAGCCGTGAGCCCCGAGGAAGCCCGCGCCGTCGCGACCTTGCGCGCGCCCGAGACCATCCGAGAGCGCTGCGCTCGCCTCCTCTCCCTCGCCCTCCGCGGCGCCCTCGACGAATTCGAAATCCGACTCGACCTGCTCGACGGGGTGGTCGACCGCGTGGTCGCTCTCACCCGCGCCCGCTACCCCGACCTGGCCGTTCCCTACCACAGCCGGTGGCGCCACTTCGACGCGGGCGGCGTCCCCCGCCTTGCCCGCCTGGACGCCGCGCTTGCGACCCGAGGGGCCGACGAGGCCGCCCGCGCGCGCATCGACCTCGCGGTGGTCAGCGTCCTCCTCGACGCGGGCGCCGGCCCCCGCTGGCGCTACACCGACGCCGCAGGCCACACCCTGGGCCGCTCGGAGGGGCTCGCGGTGGCCAGCCTCGAACTCTTCCTCGCCGGCGCCTTCAGCAGCGACCCCGCGGCGCCCCTGCGCGCCGACGCAGCAGGACTCGAAGCCCTCGAGCCCGCTCGCCTTGCCGCCGCCTTGCAGGTCCGCGAGGACAACCCCCTCGTCGGCCTCGAAGGGCGCGCCGCCCTCCTGAACTCCCTGGGGGCGGCCTTGCGCGCCGACCCCGAACGCTTCGGCGCCGACCCTCCGCGGCCCGGAGGGCTCCTCGACGCCCTCCGGGGAGAGGCCGACGGCGATCGCATCCCTGCGCGGGCCCTCCTCGCCTCCTTGCTCGAGGGGTTGGGGTCGATTTGGCCCGGCCGAGTGCGCATCGGCGACGTCAACCTGGGCGACGTGTGGCCGCACCCCGCTCTCTCCGGACCGGGACTCGCCGACCGCTACGTCCCCTTCCACAAGCTCTCCCAGTGGCTGGCCTACTCCCTCTTCGAGCCCCTCGAGGCCGCAGGCCTCACCGTGACCGGCGCCGACGAACTCACCGCCCTGGCCGAATACCGCAACGCAGGGCTGCTCCTCGACGCCGGCGTGCTCGTGCCCCGCGATCCCGGCGCCCTCGAACGCGCGCACCTTCCCGCCGCGCCCATCGTCGTCGCCTGGCGGGCCCTGGCCGTCGCCCTCGTCGACCGCCTTGCGCCGGTGGTGCGCGAACGCCTCGGTGTCGCCCCCGAGGAGTTTCCGCTGGCGCGGGTCCTCGAGGGCGGGACCTGGGCGGCGGGGCGCGCGATCGCGCACGAGCGACGGCCCGACGGCCGCCCTCCCCTGACCATCATCAGCGACGGGACCGTGTTCTAAGGAGACCCGCATGCCCGCGACGGTCATCGACCACCCCCTGATCCAGCACAAGCTCACCCTCATGCGGCGCAAGGAGACGTCCACGGGCGAATTCCGCACCCTCCTCGGCGAGATCAGCATGCTCATGGCCTACGAGGTGACGCGCGACCTGCCCCTCACCCTGCAGCGCATCGAGACGCCTCTGCAGGCCATGGACGCGCCGATCATCGACGGCAAGAAGATCGTCGTGGTCTCCATCCTCCGTGCCGGGAACGGGATCATGGACGGCATCTTGAAGATCATCCCCTCGGCGCGTGTCGGCCACGTGGGCCTCTACCGCGACCCGGAGACCCTCGTCGCCGTCGAGTACTACTTCAAGCTCCCCGAGGACGTGAGCGACCGCACCCTCCTCGTCGTCGACCCCATGCTGGCCACCGGGCATTCCGCCGTGGCCGCCGTGGACCGGATCAAGAAGACCAAGCCCCAGGCCATCAAGTTCCTCTGCCTCCTTGCCGCGCCCGAAGGGGTTGCCTACTTCGCCGAGCACCACCCGGACGTCCCCATCTACACCGCCGCCATCGACGAGCGCCTCAACGAGAAGGGCTACATCCTCCCCGGCCTCGGGGACGCAGGCGACCGCATGTTCGGCACCAAGTAGCCAGGCTTCCTACCCGAGGCTTCCTACCCGAGACGCCTCCGCTCCGGCCCCGCCAACGCTCCGACCGCGCTCAGGGAGCGTCGCGGGCGACGCGCAGGCCGGTCCGCTCGTCCCGGCCACCCGGCCCTTCGTCGAGGACGTTGCGGTAGTAGCTGCGCGCGTTCTCGAAGCCGCGGCTGAAGGCCCCGCCGCGGAACACGTGGGGTCGTCCCGGCTCCTGCACGCAGGGGTCGACCTGGGGCTCGGCGGGGTAAGGGGAGTAGGTGTCGGCCACCCACTCGGCCACGTTCCCCGCCATGTCCTGGCAGCCGAAGGGCGAGGCCCCGGCCGTGCCGAAGGAACCCACCTCGCTGAGGAAGCGGAATCCGTCCTGGTAGACCAAGGCGAGGGTCGAGTCCCAGGTCAGGTTGGCGACGGGTCGCATCCGGCCGACCCCTTCCTTGGAGCCGAAGGGGTAGTCGTTCCCCCAGGGCCAGGTCCTCCCCTCGGGCCCGCGCGCCGCGTACTCCCACTCGGCCTCGGTGGGCAGGCGCAGCCCCGCCCAGGCGCAGTAGCCGCGCGCCTCCTCCCAAGTGAGGAAGGCCACCGGATGCCGAGGGCCCGGCTCGAAGCGCCGCTCCCCGTCGCGCAAGGAGCGGTCGCGGTCGGGAAGACCCTTCGCCTCCAGGTAGCGGCGGTACTGCGCGAGGGTCACCTCGAATTTGCCCAGGTAGTAGGCCCGGGTGAGGGTCACCCGGTGCGGACGGTAGTAAGGATTCTCGGGATCCCCGGCGCGATCGTCCTCCGACGGCGGCGAGCCGGGATCGATCTGCGCGCCCATGACGAAGGAGCCCGGCTCGATGCGCACGAGCACCGATCCGTCCCGGAGGTTCACGACCTCGCCCGCACGCTCGCCCGGCGCCAGGCCCGGGTGGCAACGCAGGACGCGCTCCTGGGGCGCCCCTTCGCGACCGCCCGGGCCCAGCGCGACGAGGCGGACTCGGTTCGGGCCCTCGCGCAGCGAGAGTTCGCACTCGAAGCGCCCGTCCCGTAGCTCGACGCGGAGCGGGGCCGCGCCCTCTGCCTGCACGCGCACGGCGAGCGCCCCCCCCACCCCGCGGCCGCGCAGGACGGTCCGGGCCACGCGCCACACGTCCTCCCCCGCAGGCTCTTCGAGGCGCACCCCGAGGACGGGCGGGGGAACGCTCGGGCGCCGCCGCTCCTCGTCTGCGGGGCTCGTACTGCGGGAGCGCGGTCCGGTAGCGAGCGCCAGCAGCCCCGCGACGAGAACCGCCGCGCCGACGCCGAGGGCCGCACGAACCCTCCGCACCGGGCGTCGCTCCGTCCCTGCGGCGGGAGCCCCGCGGAGGGCCGCCTCGAGCTCTTCCGCCAGCGCCGCCGCGCTCGGGGGACGCTTCTCGGGGGCCTTGGCCAGGGCGCGCAGGCAAACGGCCTCGAGCGCGCGCGGGACCTCGGGGCGCAGGCTGCTCGGCGCCGGCGGCGCCTCGGTGAGGACTTGCTTGAGCAGCGCCGCGCCGGTCCCCTCGAAGGGGAGGCGCCCGGTAAGGCAACGGTAGAGGAGGACCCCGAGGCCGTAGACGTCGACGCGCTCGTCGATGTCTCCTGCGCCGCGATCGATTTGCTCGGGCGCCATCGCCGCGGGGGTCCCAACCAAGGCGCCGGTCCGGGTGAGGCGCTCGTCCCCGGCGAGGCGTGCGACGCCGAAGTCGGCGAGCACGGGCTCGCCGGCGGCATCGAAGAGCACGTTCTCCACCTTGATGTCGCGATGGAGCACGCCTCGCGCGTGCACGTGGGCGACGCCCCGCGCGAGTTTGGCGACGAGCTCCGCCGCCGCCGCCACCGGCAAAGGCCCCGCGCGCAAGCGGTCGGCCAGGTTGCCGCCCGGCGCGAGGTCCACGACGAGGTAGAGGCAGCCGCGGGCCTCCCCTGCGCTGCGCACGCGCAGGACGTGCGGGTGCCCGTCGGCGGCGGCCTGGGCGCGCCCCTCCCGCAAGAAGCGCCTCCGCTGCTCCTCGCTGGCCCCTCGGGGGAGGACCTTCACCGCGTAGCGGGCGCCGGTCTCGGGGTCGCGGGCCCCGAGGACCACGCCCATGGCGCCCGCCCCCAGGCGGCTTTCGACGACCAGGCCGTTCACCTCGCTCCCGACGCCCCACCCGCGCAGGTCCACTCGCCGCTCCCCCGATCCGGGCTTCGCCGCCCCGCCGAGAGGACACGATGACCGGCGCGCGCTCCCCGACGCAAGGCCGGTGGCCGCGACGAGCCTCAGGCGTGGTTGCGGAGCATGAGCTCCTGCGGATGCGGATCGAGGTAGCTCTGGGCGAGGAGGGAGTCCAGCGCGAAGCGCCGCGCGCAGTGCTTGATCCGGGTGACCGGCACCACGAGGGGTACGAGCCGCCGCCGGTAGTCGGCGATGCAGGCCGAGAGCTCCGCACGCTCCCCCGCGTCGAGCCGGCGCTCGAAGTAGCCCAGGCAGCGCCGGAGCACCTTCGCGTGCTTGGCGACGGTCGCCCGGCGCGCGAGCGCCTGCGCGAAGCCTTTTCGGTAGCGCGCGGCAAGCTCCGCGCGCGGGAGTTCCGTACCGCGAGCGACGAGCTGGCCGAGGGACCTCCGACCGGCCGGGTCGTGGGCGAGGAGCAGCAGCTTCTCGCGTTCGTGGAAGGCTTCCAGTTCCTCGAGACGCCAGCGCGGGCGGAAGAGGCCCCGCAAGCGCTGCGTCGCGAAGACGCGCACGAAGAAGGACTCGCGCAGGGCCGGATCGCAGAGTCTGTGCTCCTCCTCGACGGGGAGGTCGGGGAAGGCTTCGAGCAACGCCGCGGCGAAGAAGCCGACGCCGTCGCGGCGCGTTCGCCGTCCGGACTCGCCGTAGACCGGCAGACGCGCCACCCCGCAGCTCGGCGAGCCCTTCTTGAGGACGAAGCCCGCCAACTCTTCCCGCCCGAGCGCGCGGACGCGGGCCTTCGCCCAGCGGCGCATGCGCCGCGTGAGGTCTTCCCCGCGCGAGGGCATCACCAGCCGGAGGTCGCCCGGAGGGCCTTCGAGGCGAAGGGTGGGCCGGGGCGTTCCCAGGCCGAGTTCGACCTCGGGGCACACGGGCACCCACTCCACGTGGCGCCCCACGGTCTCGACCAGGGAGTCCTGGCGCTTGTGTCCGCCGTCGTAGCGAACGCGTTGCCCGAGGAGGCAAGCGCTGATGCCAATGCGCACGGCGGCACGGCCGGACGCGGGGGCAGACTCGGGGGCCGGAGGGGGCATGCGGGGAGTCTACGCCGCTTCCTCCGGCGCGGGTCGGCGCGAGCGCAGGCAACCGAGCAGCTTTCGCACGATGCAGCGCAGCGCCTCGGACAGGTCGCTCGTGACCGGCTCGAAGGTCGCGGCGTCCATGCAGAGCAACAGGCCCTCCCGAGCGGCGGCGGACGCTCACGGCCTCCTCGAGGGTCGCCCGGTGGCTGCGCGCGATGCGCACGGTGGCGAGCGGCCGGAGGGCGCACAGGCCCGCGGCGACCTCGCGCCCGAGGTCGTAGATGCTGTCGTCGCTGACGTTCGCCAGCAGGCGCAGCGCGGCGCCGCTCCGGAGACCCGGGACCCGGGCGAGCGCGAGGTTCCCCAGGGCGCAGGTCGCGGGCGCTCACGCTCGAGGCGAAGGAAGACCTCGACGAAGACCGCGCTCCCCAGACAGGCCGCCACCAGCGCGCCGCCAGGGCCAGCTCCCCCAGTTCGAGGAGCAAGGGGAGGGAGTCCCCGACCGTGGTCGCTCGACCGTGGTCGCTCCCACGGTCCCGGTCGCGCCCACCCACTGGACCCGGTGCTTGAAGCTCCGCACGTCGAAGGCGTCGCCCACCGAATTCCAGGAGATCACCCCCAGCAAGGTCGCGAGGGCGGCCAGCCACAGGGAGAGGGCGAAGGGAACGCCCGGCCAATTGCCGAAGGCGCGCCCGCCCAGCGCAACGGCTGCGCTGGCGACGGCCAACCCCGCGTTGATCGAGCGCGAACCCCGCGCCACCAAGGGCCGCAAGGCCCGCGAGAGGAGGACCATCGGTCCCGTGCTCGCCCCGTAGACGGCGGGCAGCCAAGCCGCGAGGTAGGTGGAACGGACGACGGAGTCGGCCCAGGTCCTCGACGCGATGTTGCCGGCGACGGGGGGCGAAGTGCAGTTCGAGCGCGCGGCGTCTCCCCGTGATTCCTGCCCTGCGCCGCGCCGCAGGCGCTCAGTCGCCGGGCGTGTCGCCCGGAGGCCCCTCCACGGAGAGCCCCACCGCGGCTCCGTTGCCCATGCCGCCGAGGTCGTAGACCTGGGTGAACCCTGCGTCCCTGAGGATGCTCGCGGCCCGCGAGCTGCGCACGCCAACCGTTCAGTAGACGACGAGCGGCCGGTCCTTCGGCCCCAGGACGTCGAGGCGCTCGGCCAATTCCCCCACCGGCACGTTCTTGGCGCCGGCAAGATGCCCGCCGCGGTATTCCTCCTCGCTGCGCACGTCGAGGACGAGCGCGTCGTCGCGACGGACCACCTCTCGGATCCGGCCCAGTTCCTCTTCGCTGGGCCCCCAAAAGAGGGCACAGGCCCCCACGCACGAGGCGAAGGCGAGGAGAAGGAAGCCCCCCAGGAGTCGGCGGGATCGGCCGGGCGCTGCGTCGGTCGTCACGGAGGGCCATCCTGCCAGAGAACTCCCCCGGGGAACAAGGCCGGGCGCCGGCCGCCCGGAGGGGGAAGCGGGGCAAAGCGACCCACCGTGGGTCGCTCGGACCCACCCGGGACCGCCCGCGCGCGTCGCGGCGGATCGCCGCAGCTCCAAAGCCCGGCCCCGCAAGGCCGGAGCCCTCCTGCGGATCCCGCGGAGCGTGGCAAGGAGTGTGCGTTCCCCTCGGCAGGGAAGGAACGATGAGGAGGTCGGAGATGAACGGTGAAGGCAGTGGAGGTGCGGCGCTCCTCCCGGCGAGGCGGACGGCCCGGCGCACTCGCTCTCCCGCCGGGAAGGCCCCGGTGCGCCGCGCGCACGCTCCCCTGCGGGCGCAGCCCGCGGCGCGGGGAGACCGAACCCTCGAGCGGACCCCCGCTTGGCGAGAGGCTGCCCGCGGACTCTTGGAGGCGACGGCCTTCGGCCTGGAAGTGGCGGCCCTGGGCGTGTGCCTGCTCACGGCCCTCACGATGGCGGTGCTGGGTCCCTTCGGCGTGTTCCCGCTGGTGTTCCTCCTCTTGCCGCTCCTCGTCGCGAGCTGGCTGAGCGAGGGGTGCGCGGCCTGGCTGGACGGCGGCCGGAACGGCTCCTCGCCCCCCGCTTCAACGCTCGAGGATGAGGCCGCGGTCGAGCAGGAAGGACTGCCCCTCGTAGCTGCGTAGGGCCGCGCTGAAGCGGATCCGCTTCTCGGGAACCAGCCCGAGGGCTTCGCGGTCCTCGGGGCGCTTGAGGGTCAGGCGCACTTCCGGAGCGGCCGCGCTCGAGGAGCGGGCCAGCAGGAGCGTCCCGTCGTCGGCGACGTCGAGGATGACCATCTCCCATTCGACGAACTTGCCCTCGTGGCGTTCGCGCCACAGCTCCCGCAGCTTGCTCGCCTTGGGCGAGTCGAGGTAGATCCGCGCGAGGGTGGCGTAGTCGAAGCGGATCGGCCGATCGCGGCCGGGGTCGGGGGCCTCGCCCCCCCGGCTCCAGACCGCCCAACCGAGGCCGAGGACCACGGCGGCCACCACGACGCCGAAGGCCACGTAGACCGCGGGGAGCCAGCCTCGAGCGCGGCGGGGGGCCCCGAAGGGTCGTCCGCACTCGTTGCACCGCAGCGCCCGCGCGGAGACGACCGCCCCGCAATGGGGGCACACCGCCTCTTGCCGCTCCCGAGCCGTCGGCTCCCGCGGAGAGACGATCCCCTCGTCGCCCTCGGCCTCGTCGGCGTCTCCGGAGAGTTCGGTGCCGCACTTCCAGCAGGAGGTCGAGTCGTCGGGGACGTCTTCGCCGCAGTACGGGCACATGGACATGGGTCAGCTGCGCTGGCGCGTGGTCACCCGGCCCGCGATCTTGTAGCGCTTGAACTTGTCGAGGTGGAATTCGGCCACCTCGCGGGAGACCCCCTTGAGCACCGGAATGATGGTGCGGTCGGTCAAGCGGTGGGCGGCTTCGAGGGAGCAACCCTTGATCTCAGCGATGAGCTCGGCCGCTTTTTCCTTCTTGTCGGGGTCGGAGATTCGCGAGAGCACCAGTCCGTGGTCGCCCTCGCCCACCGGCGCGGCGCGCCCGCTGCGTCGCGCGCTGCGGCGGCTCGAGCGCTGCTTGCTCCGCCCGTTGCGGGCCGCGGGGGCCCGGTCCTCTTCTTCGAGCTGGCGCCGGGCGCGCGCGAAGGGGTCGGTTCGCTTGCGGGCCGACTTGGACGAGCGAGGCCTCGCGGGCTTGCGCGCGGGCTCGTCGACGACTCCGAGGTCCTCGTCCGAAGCCGAGAAGGGTACGCCGCGGGTCTTCTTGCGCGCCGCGCTCCGTCGCCGCGGCGCCGGCGCTCCAAAGAGGCTGTCGTCCTCGCTCTCGACCCGCCCCCCGCCGGAGTCGCGTGCGCGCTGGCTCTTGATGATCTCCATGGCCTCGCTGGGGTTCAGCGGTTCGAGGATGTCGCTCAAGTCGTCGTCGAAGGGATCGCGCGCAGGCCGTTGGGCCTTCGGCTCGAGGCCGACCAAGTCATCGAGGGGCTGCTCGTCTTCCGGTCCGAAGAGGCGCAAGACGTCGTCGAGGTCTGCGTCGCTGGGAGCTCCCTGCTGGCTGTCGTGGAGCAGGTCGAGGTCGCCCTTCGAGGCGACGAAGGAGGGTGCGTCGCGCCGCTCCGAGCGCCGCCGCGGAGCGGCCGGCGCCTCGAGGTCGAGCGCGCTCTCGTCGAGCACGTCGAGGTCGGCGAGGTCGGAAAGGTCGGGCTCGCCGCGTCCGTTGCCGCCCGGGGAGAGCCCCTTCGATGAAGCCGTATGCGGCGTGTCGAGGTCCAGGATGTCGCTCCCCGAGGAGGACAGGGACCCCGTGGCCTCGAAGCTCTCCGGCTCGGGGAGGCCGTCGCCGGAGGAAGCGGACGGCGCAGCGACTTCGGCGAAGGGATCCTCCTCCTCGGAGAGGGGGTCGGGGGCGTCGAGGTCGAAGGGGTCGCGAAAGCGCTCGACCGCGCTCCCGTTCGCGGAGGCAGGAGGAGCCAGGGGGGCCGATGCTTCCTCGAAGGCGAGGTCGAGTTCCTCGGGCTCGGGCGAGGCCCGCGGCGCTTCCAGCGGCGGCGGCGGCTCGGGAGGGCGCCCGTAGTCGTAGGGTTCGAGTTCGTGCTCGCTCGGATCACGGCGTACGCCCGGGGCCCGGGGCGCAGGCGCAGACTCCGCAGGCGCAGACTCCACGGGCGCAGACTCCGCGGGCGCGGGAGCCCGAGACACCTCCCCGCTCGTGTGCGCGAGGGCGGTGGCGACGGGCGGGTTCATCC
>RFHU01000022.1 GCA_003695705.1 Planctomycetota bacterium
CGACAAAACCGCCAAGTGGAACGCGCCCCCCGCGGGGAGTCCGTCGCGGCCCGTCCAACCCCCCGTCGCCAAGACCCCGCGCGGCCCGGTCAAGGCCCTCGCTTGGTTGCAGTGCGATCCCTTCCCGCCCATCCCCGTGGGGCACAAGCCCGTGGTTCGCCTCGGGCGCAGCCGGGAGTGCGACCTGGTCCTCCCCCACGAGAGCGTGTCCCGCGTTCACGCCGAGGTGCGCGCGCTGGGGAACGAGCTCAGCATCGAGGATCGTTCCACCTACGGGACCACGGTGAACGGCGAGCGGGTGCGCAGCAGCCCGCTCCGCCCCGGAGACCTGGTGGCCATCGGTCCCTACATGATCTCGGTGCGCCCCACCCGCGAGCAGCGGGCCCTGGACGCCGCCACCACCAAGCCCTTCCGCCTGCAGTCCAAGAGCAACGAGGCCATGCAGGGCCGATTGGAAAAGGTCTCCCTGGCCGAGGTACTCCAGCAGATCGAGTTCAACGAGAAGACCGGCACACTGAGGGTCTTCCCCGACGAGGACGAAGGCAGCGGAACCCTCGTGGTCTACGAGGGACGCCCCGTCTTCGCCGAATTCGGCACGGCGAAGGACGTCGACGCCATCGACGGCATGCTCGCCCTCGCTCGGGGTACGTACAGCTTCGTCACCAAGGTGGAAGCCGGAGAGATGAGCATGGAGGGCAAGACCCTCACCGGCGTGCTCCTCGAACTCGGTCGCCGCCGAGACGAGGGCGCGTTGCCCGACGCGGACAGCGACCCCGGCGCGAGTGACGAAGACTGAGCCGATCCCGGTCCTCTACCGCGACGAGGACCTCGTGGGCGTGGCGAAGCCGCCCGGCCTCCTCGTCCACCGCTCGAGCGAGGCGCCCGACCGCGACGTGCTCATGACCCGCGTCCGCGACCAGGAGGGCCGCTGGGTCTATCCCGTGCATCGCGTCGACCGAGGCACCTCGGGCGTGGTGCTCTTCGCGTGGACCAGCGAAGGAGCTCGGGACCTGCACGAGCGCCTTGGCAGGAGCACCGCACTCAAGGAGTACCTCGTCCTCTGCCGCGGCTCGACTCCCCAGCGCTTCGAGAGCCGACGCCCCCTGGGGGGAAAGCCTGCCCGAACCGAGTTCGAGAAGGTGGCCGAATTCCACCGCTCGTCGCTCCTCCGCGCTCGCCTGCGCAGCGGCCGGCGGCACCAAATCCGCCGCCACCTCGCCCACCTCGCCCATCAAGTCATCGGCGACCGTCGCTACGGCAAGAGCCGCATCAACGCCGCCAACCGGGCCCTCGGCCTGGAGAGGATCTTCCTCCATGCGCGTCGGGTGGCCTTCGAGCATCCCCGGAGCGGAGAACGCATCGAAATCGACTGCCCCCTCCCCGAGGACCTTCGCCGCTTCCTGGCCCGCGTCTGGCCCGAAGGAGGGGCACGCATCGCGACCCTCTGAGCGGACGCGTCCTGCCCCCGGAGCCGGATGCCGCGGTACCGCGCCAGCCCGGGGCCGCACCGCGCAATCGGTTCCTCCGCTCCCTTCTTGCGGATCCGGCGGCCGGTGTTTCCCGACCCAAGGCGCGCGAAACCCCGGGCCCGCGCGCACCAAGCCAGGGATGCAGAACGCCCTCTGGGGAGACCACCATGCGCAGATCCGCCGCCGCCTTCTTCCTTCCCCTCGCTCTCCTCTCGCCCACAGGCGCCACGGCCCAGGAGGGACTCCCCCTTCCTCCGGGCGTTCCGGGCGAAGTCCTGCGGGCCGAAGCCGAACCGAGTGCCTCCGGAGTGCGCACCCACCGCTTCGTCGTCTTGCCCCGGCGCGTGCGCGAGCATCTGGAACGCAACGCGGCCCGCTACCGCCGCGGGGCCGCCGACGCAGTCGACCTCGTGGCATCTCCGGTGTTCGCGGGCGCGATCTTGGCGAGCGAACTGGCGCGGGGCATCGACGAGGGGGATCCCGACAAGCCCGGCGACGTGGCGCACATGGTGAACACCCCCGAGTTCTACAGCGGGATCGCGGCCTTCAACCTGGCCCTGCGCGCCGGCGACGGCGCCTGGAACACCGCGGCCAAGGCGGCGCAGCGCGCCGGGCTCGGCCGCGTGGCCCCGGCAGGAACCGTAGGAAGGATCAGCTCCCGCGCCGTGGGCGCGCTGCGCTCGAACCTGGTCCTGGCGGTGGCGCTGACCCTCCCGCACGCGGTGCGGGTCGACTTCGGCGGCGCCACGCTCAGCCAGGTGATCAAGGGGGACCTCTCGCAACTCGACGTGAGCGTGCGCAAGGGCGAGTGGACGGGCTGGGACGAGCTCGCCATCACCCTGGGGTCCTTCGCGGTCGCAGGGCCACCCGTGCGCGCCCTCGTGCGAGGCTTCGCCGTCCGCCGCTTCGCCTTCCCCGGTCTGAAGCGACTCGCCGGGCTGGCCGGGCGACTCATCCTGCGCCGGGTACGCCGCACCGCGGCCGCCAAGGCCGCGGCGGCCGCCGCGCCCATCCCCGGCTCGCGCATCGCCGCCGGTGCGCTCACCGTGGGAGAAGCCTTGTGGGCCATCGGAGAGCTCGGCGGCGTCCTCTTTGCGGCCGGCAAGATCGAGGAGCCGGTCTCCCGCTGGAACGACCAGCGCAAGATGAACGACGAGCTTCGCGCGGCGGTCGAGCACCTGCTCACCGTGGCGCGCGACGCCGAAGACCTCGACAGCACGCGGGCGGAGGAACTTCGCGCCGAGCTCTCTCGGCTGCGCGAGGACCTCGCCGGCGCCTACGAACGCATGGCCGGGGAGCTAATTTCGGTGGCGGGGTCGCCGATCCGCTTTCCGCGAGACGGCCGCCCGCTCGACGCGGCCGCTTTGCGCGCCGTCGACCCCACCGAACTGCGCGGTCTGCACTACGTAGACCTGGAGTTCCCCTTCGCGCGAGCACGCTACGAGGAAATCGTCGGGCGTACCCTGGACCGTGCCGCAGAGCTCCTCGCCGCCGGCGGGGGACGCCGGGCGCTCGAGGCCCTCTTCGAGCAAATGTACCTAGAACTCGGGCCGCACACGGTGAGCGAAGCGCTCGGCAGCATGCGCGATCCGGTGGAGAGCAGGCGCCGCCTGACCCCCGAGGTCCTCGCGGGCCTGACCCTGGAAGAGCTCCGCGAGGCGCTCGCCTACGAAAACGTCCGCTTCCCCCTCACCCACAGCAACTTCCTCTCCGTGCCGCACCGCCTGGCGGGCGAGAACTTCCAGCGCGTGGTGCAGAAGAACGCCGAGCGGATCCTCGCCCTCCACGAGGAGATCCACCGCACCCAGCAGCTCCTCGACCCCGAGGGCGCGCTCGACGAGGCCATCGTGCGCGTGGCGCAGCGCTTCGCCGACAAGCGGGACTACCTCTACCTCCAGCAGGCCATCGCCGACGAAACCCTGCTCGGGAGGCTGCGGCGCTGGGGCGAGCGCCCCGAGGCCCTCGGCGCGCTGGTCGATGGCGTGCTGCGCGATGTCGGTCCCTGGGAAGCCCTCCCCGGGCAGACCTTGGCGCTGCGCCAGCGCTACGAACGAGCCGGCGGGCTCCCCGGCCGCGGCGCCGAGGCGCTGCGGGGGAGCGTGCGCCGCTGGCTCCTCGACGCGCAGGCGCGGCTCAGAGGCCTCGAAGCCTCGGGCCGGGTCTCGGCGGACGCCTTGGCGCCGCGGGCGCGCCCGCCGCGGAAGAAGAAGGGCTGGGCGCGGCTCAAGTTCTGGGAGAAAGACGAGGACGACTCCTACCACCTCGCCGAAGGCTGGCGGGTGAGCGACAACCGCCGCCAACTCTTCGAGCAGGAGCAGCTCGTGTATCGCGAGGCGCTGCGGCTGGTGCGCGGGACGCGGCTCCGCGAGCGGCTGGCCACCGAAGTCGCCGTCGTCGAGGCCCTGCGCAGCCTGGACGACGAACTCCTGGCCGCGATCCTGGCGCCGCTGGGCGCAGACGAGGAGGTCGCGGAGGAGGACGAGGCGCCTCGCGGCAGCGGCGAGGAGCTGCCCCTCGAGAGCCCCGGCATGGTCGGTGCCCTCGACTCGGCGACAGGTCGAGGGCGCGAATGACGACCGCCCGCGGGCTTTCTCGGGCGCGCGCCGGGGGCGAAACTGGAGTTCCTCGCACGGGAGGTGCTCCGTGGCCAAGGGAGAAGTCGGCGAAACCCTCGCAGCGTGGGCGCGTGTGGCCTTGGTGTTCGTCGGCCTCGGCCTCTGCTACAGCGGGGTCGACGCCGCGCGGCTGAGCTGGGACGCCCCTCGCAAGCCGCTGCCCGCCGAACTCGCGCGGCTCGAAGCGGGCGCCGCCCCGCCGGGGCGGCTGCTCCGCCTCGGGCCCCTCGTCGAGGCCTTCCGCGCGGCGCGGGTGGTGCACCTGCGGGAGGCCGGGGAACCCACCGCGCGCACCCGCGTCGTGCGCGTGGACGTGCCCGCGGTGTCGCTCGAGCACCCCTACGCGCGGGGCGAGCGGTCCGCTCTCGGGCCCTTCCGCGTGCTCGTGCGCCACTGGGACTACGAGCGCTACGGGCAAATCCCCACCGAGGACCGACGCCTGGGAGGGCTCGAGGGGCTGGTGGTTACCGAGACCGTCCGCTGGAGCGACGACGAGCGCGCCCGCCTCGCGGCCCTCTGGCCGGGAGCCGACCTCGATTCGCTCGTCGTCGTCGACGCCAACCGCCGGCCGGAGGGAGTGGCGACGGGGCTCTTGCGAGCGACGGGGGGCGCCCTTTGTCTCTTCCTCGGCCTCTTTGCGGGCGCGCTCTGGACGTGGCTGCGCGGCCCCGCGCCGGGCGAGGCCAACGAAGAGGGGGCGGAGTCCAGCACGGCCTAAGGAGGACCCGTGCGCAGGCCGGCGCGTCCCCTCCGCCGTGGGAGCGACCGCCGCCGCGGAGGGCCCGCCCGGCCCCCCGGCCTTGGACCATCCGCTCAGCGGGCTTCGCGCGCCACGGCCCGCGCGGCGCGGACGAGCTCCTGGATCCTGGGGTCTCGGGTGCTCCGCGGGAAGTCATCCAGGAAGCGGCGGACCTCCTGCGGCAGGTCGCGGCGACCGAGCTGGGAGAGCGCCTCGAGGTAGCGCTCCCGCACCGCACGCTCGTAGCGAAAGTCGCTGGCCAGCAGAGCCTCGAGGCGCTCGAGGGCAGGCGCCGGCCGACCCGCGGCGAGCTGCAGGTCCACCAGGGCGAGGGACGCCTGCAAGTCCCAGGGTCGGTCGGCCAACAGCCCTTCGAGGAGTTCCACCGCCTCGGGGGAAGGGGCAGCGGGGAGGACCCAGAGAAGCTTTCCGCGCAGGGCGGCTTCGCGGTCGCTCGGTCCGAGGAGGCGCAGGCCCGCGGCGACCTCCGCGGCGGCCGTCGCAGCGCCCGCACGGCCGCGCGTCCGAACGGCCAGGAGGGCGCGCAGGCGGTGGACTTCGGGGTCTTCGTCCGCGCCGATGGCCTCGAGGCGCGCCAGCCACGGAGCCGCTGCCCGCGCACCGCCGCGTCGTTCTGCGGCGAGGGCCAGGCCACGGAGCAGCAGGGGATCCTCCCCGTATCGCTCGAGCGCGGCGCGCAGGGTGGCTTCGCCCGCGGCCTCCGGGTCCCGCGCGAGCGTCCGCAACCAGACGGCCTCGGGATGGTCGATGCCTTCGAGCACGGCCAGCGCGTCGGGGCCCTGGGCCCAGCCGGCGCGGACGGCGGCGATGCGAAGGGCGTCGTCGTCCCTCGGTGCGCCCGCGAGCCCGCGGGGCCAGAAGCTGCTTCGTGCGAGGCGTAGGCGGTAGAGATCGCGCAAGAAGGTGTAGCCGATGGCGCTCACGTAGCGCGCGCGGGCGGCGTGCCCTTCGAGGAGGGGGAAGCGATCGCTGAGGATCGCGGCGTCGGCGACGAGCGGGCGCAGCTCGTCTTCGTGGAGGAGGAAGCGGGCCCACAGGTCGGTGGGACGCCGCACCTGCAGGTAGCGTTCGAGGTCCGCCTCCAGGCCCGCGCAGGAGGCGACGAGGTGCTCGGGAGCCTCCAGGGAATAGCGGAGGGGTCCTCGGGCGCCGAGGAGGAGCAGGTCGCCGGGGCTCGCCCACCACAGGTCCACGTGGGGGAAGACCTCGCAGAAGGTGCGCGCCATGGCCCGGAGCATCCAGTCGTCGCTGTCGTAGGTCTGGATCCACTGCAGGTGGACGCCATCCGGGGCGAGGCGATCGAGGACGTTTCGGTAGTGCTCCCGTGTGAATAGGTTGGCGACCCCCGAAATGAAGGGGTTGGTGGGCTCGGAGATGATCACGTCGTAGCGCCCGCGGGCGGTGAGGATGTGGGTGCGGGCGTCTTCGTAGATCACGCGCACGTTCTCTCGCGAAAACACGCCGTGGTTCTCGGCGCGGAAGTAGCGCCCCGAGGCCTCCACGATGGCCTCCTCGATCTCGACGAGGTCCAGGCGCCGCACCGATGGAACCTCGGCCGCAACGCGCGCGGAGACGCCGCTGCCCGCACCCACGACCAAGACCGTGCGCGCGCCGGGCTGCGCCAAGAAGGGGAGCAGGCCGCAGAGGAGCTGCGTCCCCATGTCCCCCATGTTGCTGGCGTCGGCCTTGCCCGAGAGGGTGAGCGAGATCCCCTGGGAATTCGCGCGGATGGTGACGAAGGCGTTGCGTCCTTCTCGCGCGTAGAGTTGGGCGGTGCCTCCTCGCGTCAAGGCGCGGCGGAACTCGCCCGGCGCCGTGGGAGGGCCAGCGACCCGCGCGCGCCAGGGATCGAGGTCGAGGCGGCGCGGGTTCCAGGGCGGGGTCACCGCCGGGAGCGCGGCCAAGCCCAGGAGGCCCCCGAGCGCGGCCGCAAGACGCGCCCGTCGGAGTCCCCAACGACCGTGGGCGCGGGCGACCCGTGCCGCGCCGACCGCGCCCAGGGCAAGCAGGGCGATCCCCAGGCGCAGGATCCCTTCGCTTCCGATCCAGGGGAGGAGGAGGAAGCTCCCCAGGAAGGAGCCGGCAATGGCCCCCACGGTGTTCGCCAGGTAGATCCGTCCCACGCTGCGTCCCGCGCTCGCCGCGGCGGAGGTGCCGAGCTGGGCCGCGAGGGGGAAGGCGAGCCCCATGGCCACCGTGGCGGGGAGGAGGAGGACCGCGCAGACCCCGAAGCCGACGAGGAGGAGTTGCTCGTAGTAGAGGAAGCGCGGCTGTGCGAGGGCGAAGAAGAGGGCGGGCAAGCGGTCGAAGCAGAGGAGGAAGAGGACGTTGGCTCCGCCGAGGAGGAGGAGGGCGCCCACGAGTGGCGCCAGCGGGGCGCGGGCGTCGCGCGGTCGTCGCGCGACGAGGAGGCTGCCGAGGCCGATGCCAGAGAGGGTGGCGGCGAGCATCACGCTGAAGGCGTGCCCGGAGGTCCCGACGGCCAGGGAGATGGCCCGAGTCCAGGCGACCTCGAGCGCGAGCGCCACCGCGCCGACGCCGCAGGTGACCGCGAGGGCCAGACGCTGCAAGGCGAGGGGAAGGGGGCGCTCCCGGGCCTGGGCGGGGAGACCGCGTCCCGACCCGGGCGGCGGGGCAAGGCGAAGCCGGCCTCGGGCGGTGAGCGCGGCGAGCGCCAGGAGCAAGTTCGCCGCCCCGACGAAGCGGCTTCCTTCGTCGAGCCCCAGCGCTTCGATGAGGAGGAAGCTGGCGGCGAGGGCGCCGCACACGGCGCCCAGGGTGTTGATGCCGTAGAGGACGCCGACGGCGCGCTGGGTCTCCGCGCGGTCGTCGATGAGCGCGCGGGCGAGGACGGGGAGCGTCCCCCCCATGAGGAAAGTGGCCGGCAGAAGAGCGCACAGACCGAGCAGCGCGCGCGTGGCGAGGCCGCCGGCGCCAGCGAGGGAGACGTAGATGGCCTCGCAGCCGTCGAGGACCCAGGGGGCGAGAAGACCCCAAACGCCGATGCCGGCCTCCAAGACGGCGTAGCGCGTAAGCGCGGAACCTGGACGATCGGCCGCGCGGCCCAGGGCCCAGGCGCCGAGCCCCAGGCCGGCCATGTAGGCGGCCAGGACCACGCCGATGGACTGGCTGGTGCTCCCGAACGTGAGTTCGAGCCGCCGCGACCAGAGGACCTCGTAGGCGAGGCCCGCCGCGCCCGAAAGGAAGAAGAGGAGGGCGACGAAGGCAGGCGGCGCGAGCCGCGCAAGAGAAGGGGGCACGGGATTGGGGTCGGCTCGGATGGCCACGTTCGCCGGCGCGGGGCTACTCCTTGACGAGCTCGAAGCCCGTGGCGTGGAGCACGCCCCCTTCCACCGCGCCGGCGATGCGGGCGTGCAGGCCCTTCTTGCCGCAGAAGGGCATGGAACCGAGGGCCTCGAGGCCGACGACGGGGAGCGTCTCCTCGCCGACCCGAGCGTAGTTGCCGCACTTGCCCACGCCGGGGACCTGGCAACCGCAGAGCACCGGGTAGACCGGCGCGTCCGCCGGCGGCTTGGCCACGGTCTTCTCGGCCGCAGGCTGCTGGGCCCCGTTCGAGGTGGGCGCGTGAGGCGGCGGTGGCGGGGTGCGGGCCTCTTCCAGGGGACAGCCGCAGCAAAGGCCGACGACGGTCAACAGCAGGGAAGCAAGGTTCGAGCGCATGGGTCCTCCTGGGAGCGCCGATGACACCTCATGGCGGCACGGAGCACCACCCCCAAGGGACGACCTGCGGACCGAGCGCGGCGCGTCGGGCCTGGAGGGCGGCCTGCCATTGCCGCGGCTCCGACCCGGGGGGAGCACCCAGCAGGCGTGGCAAAAGGCGCCGAGCCTCGGCGCAACGGCCCTCCCAAGCGCTCCGCAGCGCGGCCAAGGCGCGCTCGCTCGCCGCGCCCTCGCCGACCAGCGCGCGCAGCCGCGCTTCCCAGGCTTCGAGGCGAGCGCGGCCGCAGGCCATGGCGACGAGGGCCGCGGCGACGGCGGGATGGTCGAGGCCGCACAAGGCGTCGAAGCTCTCCGGTTCGACTTCGAGGGGCCCGCCGGAGGGGACGCGCGGCGCGGGGGGCGGAACCAAGAGCAGCCGCAGGTCCCCCGGAAGGGAGAGGGTCGCGCCGGGGTCGACGAGGGCTGCGCGCGCAGGGCGCCCGTCGACGGCAAGGCCTGTGCGCGCCTCGTCGACCACGACCCAACGGCGGTGGAGGCGGAGAAGGGTCGCCGCGAGGCGCGGAAGGTCGGAGCGCTGCAGCCGGAGGTGGCAGCGGGGGTCTCGGCCCACGAGGACGACCGAGCCTTCGAGGGGCAGTTCGAGCGGCGCGTGCCCGGACACGACCCGCAGGCGGGGCACCGCCAGGGAACGCGCGGGGACGAGCTGTTCCGGGGCCGACCCGTGCACCTGCCGCCACCAGCAGAGCCAGGCCTCCGGTCCGGCGAGGTCGCCCTGCGAGGTGATGGCGGCGAGGGCCGCCGCGGCCTCCGCGGCCCTCGCCGCGCCGCCCTCCACGCGCCGCCGGCCGACCGCACGGGCAACCTCCGGCCCCAGACGCTCGGCGAGGGCGCGGTCGTCGGGGCTGGGAAGGCGCTCGGGGAGCAGGCGCTCGAGGCACCACAGCGCGGCGCGGACGTCTCGAACGGCCGCAAGGGCCTCGACGACGGGGTCGGGCTCGGTGCGTCGGACGACGTCGCGCAGCCAGGCCGCACCGTCTCGCGCGGCGCGCTCCCAGGGATGCTCGAAGCGAAGGGGGACGGAGCCGAGGGAAACGCGGGCCCCGTCGTGCAGGGCCAGCCCGCGACCGGAGTGGAGGCGTTCGCCGTCGACGAAGGTCCCAGCGGCGCTCTTCAGGTCGCGGAGGACGAAGCCCCCGCCTTGCCAGCGAAGCTGCGCGTGCTTGGGCGCGACGTCGGACCGGGAAACGCGGACCGCGCAGCCCGCGGCGCTGCCCAGGGTGAACCACTCGCCGTCGAGGAGGGGGAAGCGCCGCCCCTGGGGGTCGACGAAGCAAGGCACCCGGGCCGGCGCGCCGGCGAGGATGCGCTCGAGGTCCTCGGCCACGTCGGCCATGCGCGGGTAACGGCGCTCGGGCTCCACCATCAGCATTTGCTCCAGGGCCTCGGCCAGAGCCGGAGGGGTGTGGGGAGCAGCTTCTCGGGGCCTGCGGTAGTCGCCCGCGAGGATGGCGTCCGCGATGTCGTCCACGTTGGAACCGGCGAACGCCGGCTCCCCGGTGAGTGCCTGGTAGAGGGTCGCTCCCAGGGCCCAGACGTCGGAGCGAGGGTCCACGCCGCCCTCGTCCTCCCACTGCTCGGGAGCCATGGTGTGCGCGGTGCCCAAGAGTTGCCCGGGGGCCGTGAGGCCGCTGAGGAACAAGTCCTTGGCGAGGCCGAAGTCGATGATCTTGGGGTCGCCGTGGGGCTGGAGCATGATGTTTCCCGGCTTCACGTCTCGGTGCACCATGCCCAGGGCGTGGACGGCCGCGAGGCCGCGGGCCACCCCCAGGCCCACCTCGGCGACCCGGCGGGGCGAGAGGGGACCGTCCCGCGCCAGGCAGTCGGCGAGGGTCTCGCCGGGAACCCGCTCGAGGACGATGCACGGGCACGGCCCCTCCGACTGGACGGCCAGGACGCGGACCACGTTGGGATGCGGGGGGTGGAGGCGCTGGAGCGACTCCCACTCGCGCCGGAAGCGGGCTCGCAGCTCTTGCTGCTGGGCGAGCTCGGGGGCGAGGAACTTGACCACGACGGGGAGCCCGTCGGCTTCCCGGCGGGCGAGGTAGACCGAGCCCATGCCTCCCCGACCGAGGAGCCCTTCGAGGAGGCAGCCCGCGTGTACCGAGCCGGGCTGGGGCAAGCCGCCGACGTCCTCTGCGACCATGGCGCCAGCCTACTCCGCTCGCGTTGCCCGCGCCTCCAGGGCGGGCTAGCATTCGGACATGCCGTGGACGTGCAAGGAGTGCCAGCACGAAGTCGAGGCCGACGACCTTCCGGAGTGCCCGGGCTGCGGCGCCAAGAAGACGGCCTGGACGATGGTCTCCGACCAGACCCGAACCTTCGCCATGGCGGCGCGGCGGAAGGTGGAGATCCTGCGCGGGGTGGGACGCGAGCCCCTCGAGGGGGAGGGCGCGAGCTACGAGGGGATGCTCACCGAGAAGGCGAGCGAGGCGGTCTCCATGGAGAAGGAGGCCCTCCGCTGGCTGGCCGAGGACGGCGCCCTGCCACCGCCCGACCAGCTCCTCGTGGTGCGCCTCTCCGCGCCGCGGGCCCCTGAGGTGGAGGTCTTCCTTTCGGTGGAATTCGAGACCCGCGAGGTCGCCGAGCACCGCGTGGTCGCCGAGGCGACGCCGGGCGAAGCCCTCGACGTGCGCTTCCTCCTCGTCCACGGACCGCGCGCCTTGCCCGAGGACTTGACCCTGCCCGACGTCCACCTCGTGGACGCCAGCGAGGAGACCCGCCTCGGGCACGCCCCGCAGGTGGGGGTCCGCGCGGTGACCCGCCGCCGCAAGCAGCTCCCGCTCAAGACCGGCTTGCGCGCCTTCGTGTGGTCGACGTAGAGGGGAACGCGGCGACCCCGCGACGGCGGCGGGACTCGACAGCACGCGTCTTCTCCGCAGGTCCCGGTTCGTCCCGCGGAGTCTGCGATGGTGGCCGCGAGGAGCGGAAACTCTCCTGGCCGCAGCAGCCCGTGGCTTCGAAACCGCATTCGTTCGTAGGGGCTCGCTCGAGAGTTCCTCTCAGCCCGTGTAGCGAACCAGGTAGAGGACCTTGTTGCCCGCAGGCCGGAGCGTAAGCGAGCGCAGCCCCACACCGCCGACCGACTTGTGCGCGCCGAGGATCTCCACGCGAATCCTGTCGCCGGTGCGTTCCACCGTGTCGATGACCGAAGCGTGGCCTCTGCGAGAACCAGGTTTTCCATACCAATACTGGATCAGGTCTCCTGGCTCGACGTCTTCGACGTCGACGACCTCCCCCAGGCCCGCGTCGACGAGGGCCTGCTGCACGCCCTTGGTCTTGGAGTCCTTCGCCTCGACCAGGTCCTGGAGTTCGTCCGCGCCGATGTCGGATACGTAGAGTCGCTTCCGCAAGGCGCCCTGGACTTCGACGCCTACCTCTTCGAGTACCGCACCGACGTACTGGACGCAGTTGATCTGCTGCTTCTCCGCGTCCGACCCGTAGGTCCAGCCAGAGAAGCGACCATCCCGCAGCCGGCGGGCGGCCGCGAGCACCTCGCTGACCTCTTCCTCCGCGTCGCCTGCGGGAGCAGACTCCACCCCCGAGGGGGAGGGCGCTTCTCCCGCCGCAGCGAACAGTTCCAGGACCGCGATGGGGTTGTAGTGCCAGAGCAAGGGGTCGGGAAGGGCGACGCCCTGCCGCTGGGCTTCGGGCCAGAAGCAGTAGGGGCGGATGCGATCGGCCATGCCGTAGCTGAGCCAGCCCTTGAGCCCGGCGAGCTCCTTCACCGCGGCCTCGACGTCGGCCCCCCACTCGCTGACGAAGCGGCAGGCCGTGGTGCGCAGGCGCTTCGCCCCAGGGTCCCCGGCGTAGAAGTCGCGGATCTCGCCGGCGGTGAGGACCGAGTCGAGGCCGAAGAACTCTTGGTCGACCATCTCCAGGAGCCGCTCGCAGTCCATGGTGAAGTCGCGGTCGGTGTCTTCGGCGGTCTCGAAGGAGGGAAACAAGAGCTCCTCCGAGAAGATCCCCCAGTGGACGAGGGGCGGGCCGAGCCCCTCTTCTGCTTCGCCCCAGTAGCGACCGATTTCCCAGAGCGGGTCGCCGGCCTTCACCGCTCGCCCGACCGGGACGACCTCGCCGGACCCTAGGCGTTCGAGCAGGGCGGCGTCGAGCCCGTCGGCCAGGGGGTGCACGCACTTTGCGACCTTGGCGATCCAGCCTTCTCGGCCGCGCCCTTCCTTGCGTGCCACCTCCTCGCCGCGCACCTGGTACCAGTCGTACGTGCCACGCCGCTGCGGCTTCGAGGAGAGGATCTCCACCCGGTCGCCGGGGGCGAGGGTGCAAATCTTCTTGGCCTCGGTCCCCACCCCCTCGCGGAAGTTGAGGTAGTCGCGAATGGCGAAGTGGGTTGGTTCGCCGCCCCGCAGCCAGGCGAAGCGCCCGAGGGACTCGTCCCCCGGATCGAGGGGGCGGACCGCGAGGTGCATGAGGAGGGAATAGCAGGTCTTGGTCCCTGAGGAGGAGAAGGGCTCCCCTTCCCCTGCTTGCCCCCGAGCGTGGATGGCGTTGAGGAGCGCGCCCGGAATTTCGTGGCGGAGGAGGACGAAGTTGCGGCTCCCGTAGGCGCCCGCGCCCGTCTCGCTCGTGGGGCCAAGCCGGGCGCACACGAGTTCCCCGTCGAGGCAGGCCCGAACGAGGTCCCCTTCCTTTCCGTAGAGGTGCACGCCGCCGTGCCAGGTGGTGTTCTCGCCCAGGGGGAAGAAGCCGTGGGGGGTTTCCTGTTCGGTGTGCCGGTAGGCGCCGGCGATGCTCTCCTCGGTGACCTCGACGCCGTGTCCGAGGTCGAGGGGGAGGCTCAGGTCGCCGGGCCCGGCGCCGGAGGCCACCTCCGCACCCGGCAGGAGCAGATAGATCAGGGGCCGAGTCCCGTCCCTCGCGGGCTTTTCGGCGAGTTCGTTGTCGATGCTCCCCTTGATGCTCGCGTCCGATTCGACGAGGCGAATGAGTTCCTTGTAGTCGGCCCAGCCCTTGACCACCTGGCAGCCGGCGGACCAGTTGCTCGGTCCGCTGGACTTCTCGCCGCCGTAGTGAACGTTGATGGTGCTGTTGGACTCCTGGAGGCGCTCCCCGGCGTCGCGCTCGAGGTTGCGCTCGGTGTCCCGCCACACCTTGACGCCCGCAAAGGGGTTCAGGGCGCGGTACTTGGCGTCCTTCCCCGGATACTTCGCCGCGTCCTTCAGGCTCTTGTGGGTCTTCTTCTTCTTGTGAAAACCAAGCTTGTACTTGTGGAAGCCGCAGACCAGGAGGGCCGTGGCGAGCTTGCCGTCGTGCTTGGCGGTCGCCCCGTACTCGCTGGAGTAGGCGAAGGCGCGCACGCGCTTTCGTTCCCCCTCCTTCCAGATCACGTAGAGGGTGTCGTCCCAAGCCGTGTTCGTGTTCTTCTCCACCGGGCGACCGTCCTTGAGTCCGCGCCCGCCGAGAAGGTTCACCTGCCCCGGTTCGTCTCGAAACGCGGTCTCGGGGTCGGCGGCGGCCTCGGAATCGGCGGCGCGTGCGCGCTCCCACACCGTGCGCAGGTGATCGTAGAGGGCCGCCTCGTCGAGGGTGCTCAGGTCCACGCTGGCCGCCACGCTGCCCTCCCGCCCTTCCGGGTCGCGCTCCCTTGTACTTCAGCGGATCGGGGCCGGCCAGCGAAGGGCAGGCGGGACGCAGTTCGTCGCGGGGCGGACGACGCACCGAAAGCGCACACCTGCCGTCGTGGCGCTTCCGTGCACCCGGTCGCGACAAAATGACCGTATCGACCGCAAACGGCAGTTCCATTGACCAACCAGAAGCCACTTACGCGATTGACGCGCCGCGGCATTGGAGTTGCACTGACGGGGCGGTCATGAGCTCCCCACACCTCGTCTGCCTGGTGCTCGCCGCGGCGAGTTCGCTCTTCCTCTCCGGCTGTCGGGATGGACGGCGCGCGGACGGCCTCGACGTGCCCGGAGCGCGCGCGCGCGCCCTGCTCGCAGCCAACCCCTACGAGTCGCTGGTGGTCGAGGTGGATGCGGTGGTCGGGCACGAGCCTTCGCCCGCGGCCCTCGCGCTGCTCGAACGCCGCCTCGCCGAGCGCTGCCACAAGCCGGGCGGAGTGCGCGTGGTCCTCGACGAGCTCCTGCCCGACCCTGGGCGGCAGGTGTGGAGTCTCGCCGACGTGCGCGCCTTCGAGGCCAAGCACCGGCAGCGCCGGGACCGGGGGAGCGAGGCCACCCTCTACGTTGCCTATCTCGCCGGGCGGAGTTCCTGGGATGTCGAAGCCGAGCGGGTCATGGGCTGGGCCGTGTCGGGGAGCGTCATCGCCCTCTTCCCCGAAGCCGTCGCGGCCAACGCCACCCCGGAGGTCCCGAGCGAGGCGGTCGAATCGGCGACCCTCGTCCACGAGCTCGGGCACCTGCTTGGGCTGGTGAACATGGGCATTCCCATGGAGGCGATGCACGAAGACCTGCGGCACCTCGGGCACGACCAAAACCCCGACTGCGTGATGTTCCACGCGGTGGAGACGCACCGCCCCGCCTCCCTCGGAGACCGCCTCCCGCCCACGGACTTCGATGCGGCCTGCGTACGCGACCTGCGCGCCGCCGGCGGTCGCTGAACCCCGCGCGACGTCGCTGGACGGCGAACGAGCCCTCCCGTCCTCGCCGGTACGAGGCCGGAGGGCGCAGGCTTCCCTCCTCCCCGCCGTAAGGGAGGGGGGCCCCCTCAGGCGACGGCCTGGGGGAGCGGCACGGCGTCGCGGCGAGCGCGATCCCCTCGTCCCGCCCGAAGGAGTCGGCCGAAGGGCCGCTCGCCGAGTTCGTCGGCGGGGACGCCACGACGAGCGGCAATGCGTCCTCCGACCACGACCGCTTCGACGGCCTCGTCGTTGCGGCGCACCAGGCGCCGGAGACCGCCGAATTCGGGGACTGCCTCCTCGTGGACTTCGTCGAGGCGCTCGTCGAGGGCCTCGGGGCGAACGACGACGAGGTCGGCCCGGCGCCCCGGCGCGAGGACGCCCGCGTCGAGGCCGAGCCACTCGGCGATCTCCGAGGTCAGGCGCTGTACGGCGCGACCGACGCTCATGCAGGGTCGCCCCGCCGCGTCGGCATCGCGTACCAGGCGCAAGAGGCGGAGGGGAAAGTTGTAGTGCGCCATGTTGCGTAGGTGCGCGCCCGCGTCCGAGAAGCCGATCAGGATGTCGGGATGCCGTACGATCCACTCCAGCCAGCGCGGGCGGTCGTTCCCCATGACCGTGTACCAGCGCAGCGCCCGGCCGTGTTCGAGGACGAGGTCGAGGAAGGCGTCCACGGCGTCGACTCCCCGTTCGCGTCCGATGTCCGCGAAGGACTTTCCGACCACGCGCGGATCGGGGCAGGAAATGACTTCGGAGTGCTCGAAGTTGCGGTGGTAGGCGCGGGGAAGCCAGCGTCGGCGCCACTGGCGCTTGAAGCGGCGCCGGTAGGCCGGGTCGCGCAAGAGAGCGTGGCGGCGTTCGAGGTCCGCGAAGTGGAGCGCGGCGGCGCCCGCCTCGAACTCCTCGAAGACGACGATGTCCATTCCGTCGGCCCACAGGTCGAAGACCTCGGGCAGGGCTTGGAGGCGGAAGTCGGCCCGCAGGAAGCGGTTGAAGAATCGAGCCAGCGCGCCCGCAATTCGGAAGGCAAGGCGGTCCGAACGCACATCCATCATGCTGATGAGCGTGGTCTTGAGGGGCGTGCCCCACAGCCCTCCGGAGCTGAGCAGGTAGAAGAGGATCACGTTGAGCTTGGTGGAGATGTTCGGCACCGCTTGGAGCACGCGCCCGCGCGCGCGGAGGCGCTTCGAGAGGCGCCGGTATTCGCTCCAGGGGGCGAAGACCGACGGCATGGGGCGACTGCGGAACACCTCCCCGTCGAGCTTGTCCCAGGGCAGGGTGGAGATGGACATGCCCAGGAAGCCTTCGTCGAGGGCCTCGTCCAAGAGGGCTTCCATGCGCCGGTACTCCTCCTCGGTCGGGCGAAGGCCGCGCGTCAGGCTGCGTTCCATGCCCAGGACCGAGGAGCGCAAGGTCGAGTGCCCGAGCAGGCAGGCGACGTTGGGGCCGAGGGGCAAGCGATCGAGGTGAGCGAAGTACTCGCGCGGGCCTTCCCAGTCCTTGACGCGTTCCAGCAGGGGAAGGACCACGTCCCTCGGAATGGCCTCGACCCGGCAGAATTGATCCGCAAGGTCTGCGGGCCGACCGAGGACCATGCTCAGGCTGCAGCTCCCCAGGACGCAGGTGGTCACGCCGTGGCGCAGGGACTCGAAGAGGGCGGGAGCCACCTCCACCTCGGCGTCGTAGTGCGTGTGCAGGTCGACGAAGCCGGGCGTCACCCAGCAGCCCGCGGCGTCGATGGTCTCCGCGTCGGGCGGAGGGGAGAGGACGCCGGTGGGCTCGATGGCCTCGACACGATCTCCCCGCACGAGCACGTCGGCGGCCCGACCGGGACCGCCGCGACCGTCGAAGACCCGTCCGTTGCGAACGACCAGCGAGTTCACGGGCTGCTTCCCTTCTTCCCCAGCCACGGGGCGAGGAGTTCGCGAACGGCGGGCAAGACGCGCCGCGCGTGGTCTTCTCCCTGCCCGAGCACCAGGTTCAGGGAGAGGCCGTCGAAGAGGGCCATGATGGTCCGAGCCCCGGCGGTCGCTCGGGCGGGGTCTTCGACGCCGAAGACCTGCCGGAAGAGGGCGGCGGCCCTCCGGGTCAAGTCGGCGTCGACCCGCGCGAGCGCGACCCGCAACGCCGGATCGGTGCGCGCCGCGACCACGAGCTCCAGCCAGGCGGCGAGGGTCGGCCCCGAGTAGATGGCCCACAAGCGCTCGAGAAGGGCGTCGAGGTCGGCGAGGTCGCCTAGCGCGAGGGCCTCCTCGAGCTCCGCGAGGCGAAGGGCGAACAGGTGGTCTGCGGCGGCGGCGAACAGGTCCGCGCGCCGCGGGTAGTGGTGGAGCAACGCGCCCTTGGAGGCCCCGGCCCTGCGGCAGACTTCGGCAAGGCTGGTGCCGTGGGCGCCGCGCTCGACGAGCGCGGCGACGGTGGCCTCGAGGAGGCGGGTTCGGGTCGCGATGCTGCGTGCTTGGACGCTCATGGAAAAAAACCAACCATGCGGATGGTTTTCTCCCAAGACCCCCGCGGAGTCAAAGGAAAAACGATCCACGTGGCCTGTTTTGTTCCAAGTCGCTCTATGTCAGAACCTTGCACGAACGAGCTTCGCCCCGAAGGCAGGCCGCCGGCACCGGCGCGGGGAAGTCCTTGGGGCAGCGGGCGGAGCGGCAGGTCCTCCGGGAGACGACGGCGCGCAGGAGGAGCGGCGGTCTCCGGCGCGGGGAAGGCCCGCGCTCGGCTTGCGCGCACCCCGGCTCGCCTTCAGCGCGCCCGCTGCTCGGCGCGTTCGACGGCTTCGCGCGTGCTGCGCAGCAGCTCCTCGCCCGCGTGGGCGAGCAGAGCCTGGTCCAGGCGCCGCCGGGCCTCCGCCGGGTCCCCCCCCTCGAGGGCCAGGCGCACCGCCTCGCGAGCGAACAACGATCCGGAGACGGCGCGGACCGTCAGTCCGCGCTCCAGCCAGGGGCGGGCGAGCCCCTCGGCCTCCTCCAAGCGCCGCTCCTCCCGCAGGAGCCTCAACAAGGCCGCGAGGGCGCGAAAGTGGGTGTCCTCCGTCGCACCCCAAGGCCCCTCCAGCGCGAGCGCCTCCCGAAGCAAGGCTTCGCCGCGCTCCCGCCGCGCGCGATCCCTCGCGAACTGGCGACCGGCCTCGGCAAGCAACCAGCACATGCGCAGCCCCTCGGGCTCCTCGATGAGCGGCACGGAGCGTCCCTCGCGGTCCCCGTACTCCGCCCGCAAGGAGACCAGGGCCTCGTCGACCGCCGCCTCGGCCCTCGCCGCCTCCGGATCCACCCCCTCGACGTAGAGAAGGGAGTGGACCCCCTCCTCGAAATGCTGCCGCACCGCGCCTTCCCGAAGGAGGCGACGGGCCTCTCGGGCCAGGAGGGTCAGGTCCTTCGAGCGCGAGGCCGCGGCTCCGGCGGCCTCGAGCGACTTGCGCAGGACGTAGCAGTACATGTGGCGGACGCGGGAGACGTAGCAGGGGGCAAGGTCGCCGTCGCGCTCGGCGAGGATGCGCTCCGCCAGGGGCCGCAGCCGCTCACGACCGAGGGGCCGCATGGCCCGTTTCCCGAGGACGTGCAGGGTCCGCTCGAATTCCATCCAACGCAGGGCGCGGCTGTCGCTCGGTAGATAGACCGGAGGACGGGCGGTGGCCAGGCGGGACTCGACGAGACCTTCTCTGTAGAGCTTCCCCTCGCGGAAGTAGACCCCGTGGCGGCCGACGGCCGCCACCAGCTCGGTCCGGGGCCTGGGGCCGCTGCCCAGGGCCATGCGCCGGCGGAGGAAGGCGGTGTAGGCCGGCAGGGCCGGAGCCCGCCAACCGAAACCGTAGCGGCAGGCGCTCTCGAATTCGCACAGCCAGTCCCCGCACGCCAGCCACTCCTCGCCCCCGGCCGGCGTCGCCTCCAGGCGACGAAGCCCCGCGCGAAACCGTTCCTCCAACGCCCCCGCGACGGACTCGGGCAGGGGGATCCGCGGTGCGGAGCGGAGCAGGGTGCCAAGGGAGGAAGCGACGGCCTCGAGGCGCTCGGAGTCCACGGCGCCGCCCGCCGGCGGCGCCGTGGCCTCGAGGGCCGCCACCCACTCCGCTCGCCCGGAGCGAAGGACCTCCCTGCGGACGCCCGCCCAGGCCTCCGGGGCCTCGGAGCCGAAAAAGGCGCGCAGATCGCCCCGCAGCCGCGCCGCCTGCTCCGGGAGCCCGTTCAGGGCGCGAGGCCCTTCTTCCTGCAGGGCCGCCGAGCAGCAGCGCCGAAGGACTCTGGCCGCGGCGGCCCGGAGCGCCTTCCCCGCCTCGGGACTGCGTCCAGCGAGCCAACGAGCCTCCTCCAGGCAGCGCTCCGCCTCGGACGGTCCGGCCTCGGGATCTTCCAGCGCCCGAGACCAGCACACGCCCCAGGCCGCGGAAACCAGGGGCTCCGGCTTGCGCAGGTGCGGGCGCAGCGCGCCCAAGCCGGCCCGAGCGTCCCCGCGCAGCGCCCTCTCCAAGGATCCGGCGGCCGCCCTGAGCGGAGCGCCGGCGGCTTCGCCGTCGCCGCGTCCGCCGCCGCCGAGGACGCGCTCGAGGGCGAGCAGGCGTCGCCTGCGCTCGTGGGCCTCCCTTCGAGAACCGACCGGGCCTTCTCGAGCCAACCGGGAGAGGGCCTCCGTGCCTGCGCGCAGCTCTTCACGCCGGGGGAGGAGACTCGGGTCGCCGCGGCGGCAGGCCGCTAGGAGTCGCCCCTCGAGGTCCTCGGCGCGGGCAAGGGCTTCGGCAGCGACCGACGCGGTCGCAGGAGGGGCGAGTCCCCTCCAGGCCAAGGCCCCTGCGGCGAGGCCCACCAGGCCAAGGAGCGCCGCGGTCGGAAGGAGGAGGCGCCGGGCGCGCAGGAGGCGCCAGGCCCGCCCGGGCGGCGAGAGGCGCCGCGCACTCACGGGCACTCCTTGGGCCGCGCGCTCGAGGTCGCGTGCGAACTCCTCCATGGTTGCGTAGCGCGCCGCGGGATCGCGGGCCATGGCGCGCAGGCACACCGCCTCGACGTCGGGAGAGAGCCCGGGGCGAAGGCTGCGCGGAGGAGGTGGCGGGCCCGCCTGGACCTGGCTGAGGACCGCGAGCGCGGTGTTCGCCACGTAGGGGGGGCGCCCGGTCAGGAGCTGGTAGAGCACCGCGCCGAGCCCGTAGACATCGCCGCGCGGGTCGGCGGGCGTAGCGGAGAGGAGTTGCTCGGGCGGAAGGTAGGCGGGGGTCCCCAAGATCTCCCCGGAGCGGGTGACGGCCTCCGGGTTGCGCAGATCCTTGGCGAGGCCGAAGTCCGCGACCCGCGGACGCCCCTCGTCGTCGAAGAGGATGTTCTCCGGCTTGAGGTCGCGATGCAGGACGCCCCGCGCGTGGCAGCGGGCGAGGGTGCGCGCCACGGGGACGAGCAGCGCGCACGCCTCGGCGGGGTCGAGCGGACCGCGGCGCACGCGGTCCGCGAGGTCCCCGCCCTCGAGGAGCTCTTGGACGGAGTAGGGGAGCCCGCGGTGGCTCCCTACGGCATGCACCCGGACCACCCCGCCCGAGCGGTCGACGCGGGCAGCGAGCTCCGCTTCGCGGCGGAAGCGCACGAGGGCCTTCGCGTCGAAGAGTTCCGCGGGGAGGGTCTTGATCGCGACCCGCGCGCCGGTCCGCAAGTCGCGGGCCGCGTAAACCTCGCCCATGCCGCCCGCGCCGAGACGGCCTTCGATGACGAAGGAGTCGGAGACCTGCTCTCCCGACGCGAAGGCGCGACCACCCATCGCTTCTCAGCCTAACCGCGCCGTAGACCCTCGTCCCCGCCGCCGGCTCGTCCACGCAGGGCGCGGACGAACGGCGGGAGTCACTGCCCGGATCGGCGCGCGAGCCGAGCGACGCCCGGCGACACGACCCGAGGGGCCCGGCCACGGCCGCCGCAGCGGAGCACGGGGGCGGTCAGTGGCCGCCTTCGTGGGCGCAGCGGCTTTCGCCCGCCTCGCGCGAGGCCTCGATGGAGGCGACCCCCTTGACGTTCGCGCAGGTGTCGGGGGGATCGGGAATGAGCAGGCGGAAGGGTCCCCCCTTGTCTTCGGGGAGGGGGTTCCCGCCGAGGGCGTAGACGATGAGGGCCCGCTGGGCGACGTCGAGAGGCTGGCTGGTCGAGAAGTCACCATCGGCAGAGCGGACCGTGACGTGGGCGGCGTCGGGCCGAAGGCCCGCTCGCTCGAGCAAGGCCGGCAAGCGCACGGCGCTCCCCTGCCGCTTGGGCACGACGCTCGACACGTCGGGGACCTGCGCCTCGGGAGGGAAGGCGCGCAGCGCGTCGAAGTCGAGGGAGAGGGCCGTGTCGACCGCCCCCGACACCGAAAGGCGCGCCGGCGGCGCTGCGTCCGCGCCCCCGGACGCTCCCCGCTTGCGTTCGAGGAAGGCCGTCATTCGCTCGCGCTTTTCGGGGTCCTCGAAGAGGATGGCCTGGAGGGCGGATTCGAGGACCTGCCAGGCCTCGGTGCCGCCGTCGGCTTGGGCGTTCAGCGCCTGCTTGGCGAGGCGGACCGCAAGCCGCCCGTTGCGCGCGATGCTCCGCGCCAGTTCGCGCACCTCTTCCTCGAGGCGACCGCGCGGGACCACCCGCTCGACGAGGCCGAGCCACTGCGCCTCGCTCGCGGAGACCAGTCGTCCGGTGAAGATGAGCTCCTTGGCGCGGCCCAAGCCGACCAGGCGCGGAAGGCGATAGGTGGCGCCGGCCCCGGGAATGATGCCCAGCCCGACCTCCGGCTGTCCCAGCTTGCTGTCCTCGGTGCAGATGCGAAGGTCGCAGGCGAGCGCGACCTCGCACCCGCCCCCGAGCGCGTAGCCCTCGATGGCCGCAATGGTGGGGGCGGGAAAGCGCTCCACCTCGCGGAAGAGCTCGGAATTGATCCGGCGAAGGGCATCGAGGCGGGTACGGTCGCGAAGCTCGCGGATGTCGGCGCCGCCCAGAAAGGCCTTGCCCCCGGCGCCGCGCAGGACCAGGACGCGCACGTCGTCGCGGGTCGCGAGCTCGCGCAGGGCGTGCCGTACCTCGTCGACCATGGCCTGGTCGAGGGCGTTGCGAACCTCGGGGCGGTGGAAGGTCAGCCAGGCGATGCCGTCGGCGTCGACGTCGAGGAGGATGGTGCGGTAGTCGTTCACGGCGAGCTCTCTCAGAGGAAGGCCTCGGGGACGAGGACCAGCTTGCCGAAGACCTCGCGGGCCTCCAAGCGTCGCTGGGCTTCGCGCGCCTCGCCCAGCGGGAGCACGGAGTCGACCACGGGGGCGAGGCGTCCGGCCTCGGCGTGGGCCAGGACCTCGACGAGCTCGCCCTTGCTGCCCATGGTGGAGCCCAGGATGCTGAGCGACTTGAAGAACAGGTGCGCTAGGTTCAGTTCGACCTTGGGGCCGGTGGTGGCCCCGCAGGTGACCAACCGACCCTGCCACGCCAAGGATGCGGTGCTCGCACGCCAGGAGTCCACGCCGACGTGGTCGAAGACCACCTGGCACATCCGCCCGGCAGTGAGTTCCTTGACGCGCGCCGGGACGTCTTCGCGGCGGTAGTCGATGACGTGGTCGGCGCCGAGGGCGCGCGCACGCTCGAGCTTGGCGGGGCTCCCCGCGGTGGCGATGACCTGTGCGCCCCACAGCTTGGCGATCTGGATCCCCGCAACGCCGACTCCGCTCCCGGCCGCTTGGACGAGCACGGTCTCTCCCGGGCGGATGCGCGCGCGCGCCACGAGCATGTGCCAGGCGGTGAGAAAGGTCAGCGGCATGCTCGCGGCTTCGACGAAGCTGAGCCGCGTGGGCTTGGGGAGGACGTTCTCGCGGGGGACGACGACGAACTCCGCCCAGCCGCCGTCGCGATGCTCGCCGAGGATGCAGTAGTCCCGGCAGTGGTGGTCTCGCCCTTGAAAGCAGGCGGCGCAACGACCGCAGCTCGTCGCCGGCGCGAGGACGACCTCATCGCCGGGGGAGATCCCCGCGACCCGCTCGCCCACCTCGCGGACGACCCCCGCGACGTCGTTGCCGGGGACGAGCGGGAGCGGAAACTCGTAGCCGGGGACGCCCTTGCGCACCCACACGTCGAGGTGGTTCACCCCGGCGGCGTGGACCTCGACGAGCACTTCGTCCGCGCGGGGGACCGGGTCGGGGAGGGTGCAGACTTCGAGGGCGTCCAGGCCTCCGTGAGCGCGGACCACGACGGCTTTCACGCGGCACCTCTCTCGCCTCGGGACCCCGAACGGGGGCCACGGGGCGGAGGATCATACCGAGGCGCCCTGCGCTCGGGGCCAAGGTTGCCGGGGAGCGCGCGGTGGATGCCGCTCGCGCCTGCGCCCCTCCCGTTCGTGAGGCGAGGGGCGCGGCACGAGGGCCGCCGGGAGCGCTCCTCGGGGACGGCCTTCACTCCGCAGCCCGGCGCCGAGGCGCGCGGGCGCGGAGGTCGAGGTGGCGTCGCGCCACCGCCAGGACCTTGCGCGTTGCCGTGGGGACTCCGTAGGCGGAGAGTTCCTCCTCTCGGACCCAGGTCCCGCGGGCGACGGCCGCCCGGGCGCGCGTGGCGAGGACGTACACCCGCACCGTCCAGAGCCGATGGGAAAAGCGGTGGGAAGCCACGCCCGCCGGAGCGGGCCTGCCCCGGGCGCCGCGCGCGCGCGCCAGGGCTCGAACGGCAGCGACCGGCGAACCCTCGCTCGGCGCGCTGGGGAGTTCCCAGAGGGAGGCAAGGAGGCCCGTTGGCGGGCGCCGTTCGATGAGGAAGCGGCCATCCGACCGTTCGAGGTAGAGGGCGACGCGCTCCTCCTCGGGAACGCTCGGGCCGGAGCCCAGGCGCGGATAGTCCTCGGGATCTCCGGCGGCCTTCGCAGCGCACACGGCGCCCAAGGGGCAGTCCCCGCAGCCGGGCGCCTGGGGGCGGCAGACCAGCGCTCCGAGTTCCATGAGGGCCTGGTTGAAGTCGCCGCAGCGTTCCGCCGGCAGGGCCTCTTCCGCGAAGGCCCACAGGCGGGCGCTCCCCGCGGCACGGCGCGGATCGGCGTCGCTGCGCAGGAGTCGGCTGACGACGCGAATCACGTTGCCGTCGAGCACGGGCAGGCGCATGTCGTGGGCAATGGAGAGCACCGCGCCCACGGTGTAGCGGCCGAAGCCGGGGAGGCGGCGGAGGGCGGCGGGGTCGCGGGGCAGGCGCCCTCCGTGCGCGCGCACGACCTCGCGGGCCGCGCGGTGCAGGTTGCGCGCCCGCCGGTAGAAGCCGAGCCCAGACCAGGCTGCGAGTACCTCGTCCTCCGCGGCCCGCGCGAGGTCTTCGAGACGCGGAAAGCGGGCGAGGAAGCGTTCGTAGTGCTTGAGGACGGTCTCGACGCGGGTCTGCTGGAGCATGACCTCGCTGACCCAGACCCGATAGGGATCGCGGGTTCCTCTCCAAGGGAGGGCGCGCTGGTGTGCGTCGAACCAGGGGAGGAGGAGCGGGGCGAGGCGCGCGGGGTCCACTCGGCTCATCGCCCGAGCCTACCCGAGCGCCTGGGCCCGGGGGACCGCTTCGCTCCTCGCAGGAGGACGCGCGCGGCGCGGCCCCCCGGCGCGCGCGTGCCACCAGCCCTTCCCCTGGCGCACGCCGCCTGCGCCCGGCCGGGCTGTCCGGCCCGGGGACGCGGAACTCGTGGCGACCTCTGCGGCGTGGTCGCCGTCCGGTTGGGGAGGCTCCCTTCGAGGGGCTGCTAGACTTCGCGCGTGACCTCGGACCGACGGAGCGCGACGCTCTTGGTGCTGGCCCTCGCGGCCCTGAGGTACCGCAGCGCGCTCACCGAGGACTGGCGGTGGCTCTTCGATCAAGGCTTCGTCCTCACCGAGGCCATGCGCCTCTCCCGAGGCGAGCTCCCCTACGCCGACTACTTCACCCTCTACGGCCCCCTCGAGCCCTTGCTGCTCGCCCTGCCGACGGCGCTCTTCGGGCCCGAGCTCGCGCTCCTGATCGGGTTGCGGAGCCTCTGCTGGGCGCTGGGCGTGGTCTGCCTCACGCGACTCGCGGCGCGCTGTGCGTCCCCGGTCAGCGCCCTGGGGACCTTCGCCGTCGCCCTGTCGCTGGGCTGGCTCGTCCTCCCCCAGCCGTCCTTGTCCGTGGTCCACGCCGTCCCGCTCCTCCTCGCCCGCGGCTGGGCGGCGGACGAACGCGGCGAGCGGCGCTGCACCTACGCGGCGGGACTGGCTGCCGCCGTGACCGCGCTCTTTCGCTGGGACGTTGGGGGGCTCGTCTTCGCCGTCGGTCTGTTCGGGTGCGCCTGGGCGGCGCGGCGCAGGAAGCGCCCGCTGGGACACGCGCTGGGCCCCTTCGTTCTCGGCTTCTTGCCCGCGCTGCTGGGGTACGCGGTCCTCGTTGGCCTCGCGGGCCCCGAGCCCGTGCTGGAGACTTTGGCGCAGCTCCGTGCCTGCGCGCCGTACCGCAGCCTTCCCTTGTTCCAGGCAAGCTCGGGCCGCTGGGCGGGGCTCGCGGTCATCGCCCTGGGGGCACTCCTTCAAACCCGAGCAGCCTGGGTCGCGCGGCGCTCCACGAAACCGCGCGGACTCGCCAACGCCCTGGCCCTCCTGCTCCTCTTGGGTCTCCTCCCCTACGGGAGCTTCCGCGCGGACGCAGACCATCTCGTCCCGGCGGCGGCCCCCGCCGCGGTGGGCCTCGCCCACGCCTTCGCCCGTTTGCGCACGCGCGGCGGACGACGGCTGCTCCTGTTCGCGCTCGCGGCCACGCTCCTCTGCCTCGGAGTGCGGAGCGGGCTGAGGCTGCAGGGGCGCGTCCCCGTCGGCGTCCCCGGACTGCGAGGCCTTCGCATGGAAGCGAGGGAGGCCGCGAGCTACCGGGAACTCCTCTCCCTCGCAGAGCGCCATCTCCCCGCCGACGGCTTCTTCTACAGCGGCCCCGCGGAGCACGCGCGTCATCTCTACAACGACGCGCTCCTCTACGCCCTGGTCCGGCATCCCGTGCCGACGCGCTACCACCAGTGCAACCCCGGCATCACCACCACCGAGTCCGTCCAGCGCGAGATGCTCGTGGAGTTCTCGCGCCACGAACCCGCGCTCGTCGCGCGACGGCTCGACTCCTGGCACCCAGAAGCGAACCGCTCCGCCCGGGCGGGGTCCTCGCTCCTCGACGAATACCTACGGGCGCACTACCGCGAGGTGTGGCGCGGGACGCACCACGCGCTCTACGTTCCTCGCTGAGTTGTGCCGGGTCGCCCGAGTCGCCAGAATGCTCGTTCCATGCGCTTGCAAGTGTTGACCGGGCTCCGCTGCGGCGCGGACATCGCAGTCGAGGAGCGGGTCGTCCTCGGACGGGAGGCAGCGGTGGACCTGCGTCTCCCGGACCTCCTCGTCTCCTCTCGGCACGCCGAAGTGTGCGCCGAGGCGGGAGGCTTCGTGCTCCGTGACCTCGCCAGCACCAACGGGACCTTCGTCAACGGAGAACGGCTCTCGAGTCCGCATCGCCTCCGCGTAGGGGACGTCCTCCAGCTCGGCGCGACCGAGGTCTTGTTCACCGACCGAGCCCGCGACCTCGGCGAGCGCGGGACCTCGAGCCGTGTCCAATCCGCGCTCGCGCCCCTGGCGACCGCTGAGGAGGCGGCCTCGGTCCGCTTCCTCAGCGACGACGAACTCCCGCTGGAACTCGACGCCGAGGGCGGACCCCGCGCGCTCTACGCCGTCGGCGCGGTGCAGCGCTCCTTCGCCCTCGCAGCCGACCTGGACGCCCTCCTGGAGCGAATCGCTCGGGCCTTCTCCCGCGCGGTCGGCGGACGAGGGGTGGTCGTCGCCCTCGCCGAAGAGGGACGCCCCGTCGTGCGCTACCGGGGGTCGAGCGACGACGGGGCGCTCTACCGCCGAGATCAGGTCGACTTCGCCGTGCGAGACGACCTCCTGGAGCGTGCCCTGAGCGAGCGCGGAGCCTTCCTCGCCAGCGCAGGCCCGGACGCGGCCGAGACGGCGGTCAGCAGCAACAGCGACCCGGCGGTCGCCCTCTCCGTCTCGCTGCCCTCGGCGAGCGGAATCGTGGGCGCCGTCTACGTGCACGGCGCGCCCGCCGACCTCGAGCCCGACGACCTCCGCCTCTTGTTCCTCGTTGCCCAGCTCGCGGGCGTCAACGTACGCACCCACCTCCTCCTCGCGGCCCTTCGCGAACGCAACGCCGAACTGGAGGCCGCCCGCGAGGAGCTCGCGGGCCTCAACGAGGAACTGCGAGAGCTCGTCGACGACCGAACGGCAGCGCTTGGACGCGCCGACCGTCGCTTGCGGCTCTACGCGCGGGTGGTCGAGACGGTGCCCGAGGCGATCGTCACCACCACCCTCGAAGGGGTCGTGACCTCGTGGAACCCTGGCGCCGAAGCCCTCTACGGCTACCCCGCCGCGGAGGTGCTCGGCGAGCTGCTGCCCACCCTCCCCGACGCCGGGGGAGCCACCTTCGATCGAGCGCGCGAGGAAGTGTTGGCAGGGCGGACGCTCACCTTGCGCACCACCCGCTTCGCCCGCGACGGAAGCGAACTTCCCGTCGAGGTCACCTTCGCCCCGGTTCCGTCCAGCTCGGGCGAGCCCGCGGGACTGGTGGAAATTGGCCGCGACCTCCGCGAACGCTTGCGCTCCGAAGAGCGGCTCCGCCTCCGCGAACGGCTCGCCTCGTTCGGAGAGCTCGCCGCCGGACTGGCGCACGAGCTGGGGGGACCGCTGACGAACCTGCGCTCGGGGGTGGAATACCTCCTGGCTCGCGAGCGCTCCCCCGAGGAAACGCGCTCCTCCCTCGAGGTGCTCGAGAGCGAGATCGAGCGCCTGCACCGCCTCGTCCAGCAGGCGCTGGGCCTCGCCCGCTGGGAGCCGCCCCGCCGGCGGGAGGTCGCGGCCAGCGAACTGGTCGACTACGTGGTCAGCGCAATCCTGCCTCGGGCGGAATCCCAGGGCGTCGAGGTCTTGCAACCGCCCCGAGGCGCTGCACGCCTCCACGCCGACGAGGACCAACTCAAACAGGCCTTGCTGAACCTAGCGGCCAACGCCATCGAAGCAATGCCCGACGGCGGTCGCCTGGAGCTGAGCGTGTTCGAGGAGCCCGACGAGGTGGGCTTCGTCGTGCGGGACGATGGCCTCGGCATCGCTCCGGAGGACCGGGAGCGCGTGTTCCGTCTCTTCTTCAGCAAGCGACTCGGTGGATCGGGGATCGGCCTCGCCGTGGTGAAGCGCATCGTCGACCTGCACGGTGGACGCGTCGAACTGGAGAGCCAGTTGGGGAGGGGAACCCGCGTGCGCCTCTCCTTCCCCAAGTCCGAGGAGGAGCGTTCGTGAGCTCCGGAGCAGCCATCTTGTTCGTGGAAGACGAAGCCCCGTTCCGGCGCTTCGCCGGCTCCTTCCTCGAGGAGAGCGGGCTGCGGGTCGTATACGCAGCCGACGGGAGCCAATCCCTCACTGCCTTCGAAGCCGTCCGCCCCGACCTGGTCCTCCTCGACCTCGACCTGCCCGACCTCCACGGCTTGGAGGTCCTGCGCCGCCTGCGAACCCGCGTGGAGAACCAGCGGGTGATCGTGCTCACCGCCTACGGAGACGCGGCGACGGCCGTACGGGCCTTGAAGGCCGGCGCGACCGACTACCTGACCAAGCCGGTGGAGCTCTCGCGCCTCCTCGACGCCGTGCGCGATGCCCTCAGTGCGCCGCAGGCCGAGGTGGTGGTCCCGGCCGCCGAGCTGGCTCGCGGCCGTCCCTCGCGGCACGGCGCGCTCCTCGGAGAACACCCCGACTGGCTGAGCCTGCTCGACCGCCTTGAGCGCGTAGCGGCCAGCGGCCTGCAGAACGTCCTCCTCCTCGGCGAGAGCGGCACGGGGAAGACCTCTCTCGCGCGGCGCTTCCATCGCCTGGGCCCGCAGGCCGCGGGCCCCTTCGTGGAGGTCAACGTGCCCTCCCTGCCCGCCGAACTCCTCGAAGCCGAACTGTTCGGCGTCGAGCGTGCGGGGGCGGCGACGCGACGCGGGAAGATCGAACTCGCGCACACGGGGACCCTCCTGCTGGACGAGATGGGCGCGCTGCCTCCCCGGGTGCAGGCAAAGCTGCTCTCCTTCCTCGAGGAGCGCAGCTTTCGGCGGGTGGGAGGGCACGACGAGCGCCGGGCGGACGTTCGCCTGGTGTGCACCACCCACTGCGACCTGCGCCGCGCCGTGGAGCGGGGAGACCTCCGCCGCGACCTCTACTACCGCCTCGAAGTCGTCTCGCTGCGCGTCCCTCCCCTGCGAGAGCGAGGAGATGACGTGGGCCTCCTGGCGGAGCACTTCTTGGCCGAGGCGCGGCAACGCCGGGGGAGCGGTCCCCGAGCGCTCGGCTCCGACGCGCGACGAGCGCTCCGCGAGCAGCCCTTCCCCGGCAACGTCCGAGAGCTCGCGCACTTGATCGAGCGCTCCGCCGCGCTGCATCCCGAGCGCCAAGAACTCACCGCGGCCGACCTCGACCTCCCGCGCGCGGACTCCAGCGAGGCGGTCCCGCCCGGCGAGTCCAGCGGAATGCTCCTGCCCGTCGACCTCGAAGCCGTGCTCGATGCCCTCGAAGGGCATTACGTCCTCCAAGCCCTCTCGCGCGGAAGCAGCCAGCGCGAGGCCGGCGCGCTGCTGGGGCTGGACCGCTTCGCCTTGGCGCGGCGGCGGAGCCGACTGCGGCACCGAGGCGGGCGGAAGGCCGTGGCGCGGATCCTCGCGGAGGCTCCGCAGTGGCTGCGAGACATCATGCTCCCCCACCCCGGCGATCTACCCGGGGAGGGCCTGGCGCTGCTCGAGGTCCGGTCCCAACTGGAATCCCGCGCCATTGCGGTCGCCCTGCGCGCGAACGGGGGCAACCGCGCGCGGGCTGCGACCGTGCTGGGAATGAGCCGCACCAGCCTCAACCGCCGACTCGCCTGAGCGCCCACCGCTCTGCGTCGAAGGCGCAACCCCGGCCGCCCTGGGCCCGAAGCGCGCGGCGAACGCAGCAGCCGCCGTCAGAGGACGCGGCGCATCTTGCGCGTGCGTCCTCCGAGCCCCTCGTCGGGGAACTCTCCGGGCTGAAGCACGTTGAGGCGGACTTCGTAGCCCCCGAAGCCAAGCACGTCCCCGTCGTGGAGGGGAATCGGCAGCATGGGCGGGACCGGGCGTCCGTTGAGCTCCGTGCCGTTGGTGGAGGCAAGGTCCCGCAAGACGAAGCACCGACCGTTCCAGTGGATCTCGGCGTGCCTGCGGGAAACCCGGTCGGTACGAATGCGCAGACTCGCCTCGTCGCCGCGGCCTACGAGGTGCCGCTTGTCCCGCGAGAGCAACACCGGCTCCGCAAAGACTGCAGAGACGAGAACGTGCGGGCGGTTCGCCACCTCGGCCGGGGGAGGACGGCGACCGGGACGCCGCCGGGGTCCGCCGCGTCCTCGGACCGGACGGGTGGTCGACTTGGGGTCCGGGGCCGGGGCTTTGCGCAGTGCCCCGTCGGCCGAGTCAGCGAAGATGAGCTCGTCGTCTCCGGCCATGGCCCCTCCCCCCCGACCGAACCGAGGATAGCAGCCCTCAGCCGCGGGTCGCCACCCACAGGCCGTCCCCGAGGGGCACGATGACCCCTTCGAGGTCCGGCCGCGCCGCGACGAGGTCGTTGAAGGCTCGCAAGGCCTGCACCGACGGGCTGTCCTCGTCGGGGTCGACGATGCGCCCGAAGCCGAGGGCGTTGTCGGCGAGAACGAGCCCGCCGGGTCGGAGGATGCGCAGGCACTCCTCGAGGTAGTTGGCGTAGTTGACCTTGTCGGCGTCGATGAACGCGGCGTCGGCCGAACCGGAAGCGAACGAAGGGAGCACGTCGAGCCCCCGTCCCTCGAAGACCTCCACCCGCTCCGCCACGTCGGAGCGGGCGATCCAGTCGCGGGCGAAGGCGGCGTGGGCGGGGTCGGCCTCGACGGTCCTCACCCGTCCGCCGGGCGGCAGGGCCCGCGCCATGTTGATGGCCGAATACCCGGCGAGGGTCCCAACCTCGACGACCTCGCGGCAGTCGGCGAGGCGCAGCAGGAGTTGGATGAAGCGCGCCTGCTCGGGCGCAATGGCGATGGAGGGAAGGCCCGCCGCCTCGGCGGCGCGGAGCAGATCGACCAGGAAGGGGTCGTCGGGGCGCGCGTGCGCGGCGATGTAGTCCAGGTGGGCGCGGCTGAGAACGGTGCTCGTCTGCGACATGGCTGGGACTCTACCAGGAGGCGGGCGAGGACGCGCCGGACCGCTCGGGGTGGCGGTCAGGCCGAGCGGAGGTCCCTATAGAGCTCGAGCATTTCGCGGGCGTGGGTCGCAAGGGGCTTGGGGGGCCGCGTCCCTTCGTGGAGCCGCGCCCAAAGCCCAGGCTCCCGCACGAACCGGAGCATGGCGTCGGCAAGAGCGCCAGGGTCTCCCGGTGGAACCAGCAGGCCGTTGACGCCGTCCTCGAGCCAGTCCGGAATGCCGCCGATGGCGCTCCCGATGACGGGCAACCCTGCGGCGCCGAATTCCAGCCCCGCGAGCCCGAAGGCCTCGGCGCAGAGGGAGGGGACGACGCCCACGTCGAGCGGGGCGAGGACCCGAGGCAGGTCGCGCCAGGGGTCGTAGGGCCCAAAGAAGTCCACGTCCGGATGGGCTCGTCCCCACCGAGCGGGGTCGTCCACTCCGTGGACCCGCAGGCGTGCCGTCCCCCGCGGCAAGCGCGCGAAGGCCTCCAACAGCACGTGAACTCCCTTGCTCGCCGCGCCGCCGGTGAGGTAGCCGAAGGTTGGCGGCGCCGACAGCCGACGGCGGGGCAGCGCCTGCCGGAGCCCTTCGAGAGGCAAGGTCGCGGGGGGAATCCGATGGAGCTTTGCCGGAGAAAGGCCAACGCCGCGAAGCGTCTCTTCGAGGTGGCGGGAGAAGACGTGGACCGCGTGAAGCCGAGAGAGGCGCGAAACCAGGGCACGCCGACGCGCGAGGTAGAGGCTTGCCGGCCAAGCGAGCGGCTCCGGCGCATTGCGGAGCGAAGAGGAAGGTACGGGTGCCCGCGGCAACGCTCGCCGCAGGGCCGCGCGGCCCCGCCGCAACCAGTCCGCGGCGGGCGTCGCCGCCAGGGTTCCGGCCCAGGCGGCCCTGCGCCGCGAGAGGGGCGGCAGGCTCGCCAGGCAACGGCGGCAGCGAGCACCGCCCCGGTCGTCTCCGCAGGGTTCCCGCTGCTCGGCGAAGCGCTCCCCTTGAGGGCACAGGTCGAAGTGGTTGTGAACCGTCTTCAGCACCGCGCAGCCCTCCGCCAGCGCGACGTCGATGATGGCCGCCGGGTGAAGGCGCGGGTCGTGGAGATGGACGACGTCAGGTCGAACGGCGCGCAAGACCTCACGCGTGAGGGACTCCACACGCGGCTCGTGCACGTGCAGGCTCGGGTCCGCGCGGGGATCGCAGTGGTGGAGGGGAGAGTCGAGGAGTTCCACCATGCGGAGGCCACTTCGCCATCCCCAGCGCAACCGCGGCCGAGCGCGGAGAGTATGCCGGGTCCCCAGGAAGAGCGTGACCTCGCACCCCTCCGCGGCCAGGGCGCGCGCGAGCGAGTCCTGGTAAATGGCGACTCCGCCGCGTCCGGCGCGGGCCGGGTCGAGGTCGTAGCCGATGCAGAGCAACTTCACGGGAGACGCACGTCGAAGCTAAAGTCAGCGTTCCACGGGCAGCGAGAACTCGCGGACGACGGCCATGTGCTGCATGTTCTCGGCCGCGCTGTCGCCGCGGCGAGCGGGTGGTAGCTCGTCGAGCGCCGGGAAGCTGCGCGTATCGAAGACGAGCCCGCCGGAGAAGCGCCGCCCGGCCAACTGGACGGGCGAGCGCCAGCGCTCGAGGTCGGGGTCCGCGAGGACCCAATCGTAGATGCGCCGACGGGAGGCATTCGTCCCGCGGCGGCCGCGGGCGTCGGCCGGCGGACGAGGACAAGCGACCAGCGGCGCGAGCGTGCGCAGGGCGGGCTCGTCGTCTCTGCGCGTGTTCAAGTCGCCTCCGACGACGAGGTAGTCCTCCGGCGGGACGTGTTCTGCGAGCAGGCCGACGAGCCGGCGGGCTTCGGCGGCGCGAACGGAGGGGTTGCGGGTGAGCAGGTGCACGCTGACCGCCCACAGGTCCCGCGGTCCGGGCAGCTCGATGCAGGCCCACGCGAACTCCCGGTTCGGGGAGAACGGGTCCTCCCACACCCCTTTGCGACGGAAGGGCCAGCGGCTGATGATCCCGTTCGGGATGGCGGCGCGCGGCTCGCGGTGCACGAAGAAGCCGGCGCCGCAGGCCCGACGAACGAAGGCCTCGAGTTCGGCTTGGCTTCCCGAACCCACGTTGAGTTCCTGCGCGAGGACGACGTCGGGGGAGAGGGCGCGCAAAATGCGTTCGCCGTGGCCCTCGTCGTAGCTCTGGTGGCGACCCGAACTGAGGTTGGCCGCCACGATGCGGACCCGCAGGGCCGGGCGCAGACTCGGCCCCTTCGCCCGCGCGCTGTCCTCCGCCCGAGGCCGTGCGGGCACCGGGCTGCTCGGTCCTGCGCTCCGGGGCGAGGCGGCCGGGGCGCGAAGACCTCGCCCAAGGCCCAGCCCAAGCGCGAGGAGCAGGCCCACCGTCCCGAGGACGAGCGCCCGGCGCCCCGACCGCGAACGGAGGGACGGCTCGTCAAGCGGCACGGCTCGCCGAGTCGGAGGAAGGAGTGGAGCCAGAACCGGAGGGCCGTGCGGCAGCCGACCGCGCCGCACGCGCGCCGACATCCTCCTCGCCGGGGGACTCACCCCACCAGAGACTGGCCCCGAGCGCCAGCCAAGGCTCGGCCTCGCGGACGAAGTCCGGCCAGGGAACCTGCGCTGGTTCGAGGCTGCGTCCCTCGGTGGGGGGCCGGCCCGCGCATCCCAGAATGGGACAGCCGCCGTGTTCGTTCCAGCAGGCGCGGTGCACCTCGGTTCGGCAGACAGGGCAAGGGAAGTGCTGGGCTTCTCCCAGGGAGGACCGGCAGTAGGGACAGCGAAGCGAGCCGGGGCTCATGGCTCCCCATCCGAACCCACACCGCGCACCGCACGTCGCCCCCTCCGCACTCGTCGGGCGTTCCCGGTGGGGCGTACCCCGCCCGCTCCGACCCGCGGGGCACCGCGCCGCCGTCCCGCCGCGTCCGGCCGGGCTCGGAGGCGCGCCGTCAGTCCATGCCGAGGAGCTTCTCGGCCTTGGCCAAGGCCGCCTCGAGGTCGATCCGGGTGTTGGGGTCCTCTTCCTTCAGCCAAATGTGCGTCTCCAGCTTCTTCTGCAGCGCCTGAAGCACCTCGGGGTCGGTCCCCTCGGCAACGCGCATCCAGTTCAGGGCCGCGACCGTGGACGGCCGATCCATCAGCTTCTTCGCCGCCACGTCGGGCTCGAGCAGGGTGTTGGGACGCCGCCGACGGTAGCGGCGCTGCCCGCCGCTCGGCGAGGGGCTAGCGGCCGGAGGCGAGGCCGCGACCGCCCGCACCGCCGGAAGCTCCTCGGACGAGTCCTCGCGGTCCGCCTCGTCCTCGTCCTCGTCCTCGTCCTCGTCCTCGTCCTCGTCCTCGTCCTCGTCCTCGTCCTCCTCGCGGGCGACCAGGAGCTCGGGGTAGAGGCCGTCGTCTTCGTCTTCGCCCGGCCCGACTTCCTCGGCGAGGACGTCGTCGAGGTCGGAAGCCGAGCCCAAGAGCTCCTCCGAAGAGGCGGGCAAGTCGTCCCCGCTCGCCTCGAGCCCAGGGCCCTCTGGGGACTCGCTACCGAACCCTTCCGCGCTTTCGACGAACTCCAAGGCGTCCTGAGGCGAAAGCGTTGCAGCGGTCTTCTCCTCGGCCGCCGCGTCCTGGGTCGCCTTCTTCTTGGTCGCCTTCTTCTTGGTCGCCTTCTTCTTGGTCGCCTTCTTCTTGGTCGCCTTCTTCTTGGTCGCCTTCTTCTTC
>RFHU01000285.1 GCA_003695705.1 Planctomycetota bacterium
AGCCCCGCGTGGGCGTCCTCCTCCTCCTCGGCCTGATCGACTTGGAGCGTCGCGTCGTCGTCCTGGAAGACCATCGAGGCCGAGGTGAAGGACACGCTCTTCACTTCGCCCCGGTCGCGCCCACGACGGCCCTTGCCCGCGACGGCGACGGTCTGCGCGTCGTCGCCGTCCGCCACCTTGACGGTGGCGCCCCCATCGTCGTCCGCCACCTTGACCGTGGCGCCCCCATCGTCGTCCGCCCCGCCGGTCGCGATGGTCTTGTCGCCGTCGTCGCCCGGCACGGGGCCGGCGGCGCTGCTGGGCGCCGAGCGCTCGATGTCCGCGAGGGGCCGCGAAGGGTCCTCGAGGATGCCGCGCAGGTCGGCGGCCAGCGCCTTCGCGCTCTGGTAGCGCTCCTTCTTCTTCTTCTTCAGGCAGCGCTTGATGACCTCGCACAAGGCCTCGGGGAGCGACTCGTTGTAGACCTTGGGAGATTCGGGCGCGTAGAAGAAGTGCTTGAGGAAGATCTCCTGCAGGTTCTTCCCGTTGAAGGGCTTGACCCCCGTCGTCAGGTAGTAGAGCGTGACCCCCAAGGAGTAGATGTCCGAGCGGGCGTCGGTGGGCTTCCCGCCAGCCTGCTCCGGCGACATGAAGAACGGGGTGCCCACGATCTGACCCGTCACCGAGACCTTGGCGCTCGAGTGAACGTGCTTGGCCAGGCCGAAGTCCATCACCTTCACCTCGCCCTTGGGAGTGAGCATGATGTTCTCCGGCTTGATGTCGCGGTGGATCATTCCCTTCTGGTGGGCGTGGGAGAGGGCGTCTGCGACATCGATGGCGTATTCCGTGGCGCGTCGCCACTCGAGTTGCTTCTCCTTGCGGATCACATCCTCGAGGGTCTCGCCCTCCACGTATTCCATGCGGATGTAGTAGTACTCGCCCTCCTGCCCGACGTTCTGGATGGCGACGATGCCTGGGTGGTTGAGCTGGGCGCACGCCTGGGCCTCGCGGAAGAACCGCTCGACGGTGTCCTCCGCCCCGGTCAGGGATGGGTTGAGAATCTTGAGGACGAATTCCTGGCCGAGGGACTCGTGCTCCGCGAGGTAGACGACGCCCATGCCGCCCTGTCCGAGCTTGCGGACCACCTTGCAGCCGTCGATGACCTTGCCGAGGATCGGGTCTTCGCCGGTGTCCTCCTCGGGAGGCGCAGCGTCCGTGTCCGTTGACGTATCGCTAGACATACGCGGAGATTAGCAACGCCCTGGGACCCCGGCAAGCCTGTGCCCCAAGGCGACGACGGCCTACACTGATGCCCGTGGCGAGATCCCCACTAGACCGGCGCCGGCGGATCTACTCCCTGGTCACCTTCGCGGTGGTGTGCGTGGTCGGCCTCTCGCTCCTCGGAGGAATGTTCCTGCGCGGTCGTCGCGAGCTGGACCGGAAGGTCTACGCGCATCCGCACCTGGCCCTGGCCTACCTCGCGCGGGCCGAAAGCCGCTTCCGCAGCTTCGACCGCGACGGCGACGGCGTCCACGACTTCGCGTCCTCCCTCGAGCAGCTCGAACGCGCCGGCGTCATCACCCCCCGTCTGGCCAGCGGCGAGCTCGCGGGCTACCGCTACCGGATCCTGCGCGCCGACGACCGCTCCTGGGCGGCCGTCGCCGAGCCCATCGCCGTGACCAGCAGCAGCGCGTTCTACTACGTCGACGAGAGCCACGTGGTCCGTGCGCGCCTGGGCGCCCCGGCCGACGCCGGGGCCGAGGTCTACTGGTCTCCCGACGACGAGTGGAGCCGATGAGCACGCCCTGGGGCCGGGCCCTGCTCCCTTGCGCCGCCGCGCTCGGCTTGGCCCTGGGGGCGCTGGGCTTCGGCTGGCGTCGGGCCGAGGACATCGCCCCCTGGCTCTCCGCCGCCCACGTCGGCGGATACGCCTTCAGCGCCGCCGGCCTCGTCCTCGCAGCCCTTCTCGCCAAGCGCACCTACGCGCAGCACCGGGACGCACGCCTCGCGCTCCTCGCCATCCTCCTCCTTCCCCTCGCTCCGCTGCACTTCCTCTACCTCGCCAACGTTCCCCCCAAGGTCCCGCTTCCGCCCACCGCCTCCCTCGAGGTGGCTCCCATCGGACAGGAGCCCCCGTCGAAAGACGTGCGCCCGGCGCGGCCCCGACGCTTCGTCGGCCTTCCCGACGCGGTCGCCAAGCAGCATCCGGAGCTCGCCGAGCGGCTGCGGGGCCTGACGCGCGAGGCATACACCCTCTCCCTCGCGGTCCTGCCCCTCCTCGTCCTCGCCGGAACCCTCCTCCCCCTTCCAGCGAGCGGGCCCGGCCTTCGCCGCCTGGTGCTCCTCGCCCTTCCGCTCGAACTCCTCGCCGCCGGCTGCGCTCGGGTCCTCGCCCCTTCTCCCCTCGCCGCCGTCCCCGGGATCGCCGGCTTGGTCCTCCTGGCCTACGCGCTGGGCACGGCCTGCGCACTGCGCGCGGCACGCCGGAGCACGGCCGCCGGCGGCGCCGCCGCCGGCGCCGCGCTCCTCGTCTACGCGCTCCCCGCGGCCCTCCTCTGTGTGGGCTGGCAACCTTCCGACCTGGCCCTGGACCTCAAGCACGTCCCTCCCGGCGCCCTGCGCGTCCACCTGCTCGGGCTCCCCTGGGTCTTCGCCGCCCTGGTCGCCCGCGAGTGGGTCGTGAGCATGAAGCACGCCACGCACACCGACGCCCTGACGCAGGTCTTCAACAAGGCCTACGCCGAGGCCATCGTCAACCAGACCGGCGGCCGACCCCTCGGCGCGACCTACTCGGTCGCTCTCCTCGACATCGACCATTTCAAGAAGGTCAACGACACCTACGGGCACGGCGCCGGCGACGAGGTGCTTCGCGAAGTCGCGCGCACCATCAAGCAGACCATCGCCAACCGCGGCCTGGTGTGCCGCACCGGCGGCGAGGAGATCACCATCTTCTTCCCCGGCCTCGACGTGGAGGCGGCCCGCGGCATCTGCGAGGAGGTTCGCGAGGCGGTGGCGGCGCTCTCGGTGCGCACGTCGGACAACCGGGGGAAGAAGGTGACCCTCAAGGTCACCGTCAGCGTGGGCGTCGCCACCAACCGCGACCTCGAGTCGGGCCGCCCGCGCCATCCGGGCGTGCGCACGGTCGTAGAGGCTGCCGACCGCGCCGTCTACGCCGCCAAGAGCAGCGGCCGCAACCGCGTGGTCCTCGACTGACCGGCCCCACCCGCGCGGGGTCCCTTCGCCTTGGGCCCGCCTCAGGCAGCCCGACGCCCGCGCGCCTCGGCCAGGATCGCGCGCACGCGCTCCGCCATCGACTCCAAGGCAGCGAAGTCCGGCGGCCCTGCGCCGACCAGCGCCAGGCACAGGCGGCGGCCCTGGCACTCGAAGCGCAGGGCCGCCATCCCGGCGCCGGTTCGCGCCCCCCGCCACTCCCGGCGCCGTCCGCTCGCCAGGCCCAGCGCGGCGTGGGCCGCCGCGCGCTGCGCCGCGCGTCCGTCGTGCGTGGCGGCCATCACGACCCCCTCCTCGGTGGCCAGCGCGGCGAGGGCGCAACCCGCGCGCGCCGCGCGCACCCGAAGCAGGTTCTGCAGCGAAAACCCCGCATCGGTCCTCGGATCCTTCCGTCGCTCCCGCACGCCGCACCTCCTCCACCTTCCTCCTCGGCGCGCGCCCGGCAGCGACTGAAGCGGGGTGCGCCGTCCTCGTCCCTCGCCGCCGCCCGAGGGGCAGTACACGCCAGGTAGGATTCCGTCGTGCCTCGCACCCCGACCATCGCCGTCCTGCTCCTCGGTTCGCTGGCCGCGGCCCAAGCCCAGCAAGCCCCTTCGCCGGGCCCCTCGCGTTCCGCGGTGGACTCGGCCTTCGCGTCCATCGAGGCGCTCGTCGCCAAGATCCGCACCACTCCGCCGGCCAAGCGTTCTCCCCTCCTCGACCGCCTCTACGAGCGCTGCGACGGCTTCCTCCGGATCCACTTCGACGACGCCACCCCCGCCCAGCGACGCCTCGCCGGCGTGACCTGGCTGCAGCTCTCCGGACGCGCCAAGGACCGCGACGCCTTCCGCCGCCGGCTCGCGGCCCTCCTGCGCCGCAACGACCTGCCGCCCGACCTCGCCCGCGCGGCGCGCCGCTACTCCGCGCAGCTCGCCCTCGGGCCCGGACGGCCCGCCCCCGACTTCGCCGTCTCCGACCTGCGCGCAGAGGCGCCGCTCCGGCGCGAAGGCTTGGCAGGACGCATCGCGCTCATCGTCTTTTGGGCCGCAGGAAACCCGAGCGCCACGGTCTTCGTCGAGCGCAAGATCGCCCCCCTGAGCGCGCGCTTCGGCGAGCGCCCGGGCTTTCTTCTCGTCTCGGTCGGCGAACCCGGCGTCGGAGAATCCCCTGCGGCCCAACGGGCATGGGCCGACGCCCACGGCGCCTCCTGGGCGCACGGCTACGACGCCGACGGCGCGTGCGCCGTCGCCTACGGGGTCACCGAGCTGCCCTACCTCGCGCTCGTGGACGCCAAGGGCAAGTTGTTGGCCATCGGGCCCGGGTGGCGCACGATCCGGCGCGTGGAGGCCCTTCTCCGCGAGCGCCTCGCGCCCTCCCCCGCCTCCGACGACCCGCCGGCGCCGACCGCCGGAGACTGAGCGCGGCGCTCCACCCGCGCGGCGCTCCGCCGTGCTCGCGGCGTAGAATCGCCGTCCATGGGAAATGGCTTCGGCACCCTGTTCCGCGTCACCACCTTCGGGGAGAGCCACGGCCCCGGCGTGGGCTGCATCGTGGAGGGTTGCCCCCCGCGCCTCCCCCTCGACCTCGAGGACATCGCCCGCGACCTCGCTCGTCGTCGCCCCGGCCAGTCCCCGCTCGTCAGCCAGCGGCGCGAGGGGGATCGCCCGCGCATCCTCTCGGGGGTCCACGAGGGACGTACCCTGGGCACGCCCATCGCCATCGCCGTCGACAACGCCGATCCGCGCCCTCGCGACTACGACGAGCTGGCCGAAGTCTACCGCCCTTCCCACGCCGACTACACCTACGACGCCAAGTTCGGCCATCGCGACCCCCGCGGCGGCGGACGCGCCAGCGCCCGCGAGACGGTCGCCCGGGTGGCCGCCGGCGCCGTCGCCCGCCGACTCCTCGCCGAACGCGCGGGGGTCGAGGTGCTCGCCTGGGTGGCGCAAGTCGCCGACGTCGTCGCCGACGCCGTGGACCCCCGCGGCGTCGCCCTCGCCGACATCGAGGCCAGCCCCGTCCGCTGCCCGGACCCCAACGTGGCCCCCCGCATGGAGGAGCGCATCCGCGCGGCGCGCAAGGCAGGCGACTCCCTCGGCGGCGTCGTCGCCCTCGTCGCGCGCGGCGTCCCCCCCGGCTGGGGAGAACCCGTGTTCGACAAGCTCCCGGCCCGACTGGCGGCGGGTCTGCTCTCCATCCCCGCAGCGCGCGGCTTCGAAGTCGGCGAAGGCTTCCGCGCCGCGCGGCTCCGCGGCTCCGAGCACAACGACCCCCTCCGCCCGGGACCCGCGGCAGGACGCGTGTCCTTCGCCTCCAACCACGCGGGCGGCGTCCTGGGAGGCATCAGCAACGGAGAGCCCATCGTCGCCCGCGTCGCCTTCAAGCCCACCTCCACCATCGCCCTTCCCCAGGAGACCGTGGATCGCCGCGGGCGGGCACGACCCCTCGCCGCCCGCGGGCGCCACGACCCTTGCGTCTTGCCCCGGGCCGTTCCCGTGGTGGAAGCCATGGCCCTCTTGGTCCTCGCCGACCTGTTCCTCCTCCACGAAGGGCGCTGCGGACCGGCCGCCACCGGCCGGGGCCCGCTCTCGGGAGACGCCCGCAGCGCGAGCGGCATCGCCCCGTGAGCCGCAAGGCCGCCGCCCTCGACACCCGCCCCCGCGGGCCCACCTCGTGGCCCGTCTACGCGCTCCTGCGCGGCCTCTCGCTCCTGCTGAGCCTCCTCCCCCGCACACTCGCCTACGCCTGCACCTACCCCTTGGCCGCGCTCCTCTTCTCGCTCACCCTCCTCCGCGAGCGACGCCTCGCCCGTCGTGGACGCGGCGCCCTGCGCAACATGCGCATCGCCTTCCCCGAGCTCGACGCCCCCGGTCGCCGCCGCCTCGCCTGGCGCTACTGCCGGCACGTGGCCCTGCTCCTGGTCGAGGTCCTCCGCCAGCGCAAACTCACCCCCCGCCGCCTGCGCGCCTGGACCGAGGTGGAGGACCTTCCGCGACTCCAAGCCCTCGTCGAGGAAGGCCGCGGGGTCATCCTCGCCACGGGCCACTTCGGCAACTGGGAGGTGCTCCACCACGTGGGGGTCCTCTACCTCGGTCGGCGCCTGAACACCCTGGTCCGCCCCTGCCCCGAGGCCGGCCTCCAGCGGTGGCTGACCGGCAACCGCGAATTGCAGGGTGGCCGCATCTTCTCCAAGTTCGGCGGCCTGTGGCCGATCATCCGCGTCCTCAAGGCGGGCGAGCTCGTGGGGCTCAACTGCGACGAGAACATGCGCAAGGGCGGCCTCTTCGTCCCCTTCCGCGGCGTGCTCGCCGCCACCAACCCCAGCGCCGCCTTGCTCCAGCGCAAAACCGGCGCCCCCATCGCCGTCGTCACCGCCCAGCGGGTCGGCATCGAGCGCTTCATCATCCATACCTGGGCGGTCGTGCGCCCCGATCCCGACGCCGACCCCGGCGCCGAGAAGGAACGCGTGACCCGCGCCATCGCCGCGGCCTTCGAACGTGCCCTCGAGGCCTACCCCGAGCAGTGGCTCTGGTCCCTGCGCCGCTGGGAAACGCGGCCCCCCGGCGAGACGCCGGGACCGGACGGCATGCCCCCGCGCGTGGAGCCGGAACGGGAGCCTTCCTCCCCCTGAACTGCGCGCGGTCCCCGTTCGCCGTCGGGGATGCGCCTCGGGGCCCCTCTCCCAACGAGCGTCCGGCCGCGGCCGAAACGCGCGCCCCCCCCGGGCCAGGCGAACCGTCCTCCGCCGAGGGACCTGCGCTTCCGCGGTAAGCTTCCGGCATGACGCGCTTCGGCTCCTACGAAGTCGTCGGCGAACTCGGTCGCGGCGGCATGGGGGTCGTCTACGAGGCCCGCCATCCGCACACCCCCCGGCGCCTCGCCCTCAAACGCATCCTCCGCGCCCGCTCCGACGCCCAGGGCTTGGCCCGCTTCGACCGCGAGGCCCGCCTCCTCGCGCAGGTCCGCCACCCCAGCGTCGTGCGCGCCCACGACGCCGGCCGGGACGAACAGGGAAACCCCTTCCTCGTCACCGACCTGGTCGAGGGCGAGGGCCTCGACGAAGTCCTCCGCCGCGGCCCCTTGGAGCCGACCCGCGCGGCCGAACTCGTCGCCGCCCTGGCCGAGGGAATTGCCGCCGTGCACCGCGTCGGCGTCCTCCATCGCGACCTCAAGCCCGCCAACGTCATCCTCACCCCCGAAGGCCGCCCGGTCCTCATCGACTTCGGCCTCGCCCGACCGACGGGAGACGCCGAGTCCCTCACCCGCAGCGGCGTCATCGTGGGCACCCCCTCCTACATGGCCCCCGAACAGGCCGAGGGCCTCCCCTCGGCCGCCCTCGACGCGCGCGTCGACGTCTACGGCCTCGGCGCCATCCTCTACGCCTGCCTTGCCGGTCGCCCTCCCTTCGAGGGCTCGGGCCCCCTGCAGGTGGCGAAAAAGGTGCTCTGCGACCCGATCCGCTGGCCCGTCGCCTCCCCCGTCCCACCCGCCCTGCGGGCCGTCGCCGAACGCGCCCTCGCCAAGGCCCCCGCCGACCGCTTCGCCGGTGCGGACGAACTGGCCCACGCCGTGCGCGAGTCCATCCGCGCTCCGACACCGTCTCCGTCCCGTGCCCCGCTCTTCCTCGCCGGAGGGGGAGCCTTCGTCGCCCTCGCCCTCGCCATCGCCGCCC
>RFHU01000286.1 GCA_003695705.1 Planctomycetota bacterium
GGGCGGTGGCGGCCCTGGGCTTCGGCACGACCGTGGCCACGTGGGCCGTCGCCTACGTGGGCCGCCTCCCCGCGGTCCAAGCTTCCCCCAAGCTCCTCCTCTTCGCCTTCGCGCTCTGCCTGCTCGCCGGCGGCGCCCTGGCGGGCCACTGGCTCCCCACCCGAAACCCCCTCTGGGCGGGCGGACTCGCCGGGGCCCTCTCCTGCGCCCTGGACCTGCTCATCCTGGGCAGCGTCCTCGCCGACGGCGCCGGGCAGGCCACGACCTGGATCCCCGGGACCATCGCCCTCGGAGCCGTCCTGGGCAGCGCCGGCAGCCTCATCGCCCGCGCCCTGGCGCCCAGGACCGCGCAGACGCGGCGCAACTGGCCGGCGCACTTCTCCTGGGTGGCGCTGGGGGCGACCCTGCTCCTCCTCGCCGTGGGCGGCATCGTGACCGGCGCCGAGGCAGGCCTCGCCGTCCCCGACTGGCCCAACACCTACGCCTCGAACATGTTCCTCTACCCGCTCTCCCGCATGACCGGAGACGTCTACTACGAGCACGCCCACCGACTCTTCGGCTCCCTCGTCGGCCTGACGACCCTCGCCCTCGCCGTCGTGGCGGGCAGCGCCGACCGGCGCCGCTGGTTTCGTGGGATCCTCGGGCTCGCCTTCGGACTCGTGTGCCTGCAAGGCCTCCTCGGCGGCCTGCGCGTCACCGGGCGCCTGACCCTCTCCACCGACCGCGCCCAGCTCGCCCCCAGCCTCTTCCTGGCCCTGGTCCACGGCATCCACGGCCAGCTCTTCTTCGGCCTGCTCGCGGTCATCGCCTCCGCGGCCTCCACGACCTGGCGCAGGGCGGAGCGGCGACCCCTCGGCGAACACGCTGCCTCCACCCTGGCGACCGCCAACTGGTTCCTCGGCATCGCCGCCCTGCAACTCGTCCTCGGTGCAGTCGTCCGCCACTACCACACGGGAACCACCTGGCACGTCGCCTGCGCCGTGCTCTTGGTCGTCGTTTCCGGAGCCGCAGGCGTGCGCGCCCGCTCCGCCCACGCCGACCTGCCGGTCCTCCCACGCCTGGGCACCGCCATCCTCGCCGTGGTGACCCTGCAGTTCCTCCTCGGCGTCGGCGCCCTGGCCACCACCGCGGACCCCGAGAGCGCGCTCGCCCGTTGGCAGGTAGGAGTGACCACCGCGCACCAGACCTGCGGCGCGAGCCTCCTCGCCTTGGCCGCGGCCTACTGGGCGTGGAGTCGGCGACTCCTGTCGTCCGCCGCTCCCTCCACCGACGAGGCGGTCGAAGCGCGCGCCGGCGCCGCCGCGTAGCGCAGGACCTAGGGCTGGCGTAAGGTCGATCGCATGAACGAGCGCGCGTCTCCTCCCGACGCCCGGCCCGCCGCCGCGGAGAGCGACTCGGCAGACGAAGCGTCGCCGCCCGCGGGCATGGTGCTCGTCCCCGCCGGCCCCTTCCTCTTCTCCCGCCGCAAGGTGGAAGTCCCTCTGGGGGCCTTCTGGATCGACCTCCACCCGGTCACCAACGGGGACTACGAGGCCTTCGTCGCCGAGTTCCGCCTCCAACCGCCCCTGCATTGGCCGCCCGGCGGACTGACCAACGCCGAGCGCGACCTCCCGCTCGTCCGCGTCACCTACGCCGAGGCCGAGCGCTACGCGACCCTCACGGGCAAGGCCCTCCCCACACCGGCGCAGTTCGAAAAGGCCGCCCGCGGAACGGACGGGCGAAAATACCCCTGGGGTGACGAAGTCCGCGGCAGGGCAGCCAACACGCGGGAAGCCGGCATCGGACGCCTCACGCCGGTGGACGCCTTCCCCCAGGGCGCCTCGCCCTACGGCTGCCTCGACATGGCGGGCAACGTGCTCCACTGGACCCGGGGCGTCTACGACGAAGCGCGCGGCACCCGCGTGGTCATGGGCAGCTCCTTCCGCCGCTTCCTCGGCGCGTGCTCCTGGTACTACGAGGAGGATCCCGAAGTCCGCCACGACGACCTCGGCTTCCGCTGCGTCTGGACTCCCCCCAAGGACGAGTCGCCGGCCTGAGACCGTCAGGAGCCAGCGAAACGAGGAGGCGCGCTCGGAAGGACGGCCGCAAAGTTTACGCCTCGCGCACCGCTCCCCCCCTGGCTATCCTCCGAGTGGGTCAGGAGACGAGCTTGAGCGGTACGGCCGCACCGGCCAAGGTCTATCTGTTCTTCCTCTCGGGAGTGAAGAAGGGGAAGATCGAGTCCTGCGACGCGCAGGTGATCCGCATCGGGCGTCAGCCCTACTGCGAGATCCAGCTCGATCCCTACCAGGACATTCCCGCCTCGGGCGAACACGCCAAGATCGTGTGCCAGCCCGATGGCACCTTCACCCTCTTCGACGCAGGGAGTTCCTGGGGGACCTACAAGAACGACGTCCGCCTCACCGGTCCCGTGGCCGTGACGACCGGCGACGTGATCACCCTGGGCATCGACGACGCGGGCAACAGCGGCCCCAGGCTGAAGTTCTACCTCGAAAAGGACATCCTCCGCTGCCCCTCGTGCGAGGGCCCCGTCTACAAGCGCCACTTCCGCTGCCCCGACTGCCAGCGGAAGACCTGCCTGCGCTGCATCGACTTCCGGCACAAGACCTGCAAACCCTGCGGCCGCGCGCGCGCCGCCGGCCCGGGCTACGAAGTCGTCCTCGACTCGGGCGTGCAGGCCCGCCCACCGGCCAAGGTCATCCTCTCGGGCAAGGAAGCCGAGCGCGCCCGCCGCGCCCGCGAACGCCAACGCGCCCGCGCCCAGGCCCCGGACGATCCCGGAGTCATCGCCGAGCCCGTCGACCTCGACAGCCCGTTCTGCGTGGTGTGCTGCGACTTCGTACGCGCCGAAGTCTTCCTGTGCCCTTCTTGCCGGCAGAGTTGCTGCGTCCGGCACCGCCGCGGACGCGTGTGCCCGACGTGCGCCGGACTCCCTCCCGCCCAGATCCGGAGCCAGGCCTACCAAGCCGGTCGCGGAACCGAGCCCGAGCTGCGCATCCCGGACCTGAACGACCTCTCTCCTGCTCCGCCCGGCGCCACCAACCCGCCCCCAC
>RFHU01000287.1 GCA_003695705.1 Planctomycetota bacterium
CGCTCGGCCCTCCTGCCGAGCCGCGATCTGTTTCGAGCGCACGCGCGGCGCTCGCCGGCCCGCCGGCCCGACGCCTGAGCGCGATCTCGTGTCGCCGGCTCGACGCCCCGACGCCTGAGCGCGATCTCGTGTCGCCGGCCCGCCGGCCCGACGCCTGAGCCGCGACCTGTCCTGGGCGCACGCGCGGCGCTCGCTGGCCCGTCGGCGTTCTTGCCGGCGGCGCGCCCCGCGCCGGCCGCCCGCCGGCGCGGACGGTTCCCCGGGGTCCGGCTTCGGCGCGTAGACTCCGGGCTGTGATCGAGGTCGCGGCGCTGCGCAAGGTCTACCCGGGCGACCCTCCCGTCGTGGCGGTGGACGAGGTCTCCTTCACCGCGCGACCGGGGCAGATCTTCGGGCTCCTCGGCCCCAACGGGGCGGGGAAGACCACCACCCTGCGGATCGTGTCCACCATCCTCCGCCCCAGCGGCGGAAGCGTTCGGGTCGACGGCGTCTCGGTGACCGAGGATCCGCGCGCCGTCCGGCGGCGGATCGGCTTCCTCTCCGCCGGCACCGCCCTCTACGAGCGCCTCAGCCCACGCGAGCACCTCGACTACTTCGGTCGCTTGTGCGGACTCGACTCCGCGGCGATCCGGGAGCGGACGGACGCCCTCGCGGATGCCCTCGCCATGGAGTCCTTCCTCGACCGCCCTTGCGGTCTTCTCTCCACGGGGCAGAAGCAGAAGACCTCCATCGCGCGCGCCTTGGTCCACGACCCGCCCGTGCTGGTCTTCGACGAGCCGACGGCCGGTCTCGACGTCCTGGTGGCCCGTGCCCTCGTCGAGCGAATCGAGGGCCTGCGCGACGCACGGCGAACCATTGTCCTCTCCACGCACATCATGAGCGAGGCGGAGCGCCTGTGCGACGTCGTGGCGGTGATCCATCGCGGGCGGATCCTCGCCGAGGGAAGCGTCGCCAACCTGCTCGACCGCGCGGGCGCACCGAACCTCGAGGAAGCCTTCTTCGCGCTCGTGCGTGCGGCCGAGGAGAGCGAGCCCACCGCGTCCGAGGGGGGCGTCTCCGCAGGGGCCGGACAGGTCGATCGATGACATCCCTCGGGCTCGGAGCCGACGATCTGGGGGTGATCCGCGCCGTGGCGCGCAAGGAACTGGTGGAGATCGTCCGCGACCGGAGAAGCCTGTTCGTCCTCCTCCTCCTCCCGGTTGCCCTCTATCCGCTCCTGCTCATCGGCTCGACGCTGGTCGCGACCGCCCAGCAACGCAAGCTGAGGGCCCGCGAACACGTGGTGTGGGTCGAAGACCGCGCGCAGCTTCCTTCCGCCCTCGAGCGGTTGCTGACGAGCGAGGAGGCAGCGGAGCGTCGCGAGGACCGCACTCCGGAGAGCCGCGCGCTCGCCCTCCGGATCGAGGCGCCACCGCTCGGCGCGGACTACGGGCGGGCCCTCGCCGAGCAGCGGGTCGACGCGGTGCTGCGCGGCGTTCCCGCGAGCGTCCCTCCCGGCGGAGCGGACGAGCCGCCCACCGTCGAGGTGCTCTACAACGGAGGCCTCGACGCCTCGGTCCTGGTTCGCGACCGCCTTCTCGCCGCCCTCGACGCCTGGCGCGAAGAGCTCGTCCGCGTTCGGCTGGACCGCGCCGGCCTGTCGCCCCGCATCCTGGAGCCGATCCGCGCACGCAGCGTCGACCGCGGCCCCCCCGGGGCGGTGCTCGCGCGCGTGCTGGCCCTGCTCCTCGTCGTGCTCGCCACCTCGGGCGCCTTCTACCCGGCGCTCGACCTCGGTGCCGGAGAGAAGGAGCGCGGGACCCTGGAGACCCTCCTCTTGACCCCGGTGTCGCGCGTGGCGATCGCGGTGGGGAAGTTCGTCGCCGTGTGCGCGGTGACCCTCGCCTGCGCCTTGCTGCACGTCCTCAGTCTGGGCCTGACCTTCGCCTCCTTCTCCGCCCTTGCTCCCGGCCAGCTCGCCCTCTCTCCCGATCCCCGCGTGCTTCCCGCCATGCTCTTGGTGCTCGTGCCGCTGGTCGCCCTCTTCTCGGCGCTGGCGTTGGCGTTGGCCACCCTCGCGGCCTCCTACAAGGAGGGTCAGGCCTACCTGAGCCCAGTGCTCGTCGTGGGAATGGCCCCCGCCATGGCCGCCGCCATGCCGGGCATGGAGCCTACGCCGGTCCTTTGCTTGGTGCCGGTCCTCGGCCCTTCGTTGCTCCTCAAGGCCCTCCTCTCCGAGACCTACTGGGCCGGACAGGTCGCGCTGGTCGTGGGGTCGAGCTTCGTCTACGCGGGGCTCGCGGTGCGCTGGGCGGCGAGCCTCTACCGCCGCGAGGAGGTGCTCTGGCGGCCCGCCGCCGCGCGTGCTCCGGATCTGCTCGGTCTGCGGGGCCTCCCCGCGGGCGCGGACCGCCTGCCGAGCCTCCCCCAGGCGGTGGCCCTCGCCGTGCTTTGCTTGCTCCTGCTCTGGTTCGTGTGGGTTCCCCTGCAGGCGCGCGAAGGCTGGGCGGCCCTCGCCCTGGCCGGAACCCTCCTCCTCGGTGTGGCCCTCCCTCCGCTCGCCTACGCCCGCCTGCTGCGCTGCGACCTGCGCGGGACCTTCTCCCTGCGGAGGCCGCGCACGCCCTGGCTGTGGCTGGCGGCGCTGTTGCTCGCCCTGGGCTGCGTGGGCCTGGTCTTGGACCTCCAGCACCTGCAGGCCAGCTGGGTCGGGCCGGTTTCCGCCGAGGAGCTGAAGGCCATGGAGCGCCGTCTCTCCGAACTGCGCTCCTTGGGCCCGGGGGGACTGCTGGTGCTCTTCGCCCTCCTCCCTGCCTTGTGCGAGGAACTCCTCTTCCGCGGCTTCGTCCTCACCGGCCTGCGCCGCGAGGGCGGCGCCGTCGCCCCGGTGCTCTTGACCGCGCTGCTGTTCGCCCTCTTCCACCTCGACCCCGCGCGCCTCCTTCCCACCTTCGTGGTCGGCGTCGTGCTCGGCGCGGTGGTGGTGCGGGGGGAGAGCCTCTACCCGGCCGTGCTGCTGCACGCCTGCTACAACGCCCTGGTCCTCGGGCTGGAGTCCTTCGCCGAGCCGCTTCGGCAGGTGGGCCTCCTCTCCGCCGAGGGGCCCGCTCGGCCCAGCGCGTGGCTGCGGCTCCTCGCGGCGGTGTGCTTGGTCCTCGGCGCCACGCTCCTCGCCGCAGGGGGCCGGCGGTCGCCGTCGTCGCCCGACTCGGCGGACGGCGTAGAATGAGCCCGCAGCCGTAGGCAAGGGTGGAGTCCGTGAGCCCTCGACTGAGCATCATCCTCATGGCGGGAGAGGATCCCGGCGACCTCCGCGCCGCGCTCGCGTCCGCGCGAGGCGCCTCCGACGCCGAGGTCCTGGTGGCTGGCGACTTCGCAGACGGCCGGCTGGCCGACGCGTTGGGGCCCGAGCGCGAGGGGCTGTGCCTCGTCCCGACCGCGGGCGGGCCCGCGGCCGCGCGCAACGAAGCCTGCGCGCGGGCCCGCGGCGAGTTCCATCTGGTGGTCGACGGGGGGGAACGCCTCGCGCCCGGGGCCGTCGAGGCCCACCTCGAGGCCTTGGGCGGAGACGAGTCCCTCGTCGCCTCCTACGGGCGCACGGCGGTCCGGCGCGGGGGGCGGATCCGGCTCCTCCCCGAGGAGGGCAAGCACGGCTCGGTCGCTCGCCGCCTCCTGGGAGAGAAACACCTCGTGGCCTCGTCCGCGTGCCTCGCCTGGCGGGCCGCTGCCTGCGACGGTCCGCCGTTTTCCGGGGAATACGCCTCCGGGCGCGCCTTGCGCTTGGACCTCGCACTTCGGCTCGCCGCCGGCGGTCGACCCTTTGCTTTTCTCCCCTGCACGGTCGCCGAACGGGAGCCCGAGCGCCTCGACCGCGACGCGCACGAGGAAATGGTCAAGGTCTTCCTCGGGGTGCTCTACGGCCCCGAGTCCCTCGACGAGAAGTCCGAGCAGCGGGCGCGCTTTCGCCTTGCGCGCAGTCTGGTCGCCCTGGGCAAGTCCTACTACCGCGAGGGGGACCACCGCCGCGCCGGCAAGCTCTTCGACGAGGCGGTCAAGGCGGCGCCCGGCTACTTCCGCGGGCGCCGCTACCAGTTCCTGAACTTCGTCAAGACCACCTTCGCGCGCCGTGCGGGCGACTGACCGCGCGGTCGGCTCGCCTCCTCCTGCGGCGACCGTGGCGACGCCCCTGCAGGGAGTCGCCCGCGGTCGCGCGCTCGGGCGCGGTCCGCGGGCTCGGCTCCCGCGTCGAGCGGCCGGAGGCACCTTCGGCGCCTCCGGTGGGCGGCTTCATTCGCTGGCCCAGCCCAAGGGCTCGGAGTCTTCGACTCGGAGTTCGTCGGCCAGGCGCAGGCGGCGAAGCAGCCGCGTCCCGCGCGAGTCGGCGCGCACGCGCTCCAAATCGGCGTCGGCGCGCATGTGCGCGTGCTTGCGGTAGCCGAAGGCGACCGAGCGCCGTAGGTAGTGGAGCGCGAGTTCGACTTCTCCGGCCAGGGCGTGCGCGCAGGCCAGGTTGTAGGCGGCGACCTCGTCGCTCGGGCGACACCAGAGCATGGTCCGAAAGGTCCGCGCCGCTTCGGCGAGGCGCCCGGCGTAGAGTAGGTCGATCCCGAGGTCGTTGAGGAGGTCTCCACGCAATTCTGCCGGCGCCTCCTCGAGCCGAGCCCGCGAGAGGGCGAGCGCGTGCTCTTCGAGGGCCGAGCGGTCGCCGGCGCGGGCCAGCGCGCGGGCCAGCTCGCGGGAGGCGTCGGAGCGCCCCACCAGGCGCAGTGTGGCGCGCAAGAGTTCGCGAGCGCGCGGGGGGTCGAGGCTGGCGAGCACGTAGCCGACTTGCAGAGACAACTCGGGGCGCGTTCGGCTGCGCAGCGGCCCTTGGAGGACGTCGAGCAGGCGCGCGCGCAGGCTGGGGTCGCTGGGCAGCCCCAAGCGGGGCAACTCGTCGAGCACCGCGCCCAGCGCGCCCGCGCGGCGCGGCAGCAGCAGGGCCGCCGCGAGCGCGTCCCGCGCCCCCAGCTCGGCGAGGGACAGCAAGGCGGCCTCGATCTCCGCCGCGCTGGGGCCAGGAGCGTCGGGGCGGGCGGCCGGCGGGGCTCCCGCCACGCGCGCGAGGACCGAGGTCGCTTCCGCCCGTCCGCCGCGGACGTAGCCGAGGGCTTGCACGGCCAGCAGACGCTGGCCGCGGGGGCGGCGGCGTCCGCTCGGGTCGGGCTCGAGCAGGCCCGCGAGGGCCTTCACGCCTTCGTGGCCGCCGAGGCGCGCCAGGCCCCGAACCAGCAGGTCCCGCCGGACGGCTCCCTCGGCCGCGAGCCGTCGCAGGAGCAAGGTCGCCGCCTGCGGCCCGCGGGTCGCTCCGTAGGCCCAGGCAGCCAGGGCCGCGAGCTCCGGCTCGGCGCTCTCGACGAGCCGGCGAAGGAGCGCGGGCGTGCCGACGCCCACCAGGCCCAGGGCGCGCAGCGCGAGGGCGCGCACGGGCTGGGGCTGTTCCGGATCGGCGGCGAGGCGCTCGGCTTGCTCGCGGACGAGCCCCAGGCCGCGCTCGCCGGCGACCCGCAGCGCCGCGCGCCGAACGGCGGGCTTGGGGTCGCGCGCGCGGGCAACCACCGGGCGCAAGGCCTCGTTGGGGAGGGAAAGCAGGTCGAGGCACTCGACCGCCATGCGGCGCACGGCGGGGTCGGGGTCGTCGAGGAGCGCAACGGCGACGTCCGCGGCTTGGCGGGCGTGGTCCGGCCGGGCGACTTCCCCCAGGGCGCGCAGCGCCCGGGCGCGTCCTCGCCCGGCGGGTCCTCGGGCCCGGGCCGCCAAGGCGGCGAGGGCTGCCTCGGGAGGCAACCCTTCGAGGACGACGACCAGTTCGGGGAAGGCCGCGCCGAGCGGGAAGTCGAGCAGCGAGACGAGGGCGTGGGCGAGGTCGCTTGCCGCGGCGGGCCGCGGAGGACGCGCGCGCAGCGCGTCGCGCACCGCGCTCAGGCCCACCAGGAGGAGGCGCTCGCGCAGTCCGCCCGGCGCGTCGCCGCGCGGGCGCGCGCGCTCGCGCAGGACGCCGACCAAGAGCCCGGGCAGATCCCCGGGGGTGCGGAGCAGGCGGGCGTAGGCCTCTTCGGCCGCGGGGGCGGCCGGCGCCACGGCCACGTCGCGGAGGAGGCGCGCGATCTCTCCGTCCGCGCGGTGGAGGAGGAGCAGGGCGTGGAAGCGGACGTCGGGATCGGGGTCCTCGAGGGCGCGCGTCAGGGCGGGGCGGGCGGCGGGCCCCAGGGAGGCCAGGTGCTCGAAGGCCGTGCGGCGTTCGCCAAGGTCTCCGCGGCGGAGGCGTTCCAGCCAGCGTTGGGCCTCCGCGTTCGCCGGGTCGGAGCGCTTCCCGGCGTCGGGCGGTCGGTCGCCGGCTCGGTCCGCGGGCTGGGCGGCCAGGGGGGCCCAACTCCCCAGGCAGGCGACGGCCAGGGTGGCGGAGCGGAGGAACGCGGCCTCGGGCCTTGGCACGAGGCGCAGGCGCCGGTTCGGCCCACAGGGCGCAGCCGCCGGGAGCTTCGTCGACGCGCGGCCGGGCCGGGTCAACGGGCCGTCAGAGCGCCCCGGCGTCGAAGGCGTCGCTCTTGCGGTACTTGTTGGTCCGCAGCTGATGCCCGATCAGGAACTTCTGCAACGCGGTCTCGTGGGCGCCTTCGAGTTGTTCGAAGCGGACCCCGAGCTCGTAGTGCGGACCCGATCCGAACTTGCTGAAACCGGGGGGCGCGGGGCGGCACCAGCGGAGCGAGGAGAGGACCTTGAGGGGCTTCTCGCGGTCGGGGACGAGGATGTTCAGCCCAATGAGCACCAGGCCTTGGCCGAGCTGGGGCAGCCACTCGGGCCCCGGGATGGGCCCGACGAAGAGCGCGCCGCCCTTGCTGAGGTTCAGCACCCCTCCGCTGAACACGGTGGGGCACTGGAATTCCTCCATGTGCGAGAGGAACTTGTAGCGGATCTCGAGCTTGTCCGAGATGCGGAACTTGACGCGCGCGGCCTTGCGGCGATCTTCGCCGGTCCGGAGTGCCATGGCCCATGACTCCGTGGGTTCTGAGCGGATCCTAACGCAACCCCCCTGCAAGGCAAGCGACCCATGGCAATGAAGCTGGCGGTGCTCACGGTGGGCGGCGACGCGCCCGGCCTGAACGCGGCGATCCGAGCCGTCGTGCGCGCGGCGGCCTATCGCTACGGGTCGGACGTGGTCGGGATCCCCAGCGGCTTCGAGGGGCTGCTCCGGCCCCCTCAATTCTGGTCGCTCGCCCCCGGCGACGTGCGCGGCCTCGTTCGCCGCGGCGGAACCTTGCTCGGTTGCAACCACAGCGACCCCTTCGCCACCCCCGCAGGGGATCGCTCCGAGGAGGTGGTGGAGTCGGTGCGCTGGCTGGGGATCGACGGCGTGATCTGCATCGGCGGCATGGGCACGATCTCCATCGCCGCGCGCCTTTCGGCCCGCGGCGTTCCGGTCCTGTGCATCCCCAAGACCGTCGAGAACGACGTCCCGGGCACCAAGGTCACCTTCGGACACACCACCGCCGTCGAGCTCGCCACGGCGGCCATCGACAACCTGCAGACCACCGGCGAGACCGAGCACCGGGTGATGTACCTCGAGGTGCTCGGGCGCGAGGCCGGGTGGATCGCCCTTCACGCGGGCATTGCCGGCGGCGCCGACGTCATCTTGATTCCGGAGATTCCCTACGCCCCCGAGCGGGTCGTCGAGCTGATCCGCGAGCGGCGCCGGAAGCGCAAGCCTTCCACCATCGTCGTGGTCGCGGAGGGTGCGCGCGCCCGCGACGAGGAGCAGCGCTGGCCGGCGGGACGCGCCGCCGAGCGCGTGCGGCAGCGAGTGAGCGAAGACCTCGGCGAGCACGAGGCGCTGGTGACCGTCCTCGGGCACCTTCAGCGCGGCGGCGATCCCAACCCGCAGGACCGCGTGCTGGCCACTCGCTTCGGTGCGGCGGCGGTGCGGGCCGCTCACGAGGGGCGCTTCGGCAACCTGGTCGCCTTGCGCGGCTCGGGGCCCAAGCTGGTTCCCCTCGAGCGGGTCGTGGGCCGGGTGCGCCGGGTCGATCCCGAGGGCGACCGGGTGTGGACGGCGGTCAGCATGGGGATCAGCCTCGGCCGTCCCCGTGGACACTGACCCGGAGCGCATTCGCGAGGCCCTGGCCCGAGGCGAGGTGCGGCGGGTCCTGGCGATCCGGGTCGGGCGGGTGGGGGACACACTGCACGTGCGCCCTGCCCTGGAGCTGCTGCGCGCCGCCTTGCCCGAGGCAACGCTGGTCTGGCTCTGCTCCCACTACGCGCGCGCCGCGGCTCGGGGGGCGGCGGTGGACGCGTGCGTCCCCTTCCCCCACAAGGGGCGGGGGCTTCGGGCGTCCCTCGGGCGCCGGCGGGCGCGTCGCGAACTCGAGCGGCAGGGGCCCTTCGACCTCGCGCTGGGTCTCGAGGACAAGCCGTGGGGACGCCGGCTCGCGGCGCGGCTGGGCTGCCGTTTCTGGCACGCGGAGAGCTGCGTCGGCGTCCACGTCGTCGAACGCAAGGCGGGCGTGCTCGCCGGGCTCGGCTTGTGGGATCCGGCCGCGGGGCCGCCACCGCCGATCCGCTGGAGCCCCGCCGCGCCTGCGCCGAGCTTCGCCGAGCTTCCTCGTCCGCGGATTGGCCTTCAGGTCGGCAGCCACGCCCTGCGTGGCCTGCGGCGGCCGCGGCGCCGTCGGGACCCGAACCCCGCCTGGCTGGCGGACTTCGCCGCCCGCGCCCACCGCGCCACCGGGGGCGGCTTCGTCGTGAACGCGGGCCGGGGCGGAGCGGAGGCTCGCGCGGCCCGTTCCCTCGCCCGCGCCCTCGCTCGCGCACGCCTTCCGCACCGCCTGCTGGCGGCCGCGGACCTCGACGCCCTCGGCGCCGCCCTGGCGTGCCTCGACGCTCTGGTCAGCGCGAACACCGGGCCCGCCCATCTCGCCGCCGCCCTGGGCGTTCCCCTCGTGTTGCTCGAAGGGCCGGCCGCCTCCGCGGTCGCCGGTCCCTGGCGCGCCGACGCCGCGCGCGTCCTCTCGCTGGGGCTTTCTTGTAGCCCCTGCGGCGGCACGGTCCACGGGCGCCGCTGCCGTGTGCCGCGCTGCTTGGACGAGCTCTCTCCCGCCGCTGCGCTGGCCGCGCTGCGCGAGCTGCTCGGGGCGCAGGGCCGGGCAGCGCGCCCGGGAGAGGGCGGAGAGAGCCCGGAGGGCGCTCGTCCCCGGTCGTGATCCGAGCCGCCGCGGGACCCCGCGCGCGCTTCGAGCGGCCCCTCCTCAGCGGGCCGCGTAGGCCCGCGCGACGGCGCGCAGGGCGGCGGCGGAGCGGGGGCCGCTCGCCGAGAGGATCGCGCGTCGGCCCGGCGGGGCGTGCTCGAGGCGGACCGTAAGGCGGTCGGGGGGGAGGGCGGCGGCCACGCGGTCGGCCCATTCGACGAGGGCCGCCGGCTCGCTTGCGCCCACCTCCAGGCCCAGGTCCACGAAGGCAGCGGGGCCCGCCAAGCGGTAGGCGTCGAGGTGGACCAGGGGGGGATCACCGTCGTAGTGGACGGCGAGGACGAAGGTGGGGCTGACCACGTCGTCTTCGTCGACCCCACCGCGGGAGGCAATGGCTGCCTTGGCGAGGGCGGTCTTGCCTGCGCCGAGTTCGCCCTCCAGAGCGACCACCAGGCCGGGCGCGAGGGCGGCGCCCAAGCGGCAGCCAAGGGCGCGCGTCTCGGCGGGCGTCGGCAGGTCGAGGGCGAGGGGCGGCGGACGGTCTGGGGTGTGCATCCGGTGCAGGTTCTACCAGGCGCTCCGGGGGGGGCGGAGGGCGCCGTTGTCCGAGGCGCCGCCTACTATTCCGTGCACGAGGGTGCGCGCTTCGCACACCTGGGAAAGTGGGGAGACGGCCGGGGGCCTCCGGGCCCCCGGCCGGCGCCCGAACGATTTCGCCCCGAGCATGATCCGCAAACTCTCCGCCGACATGATCAACAAGATCGCCGCGGGCGAGGTCATCGAGCGCCCCGCCTCGGTGGTCAAGGAGCTGGTCGAGAACGCCATCGACGCCGGCGCGCGGCGGATCGAGGTCGAGCTGTCTGGCGGAGGGACGAAGCTCGTGCGGGTGAGCGACGACGGCCGCGGCATCCCCCGCGCCGAGCTGCACCTGGCCGTTGCCAGTCACGCCACTTCGAAGCTGCACGATCCCGAGGATTTGTTCCGCATTGGTTCGCTGGGCTTTCGTGGCGAGGCCCTCGCCAGCATTGCCGCGGTGAGCCACCTGCGCTTGGCCTCGCGGCCCCCGGGCGAGACCGGTGCGGAACTGCGTGTCGACGGCGGGCAGCGGGGCGATGTCCGGCCCGCGGGCGTGCCTCCGGGGACCACCGTCGAGGCGGCCGATCTGTTCTTCAACGTGCCCGCGCGTCGCGAGTACCTGCGCACCGAACGCGGGGAGTTGCGGGCGGCCCTCGGTGAGCTGAAGAAGCAGGCGCTCGCGCATCCCGAGCTCGGCTTGCGGGTCCTCGCCGACGGGAACGTGGTCCTCGACGCGCCGCCCGCCGACGAGCCACGGGAGCGGATTGCGCAGGTCCTCGGGCGCGAACTCGCCGAGGACCTGCTCGTGGTCGGTCCGCGGGAGGAGGCGGGGATCCGCCTGCGCGGATACGCCTCGCCCTGCGACCGCAGCCGCGGCGACTCCCGCCAGCAGTTCTTCATCCTCAACGGGCGCGCCGTGCGCGACGTGACCCTCCTCACCGCGGTCAAGCAGGCCTACGCGAACCTGCTCCCCCCGCGGCGACACCCGAGCGTCGTGCTCTGGATCGACTTGGACCCCGCCGACGTGGACGTGAACGTTCACCCCCAGAAGGCCGAGGTGCGCTTCCGCCGCGACCGGATCGTGTTCCGCGTCGTCCTCGACGCCCTGCGCGAAGCCTTGAGCGCCGGCGGGCTGGTGGCGGAGCTCCGGCTCGGGCGGCAGGGCGAACGGGGGCGTCGCTTCGCGGAGCGCGTGGAGGGCTCGCCCGATTCGGCCCTCGCGCAGTCCGCCGCGAGCGTCACCGCGCTCCTCCCCTTCCCGGCCGCTGGGCCGGTCGGCGGGGTGGGCGGTGCCCCGGTTCCCCTCGACGCAGTGCCGCGTCGCTTCCTGCAGGTGCACCGCCGCTACGTGGTCGAGGAGACCGAGGGCGGTGTGCGCCTCGTCGATCCGCACGCCCTCCACGAGCGGATCTTGTACGAGGAGATCCGCGCTCGCCTCGAGCGAGAGCCCCTGGAGAGCCAGCGCTTTCTCTTTCCGCAGATCGTCGAAGTCGCCGCCGACGAGGTGGCGGCCTGCGAGGAGCGCGCCGAGTTGCTCGCGCGCCTTGGGTTCGAGGTCACTCCCTTCGGGCGGAGCGCGCTGGCCGTGCACGCGGCTCCGGCCATGCTGCCGAGCGAGCGGGTGGGGGAGGGGCTCCAGCGTCTGCTCGGACCGCCGGGGGTCCTCGGCCCCGAAGAAGGCGACGAGGGGATTCTCCACGGCCTCGCCGCAACCCTGGCCTGTCGCTCGGCGGTGCGCTTTGGGGACCCGCTGCCCGACGATCAGATCGAGGCGTTGCTGCGGCAGCGGCCGCACGTGCGGCGGGGGCACTGCTGCCCCCACGGGCGTCCGACGGCCCTGGCTCTTTCCCTCGACGAACTCGACCGGCGCTTCGGGCGCCAGGGCAAGGGGACGTGAGGGGTGGCGCAAGGGGAGCGGAACCCTTTCTTGACAGGGGGAGAAGGCGGCTGCTAATCTGCCGCGTCGCTCGTAACGCCTTGTCTTTAGAGACTTACGGCCGCGGCGGGCGCGATCCAAAGGGGGAGGAATGAAGCGCGTTGGGTTCGTCGCAGGGCTGGTGTGCGCTGCGGCGCTGAGCCTCGCGGTCGTGGGGGCCCGAGCCCAAGAGGGCGAGCCACCGCCCGCCGTGGACGAGGCGGGCGCAGAGCCGGCCGACGCGTTGCCGCCCGGCGACGACGTGCCCGGCGACGACATGCCGCCCGCGGACGACGTGCCCGGCGACGAGTTGTCCGACGACATGCCGCCCGCGGACGACGTGCCCGGCGACGA
>RFHU01000288.1 GCA_003695705.1 Planctomycetota bacterium
GGCAATCGATTCCGCGGCGAACGACCCGCCCGCCGCCAAGGCCCCGCCCGCCGCCAAGGCCTCGCCCGCAGCAGGCGCCTCGGCGGGCGCGTCCACTCCTGCGCGAGCCCGCGCGGCCTCCGGAGCACCCCAGGGCCCTGCACGGCAGCCCGACGGAGTTCCCTTCCCCCTGCCCGAGTCCCTGCCTCGGCCGCGGGCGGCCGAGGCGCCCGCGGCGCCCCACCCCGGTCCGCCCCCCTTGGACTTCTGGGTGGGGGGCAAGGGCACGCGAGAAGGCCGCTTCCACTACCCGCGCGCCGTGGCGGTCGGGCCCGACGGGACGGCCTACGTGGTCGACAAGACCGGGCGCATTCAGCGCTGGTCCGCCGACGGTCGGCTGCTCGCCTGGGTTCGCACCCCCGCCGTCGCCCAAGGCAAACCCACGGGCCTCGGCTTCACGCCCCAGGGCGAACTGCTCGTGGCGGACACCCACTACTGCCGGGTCCTGATCTACTCGGCCGAGCTGGAATTCCTCCGCTGCTACGGAGCCCCCGGCCGGGCCCCCGGACGGTTCATGCTCCTGACCAGCGTTCAGGCGGGGGAAGGCCGACGGCACTACACCCTCGACTACGGCGACGACGTGGCTCGCCTGCAGGTCTTCACCGAGGACGGACGGTACCTGCGCGGCTGGGGAACCTTCGGAGACGGACCCCTCCAGTTCAACCGACCCATGGAGCTCGCCGTCGACGACGGCCGCGATCGCCTCTACGTAGCCGACGCGGTGAACCATCGCATTTCGGTCTTCACTCGCGCCGGGCGGTTCGTGACCTCCTTCGGCGGGCCCGGACGCGAGCCCGGCCGCCTGGGGTATCCCTACGACGTGAAGCTGGACGAAGAAGGCCGCGTGTGGGTGGCCGAGTTCGGCAACCAACGCGTGAGCGTCTTCGCCCCCGACGGACGCTTCCTCGGCGCGTGGGGCGGGCCGGGACGCCGACCGCCCGGATTGAACCGCCCCTGGGGGGTCGCGCTCGCGCCCGGCGGTCGGCTGTGGGTCCTGGACTCGGGCGGCGACCGAGCCTACGCCCTGGCCCGCGAGCGGGTCCTCGGACGGCCTCGCGACGGTAGAGTGGCGCGCTGATGCACGCCTGGTTCGAGCGCCTGCCGATCTCCTTCGCCAGCCCGGCGTACCTCTCCCTCCTCCTCCTCCTCCCCCTGGTGTGGTGGCTCTCCCGCCGCTCCTTGGCCGGCCTCGAGCCCGGGCGCCGGCGCCTTGCCCTCCTCCTGCGCTCGCTCGTCGTCCTCCTCCTGGTTCTGGCGGCCGCGGAGATCGAGTGGCGAGGCCTGAGCGAAAGGGTCGAGGTGGTCTTCGTCCTCGACCACTCCCGCTCCGTGCCCGACCCCCTCGCCGCCAAGGCCCTGCAGGCCATCGACCGCTCCCGCGAGCGCCTCGATCCCCGCCGCGAAGCGGGCAAGGTCGTCGCCTTTGCACGCGACGCGCTCAACGAGGCCACGCTCCGTCCGGACGGGCCACCCCTGCGACGCGTCGCCTCGGACCTCGACCGAAACCACACGAACATCCAGGCCGGCCTCGAACGCGCCCTCTACTCCTTCGACAAGAAGGCGCGCGGGCGCATCCTCCTCTTCAGCGACGGGAACCAGACCGCGGGAGACGCCCAGGAGGCCGTGGCCAAGGCCCGCGCCCAAGGGGTTCCGGTCGACGTGGTGCCCCTCGAATACGCCTATCCGGACGAGGTCCTGGTGGAAAAGGTCCTCGTCCCCAAAGAGGCCAAGATCGGAGAGCCCTTCCACGCCCGCGTCGTGGTCCACGCCGTGCAGCCCGCCGAGGTGAAGCTGCATTTGTGGCGCGAGGGCGAAGTCCTCGAGTCCCGACGGGTGTCGCTGAAGCCCGGACCCAACGTGGAACTGTTCCGCGTCACCCTGGACCGCCCGGGCTTCTTCCGCCTCCAAGCAGTGGTCGAGCCGCTCGACCCGCGGAAGGACGCCATCGGGCAGAACAATTCCGCCCACAACTTCGTCACCACCCTCGGCAAGGCCCGCGTGCTCCTCGTCCACGACGACGCCGACCCGCGGGGCGAGGAGAGCACCCACCTCCTGGAAGCCTTGGGCGAGGCCGCCATCCGCGTGGAACCCATTCCGGCGGCCGACTTCCCCCTCGAGGCGGGCGAACTCCAGGCCTACGACGCCATCATCCTCGACGACGTCTCCCGCGACCGCTTCTCGCAGGCCCAGCAGCGGTCCATCGAACGCGCGGTGGCCGACATGGGCCTGGGCTTGGTCATGATCGGCGGAACGCGCTCCTTTGGCGCCGGGGAGTGGCGCGGGTCCCCCGTCGAGCGCGCGCTGCCCGTGGAGATGGACATCAAGCAGGAGGAGGTCATCCCGGACGGAGCGCTGATCCAGATCATGCACTCCTGCGAAATGGCCGACGGCAACGCCATGGCCATCAAAGTGTGCAAGGCCTCGGTGGACAGCCTCTCCGCGAAGGACACCGTGGGCGTCCTCTACTACGGACCCATGGGAGAGCAGTGGCAGGTCCCGCCAACCAAGGCCAGCAACAAGCGGGCGATCAAACAGAAGATCCACAACATGCAGATCGGGGACATGCCCAGCTTCGACCCGATCTTCCGCATGGCGCTCACCGCGCTCAAGCGCGTGCGCGCGTCGGTCAAGCACATGATCATCATGTCCGACGGGGATCCCAGCCCGCCCGCGCCGGCGCTGCTCAAGCAGTGCCGGGAAGAGAAGATCACGGTCTCGACCATCTGCTACTTCGCGCACGGGGGCGCCCAGGGGCCGAGCGTCGACGTGATGAAGCGCATCGCGAACATCACCGGAGGGAAGTACTACTACCTGGAGAAGGCCGACGACCTGCCGCGGATCTTCCTCAAGGAGTCGCAGAAGGTCGCGCGCTCGCTCATCGTCAACCAAACCTTCGTTCCCCAGCGACAGGGGAAGGGGCCGCTTCTCAAGGGCCTCGACGAACTCCCCCCCGTGAGCGGCTACGTGCTCACCGAGGCCAAGCCCCGGGCGGAGGTTTCCCTCGTCTCGCCCGAGGGCGCGCCCGTGCTCGCCACCTGGACCTACGGCGTGGGCAAGTCGCTCGCCTTCACCTCCGACGCCAAGCCACGCTGGGGTGCCCACTGGGTCGCCTGGGAGGGCTACCGCAGCTTCTGGTCGCAGGCCATCCGCTGGGTAAGCAAGAACGTCGACGACTCGCTGTTCACGGTCAAGACGCAGCGGGTCGGCGACAAGGGACGGATCGTCCTCGAGGCCGTCGACGCCGACGGCGAATTTGTGGACGACCTCACGGTGACGGCCCGCGTTCGGCCCCCCGAGGGAGACGACCCCCCGCGCGAGGTGCGCCTCGCCCTGCGCGGCGCCGGCCGCTACGAAGGCGAGTTCCCCATCGACGAGGTGGGCACCTACACGGTGTCGCTCGTGAGCACCGACTCCAAGGGGCGCAGTCAGGCGTCGCTGACCACCGGCCTCGTGGCGCCCTACTCGGAGGAGTTCCGCACCTTGCGCTCCAACCGCGCCTTCCTCGAGAAGCTGGCCAAGACCAGCGGCGGACGGGTCCTCGCTCTGGACGACTTGATCGACTGGAAGGCGAACCCCTGGGAAACCGAGTCCCTACGCGGGAAGGTCGCCCTCGACGAGCGCTGGCCGCTCCTCCTCACCATCGCGCTGGTCCTCTTCCTGCTCGACGTGTGCGTCCGCCGCGTGGCCATCGACTGGAGCAAACTCGTCCGCCGCGCCATTGCCGCCGCCCGCCCCAGCGAGGACGCCCCGCGAACCCTCGAGCGCCTCCAGGCGCGCAAGCAGCGGGTGCAGCGCGAGCGGAGCGAGAGCCTGGCCAAGTTCCAGGCGGAGGAGGCCGCCCCGGCGCCTCGGGCCGCCGTCGCCGGCGAAACGAAACCGACCAGCGAGGATTCGAGCGCCGACGGGGCGCGGGCGCGCGCAGCGGAGGCCTCCGCAGAGGAGCCCGCGGACCCAGACCAATACACCAACCGGCTCCTCCGGGCGAAGCGCCGCGCGCGCAAGAGCCTCGAGGAACCAGACCCCGACGAGGAGTAGGCCGTGGCCCTGCAACCCAAGGAGATCGAAGCCCAGGCCGCCCGGTTCCGAGAGGAGTACCGGCGCATCAAGCAAGAGATCGCCAAGGCCATCGTCGGCCACGAAGCAGTGGTGGACGGGGTGTTGACCGGCATCTTCACCGGCGGGAATTGCCTGCTCGAAGGCGTCCCCGGACTGGGGAAGACCCACCTCATCCGCACCTTATCCAGGGTGCTCGACTTGGAGTTCTCGCGCATCCAGTTCACCCCCGACCTGATGCCCGCGGACATCATCGGAACGAACGTCGTCGTCGAACACGAGGGCGGCGGCCGTGAGTTCCAGTTCCGCAAGGGCCCCGTGTTCGCGCAACTCGTCCTCGCGGACGAGATCAACCGGGCGACACCCAAGACCCAGTCCGCCATGCTCGAGGCCATGCAAGAGCACCGCGTGACTTCGGGAGGGACGACCTACGAGCTCCCGCAGCCCTTCTGCGTGCTCGCCACCCAGAATCCCATCGAGCAGGAGGGAACCTACCCGCTCCCCGAAGCCCAGCTCGATCGGTTCCTCTTCAAACTCCTCGTCGGCTACTCCAGCCGGGCCGAACTCGCCGAGATCATCGACCGCACCACCGGCAAGGAGACGCCCGAACCCCAACGGATCATGGGGGCCGAGGACATCCTGCGCTGGCGGGGCTTGGTCCGCGAGCTCATCGTCGCCCCCCACGTGAAGGACTACGCCATTCGCTTGGTCCTGGCGACGCACGCCGAGGGCGAGTTCGCCGTGGAGGCCGTGAACCGCTACGCGGCCTTCGGAGCCAGCCCGCGCGGCGCGCAGGCCCTCATCCTCGCCGGGAAATTCCGCGCGCTGCTCGATGGCCGCTACAGCGTCTCCTTCAACGACATCCGCAGCGTCGCCCTGCCTGCCCTGCGCCACCGGGTCCTGCTCAACTTCGAGGGCGAAGCCGACGGCGTGAGCACGGATCGCATCGTCGAGGCCATCCTCGACGAGGTGCCGACCACGGTGAAGGGCGAGGCCCTGCAGCGCGCGTGAGCGACGCCGCGAGACAGATCGATCAAGCCGGGACCCTCGACGAGGAGGCGGGGCCCCTCCTCGACCAAGCGTTCATCGCCAAGATCGGCAAGCTGGACCTCACCACCCGACGGCTCCTGCAGGGACGGCAGAAGGGCGAGAAGCGGAGCAAGAAGCGCGGCCAATCGGTCGAGTTCGCGGACCACCGCCAGTACGCGCCCGGCGACGACTTGCGCTTCCTCGACTGGAGCATCTACGCCCGCCTCGACCGCTTGATGGTCAAGCTGTTCCTCGAGGAGGAGGACCTCTACGTCTACCTGCTCCTCGACGCGAGCGCCTCCATGGACTACGGGCGCCCGAACAAGTTCCGCTACGCGCAGCGCGTGGTCGCCGCCTTGGGCGTGATCGGGCTCACGAAGATGAACCGCGTGGGGGTGGGCGCCTTCTCCAGCGAGCTGAACCGCGTCTTTCGCCCCGAGCGAGGACGCCGGCACCTGCGCAAGCTGCTCCGCTTCCTCGAGGAGACCCCGAGCGATGGCCGGACCGACCTCGCGGCCGCCTGCCGCCGGTTCGCCCTCGAGCATCCGCGCCGCGGTCTCGTCGTGCTGGTTTCCGACTTCCTGGACCGGGGCGGCTACGAGGAAGCCATCCGCTACTTCGTGGCCCGACGCATGGACGTCTTCTGCCTGCACGTGCTCAGCCCCCAGGAGCTCGACCCGCCCTTCGCCGGCGACCTCAAGCTCATCGACGCCGAGGACGGAGAGGAGACCGAGATCACCGTCTCGCGCCCCCTGCTGGCCGCCTACCGGCGCAACCTCGACGCCTACATCGACGGGCTGCGCACCTTCTGCCACAAACGCGGCGCTCGCTACTTGACCGTCTCCACCGCGCTCCCCTTCGAGCGACTGGTTCTCGACCAACTCCGTCAGCTCCGGCTCGTGCGCTGATGCAGTTCTTGAACCCGAGTTGGCTGTTCGCTGCGCCGGCCATCCTCGGCGCCCTGGTGCTCCTCTACTTCCTCAAGCTCAAGCGCCGCGAGGTGACCGTCTCCAGCACCTTCCTCTGGCATCGCGCCCTCGACGAGTTGCGCGTGAACTCCCCCCTGCAACGACTGCGCATGAACCTGCTCCTCTTCCTCCAGCTTGCGGCGCTGGGCGGCCTCCTCCTGGCCCTCGCCCGCCCGCTCTCGGCCGTGGGAGGACTGGGCGGCGTCGACAGCATCCTGCTGATCGACGTCTCCGCCAGCATGCGCGCGCACGACGCCGCAGGGAAGACGCGCTTCGAGCGTGCGATCCTCCAAGCCGAACGGGTGGTCGACGATCTGTCCCGTCGGGACCGCGCCATCATCATCGCCTTCGCCGACGACGTGCGCGTCCTCACCGACCTCACCAGCTCCAAGGCTTTGCTGCGACAGGCCCTCTCCTCGCTCCGCCCCACGGACCGGCCCACCCGGCTGGCCCCTGCCGTTCACCGCGCACGAACCCTCCTCTCCCAAACCACGCGCCGACCGCGCCTCTTGGTCTTTTCGGACGGACGCGTCGGCGCGCTCACTGGCGTATCCCTCGAAAAGGACGTTCCCCTCGAGTTCGTGGCCGTCGGCGAGGCCGGTGCCAACCTGGGCATCGTGGCCGTCGATGTGACCCAGGGCGCGGGCCTCGGCGAGTCCACGCGCGCCCTGGCCAGCGTCCAGAACACGGGGCGCGACCCGCGCACCGTCGGCCTCGACCTCTCCGTCGATGGCGAGCTGGCGGACTCGCAGGAGCTGACGGTGCCCCCGGGCGGCGTCGTCTCCGCCTCCTTCGACGTCTCGGTCTTCCTCGAGCCCGGCCGCGCGCGGCGGCTGCGCTTCTCCCTCGATGGCAGCAAGGACCCCTTCCCCGTCGACGACGAAGCCTGGGCAATCCTCGAGCAGCCCGAGCCCATTCGTGTCCTCCTGGTCAGCGGAGGAAACCTGTTCCTGCACTCGGCCCTCAGCGAGGACCCGCGGGTCTGGAAGACCCCTCTGGGAGACGTTCCCATCCTCGCCCCGGAGGACTTCCGTCCCGACGACCCCAGCCTGCGCGACCACGACGTGGTGGTCCTCGACCGCTTCACGCCTCCGGAATTGCCCCCCGGAAACTACCTGTGCTTCGGCGCACGCCCTCCCTTCCCCGACGTGCAGGATCTCGGCCAGGCCGAGGATTGCCGCGTCCTCGACTGGGACGAGTCGCATCCGGTCACCCGCTTCGTGAACTTCGCCAACCTGGTGATGCCCACCATGCGCGTCTTCAAGGCGGGCGAGCGCCAGCGCGTCGTCGTGCGGGGCACCCACGGACCGGTGGTGCTCGACGCCCGCGACGCCGGGCGCCGAGCGCTGGTGTGCGCCTTCGACCTCATGAGCTTCCCCGTGGAGGGCGCCTGGACCTTCGATCCGTCCTTCCCCATCTTCCTCGCCAACGCCGTGCGGAGCCTGGCCGGCGAAGGAGGCGTCCGCCGCGGAGGACGCCTCGTCCGCTGCGGCGGCACGGCGACCCTCGAAGTTCCCGCGGGCGCAGCTCGAGCGCTCCTGACCCCGCCGGACGGCGAGCCGCGCCCGGTGAGCCTGTCGAAGGAGGACGACGCCTTGCGCGTACCGGGGCTCGACCGCGCGGGCGTCTACACCGTGCGCTTCGAAGACGCAGCCGGGGAACTGCTCGAGGAGCGACTCTTCGCCGCCAACCTCGTCGATCCCGACGAGAGCCGCATCGAGCCTGCCGCCTCGATCGAGCTCGTCGGACGGCCGCCGGCGCCCGCCACGACCGCAGCGGAAGGGGCCGGCGAAGAGCTCTGGAAAATCGCCGCCCTGCTCGCTCTGGCCTTCGTGATGGTCGAATGGTGGATCTACAACCGGCGGGTGTTCCTCTGAACGCGCCGCGCGGAGGCCAGCCGAGCGAGCTCCCGGTCCGCTACGGGAAGCTGCTCAAGCACGCCGTCGATCGCCTCGTGGCCGTGGGCGTCCTCCCCTTCGCCGTCGGGCCTGCAGCGCTCGTCGCAGGGCTCATCAAGCTCGAGGACTTCGCGCGCGGGGAACCGCGCGCGAGCGTCTTCTACCGAGAGCGACGAGTGTCCGCGGGCGAGGCCTTCGACTTGCTCAAGTTTCGGGTCGTGCGCCCCTCCGCTCTGGCCGCCCATCGGGCCCGCGGCGGCCGCACGGTCAAGGAGCTGGAAGGAGATCCCCAAGCGCTGTCCTGCGTTGGACGCTTCCTCGTCGACTACTACCTCGACGAACTGCCCCAACTCCTCCATGTATTGAGTGGTCGCATGAGCCTGGTGGGCCCGCGTCCGGTGTGGCCCCACGACACGCGCCGCCTGGAGTACTTCCGCCCCTTCCGGATCAAGGCCGGACTTGCCGGGACCTTTCAACTCGCCAAGGGGACCGGGGACATCTTCGACCTCGACCGCATCTACCTGCGCGAGTACGCGCGCCGCGGCCCGCTCTCCTTGCTCCGCTACGACCTCTCGGTCCTGCGCGCCACCCTGCGCAAGATGACCCGCGGCGAGGGGCTCTAATTCCCTTCCTCGGTTGCCCTACGACCGCGCGCAGGAACGACGGGCCACGACCCCGCGCCGTCGGGACCCGCCCTCGTCCTCCCCGACTCGTCGCGCACCGACCTGCGGAGGGGACCGCGGCCGGCCAGGCCGTTCCACCCAGCGGCGGGCCCGCGCCGCCCGACGCCCTCGCGTGGGAGGAAGTGCCCGCTCGCGGCCGGCATCGGTCGAGCGACTCCGCCAGGCTCCAGGTCCCTTTCGTCGGTCCCGACGAGCGACGACCCTCGCGCACCGTGGCGCCCGCCCGGAACGCGGCGCATACTGCGGCCATGGACGCCGCCTTGCGCCGCAGCCAACGCGAGGGAGACCGCCTGGGAAGTGGGCAGTGGCTGCTCCGCGCCGGGCGCGTGGACGAAGCCCTCGACGCCTTCGAGGCCGCGTGGAGCGACGGACCGCCCGCGGCCTCCGCCGAGGCGGCGGCGAGGCTGCTCGAGCGCCTGCGCGCCCTGCCGCCCTCGCTCCGGCCCGCCCACGCAGCGCGCATCGACCGCCTCGCGCGCGCCGGGCTCGCGGCCGCGGCCGAACTCCGAGACGAGTTCTTCCCCGCCGCTCGCTCCATCGTCGGCGGCAGTCCGGGCGCCGTCGCCCTGCGCAGCTTCCTCTTCGAGCAGGCAGGCCGCGCCGAGCCGGTCCTCCTCTGGGGCGAAGCGGGGGTAGGGCACACCCTCGCAGCCCGAACCTTGCACGCCCTCTCCCGGCGGGGGAGTTTCCACGAACTCTACGGGCCACGGGGTGCCGCGCTCCTGCACCACGCCCTGCGCGGCGCCGCGCCGGGCGGCACCCTCTACGTCTCCTACGCCGCCGCGGACCAGGACTGGGAAGAGTCCGCGCGCGCCGCCTGCGCCGCGCGCGGCCTGCGGCTCGTGGTCGGCGCCGTCGCCGACGCCCGTCCGCCCATCCTCGAAGGCCTCCCGGCGCTGCGGATCCCGCCCTTGCGCGAGCGCTTCGAGGACCTCGAGGAGCTCCTCGCCGAACTCCTCCGTCGCGCAGGCGCCCCCGGAGCTGCGCAGCGCATCTCGAGAGACGACCTACGGCGTCTGCGCTGGCACGACTGGCCCGGCAACGTGCGCGAGCTTGCCCACCACGTCGGCCGGGCGGTGCTCGAAGGAGAGGGGGCCGACGAGGTCCGCGAGCGGCTGCTGGGTGGGCTGTTCGGCCTGCCCGGCGCCGTAGGAGAAGGAGAGGGCTCATGAGCGAGGACGACGAGCCGGTTTCGCACAACGGAAAGCGACGGGTCTACCGCGTCTTGGCCCACCTGGCATGGTGCGACGGCGAACTGCACGCAAGCGAACGAGCCCTGCTCGACGCCTTCCGCGAGGTCTACGGCATTCGTCCCGACGAGGCCGCCGCCCTCGAAGCAGAAGGCCGCCAGGGCGGAGGGCTGTCGGTTAGCAAGCGGGGCGCCGAGCGGCGACTGCTCATCGACTCCCTCATCGACATGGCCACCGCCGACGGCGTGTTGGCCAGCGCCGAGCAAGAGCGCCTGCTGCGCTTCGGACGCACCATCGGCCTCGACGAGCGGGAAATTGCTGCCCGGGTGGTCGAGCGCGTGGGTCTGCAAGGGAAGACCCTCCGCCCGGAATCCGGAGCAGGGCCTGCCGCCTCCCCCGAACCCTGACCTCCGACGGCCGCGCGGCCACGGCCTCGGAGCCCGCGCCCGGGCGCGAACCGGGAAGCGAACGACAGGAGGCGTCCCGTCGCCGGTCCTGGCAGAAGATCCCCTCGCAGCGCATCCTCCCCCGAC
>RFHU01000289.1 GCA_003695705.1 Planctomycetota bacterium
GAGCGGCCCTCGCCCTTTGCAGGCGCTCTCCCTACGCGGGGGTGCGCGCGCTGGAGGAATGGCTCGCGCGCTGGCCGGCCCTGCCGTCGGCCCGGCGCGCCCGCCGTGTGCTCCAGCGCCTGGGGGAGCGCCCGCTGTTCGCCGTCGACCTCGCGTCCGACCTCGAGCGGGCCGTCTTCGCCGGCGAGGACACCCTGCTCGTCAGCGAGGAAGAGGACGAGGAGCGCCCCGGAGCCTACCTGCGTTGCTTCGACCTTGCCGAGGGCCGCCTTCGCTGGGAGGTGGGGCCCTGCCGTGAGCTCGAGCCCCTCGCCGTTTCGCCCGACGGGCGCCGGGCCCTGGTCGGCGGGAAGAGCGTCCTCTACGCCGTCGACGTCCTGCTCGGCAAGGAGACCGGGCGCTGCGCGCTCCCCTTCGGCGACTCCGAGTGCTTGGCGGTGGACTGGGAGCGCAACCTGGTCTTGGCGGGCGGCGAGTTCGAAGGGACCCCGGAGCGCGGCCCGGTGGTCCTCCTCGACGCGCGGGACCCGCGCGAACTCCGTCGCTTCGAAGCCTTCGTCGAGGAGGTGCGAAGCGTGGGGTTCCTTCCCGGGGGGCGCGGGGCCGTGGCCGCCGACGCCAAGGGTTTGTACCAATTCTCCCTCGACGACTCGACGCCTCGGCGGACCCTCGCGAAGACCTCGGAGGAGCGACGGTACGTGCGGCGCCTCCGCTGGGTGGGGGGACGCACGCCGGGGCTCGCCGTGGCCTACAGCACCGGCAAGGTGGTCTTGCTCCCCTACGAGCTTGGATCCGATCGTTGGCGACCGCCCGTCGAGTTGGACCCCGTTCCTGTCGGGGCTTTCGGCGCCGGGGGCGGGATCGAGGCCCTCGTGGCGACGCGCGCGGGCGACAGGCTCTACGTGGCTGCGAAGCAGAGCGAGTTCGGGCTCAGGGCGTGGTTCCTTCCAGGTCGGAAGCCCCCGCCGCGCGTCCTTCCGCCCCTTGCACCGGGCGGACTGCTCTGGGTGGCTCTCTCGCCGAGCGAGCGACGCCTGGCGGTGGTGCGCGAGGGACGCGTGGAGGTCTGGCAGCTCCCCGGGGAGTCCTTGGAAGTCCGAGGCCGTTGAGGCGGCGAGTTCGGGCGCGAAGCCGCGGGCGGGGCGCGGCGGCTCGTCAGCGGCGCCGGCGGGGACCCTTGGGCTCCCCGCAGAGGGTCCGGGCGACCTCGGCGGCGCAGCGCGGGCAGCGCAGGCTGGCGCGGTGGAATCCGCGCCGGTCGCACACCGCGCAGCGGGGGAAGTCCACCGGCCGAGCCTTGGGGCAACGCCGCACGTGCCGCTGCCAGTCGGCGACGCGTCCCGAGCAGTGCGGGCACTGGGTGCGCTCGGGGCGCACGAGCGGGGGTTCGTGGGGACTGGGCGGAAGGCTCCCCTCGGCCCAAGCACGCACGACCAGGCCGCAGGCCGGACAGGCGTAGAGTCCCTCGGCGTCGGTGTGCCGGCAGAGGTCGCCGCCCTCCCCCGAGCGGGCGCAGCGCACCGTCCCGTCGGCGCGAGGTTCGCTCATGGGGCCTGCGCAGGCGGGGCAGCGGGGAGGCTCGCGGTGGAGGGGGAGTCCGTCGCGGACTTCGAGGCGGATCAGCTCGTCGTGCCCCGCGGCGTCGAGCTCCCCCGCCTCGAGGGCGGCGAGGAGCTCGCGCCGACGGGCGGCGCGCGCCGCGCCCTCGGCGCGCGCGCGGGCCTGTTCGAGGAGGCCGTCCACTTCGAGGGCGAGCGGATGCAGGTCAGCGGCACCGTCCGCGTCGTGCACGACGCGCGCAAGGAGTCCCTCGGTGCGCTCGAGAACCTCCACCGCCTCGGCCGGACGCCCCGCCTGCAGGAGCAGGCGTCCGAGGCGGAAGCCCGCCTCGGCTCCCCCGGCGCCCCCCGCGAAGGCGCGCTCGCAACGCGCGATGTCCTCTTCGAGCCGCCGTCGCACCCCGCGCATTATGCCCGAGCGAGCGGGCTGGAGAGGGGGACCCTTCGCCGACCCGGATCAGGGAGCGAACGGGGTGGGGGCCGACGCGTTGTCGAAGTTGGCGGCGGGTTCGCCGACTTCGTCGTGTCCGCCGATGCCGTTGCCCCCCATGGTCGCCTCACCGTTCTCCGTCCAGTTCGTCCGCTTCACGCTGAAGGTGTTGGCCGGGACACCGACGGTCACGTTGGGAGGGGTCTCGTTCTGGTAGGCCGTTCCATTGACGGTGACGCCGCTCTTGTTGATCTGGGTGTTCGTGGCGGTTTGGGTCGCGGGGTCCGCGGCGGGACCGTAGTAGACGTAGTCGACGTCGGTGACGACGTTGGGTGCTACGGCGCCGTCCCAGGTGAAGAGCATTACCCCTTCGCCCGTGTTGGTTAGGTTCGCCTGGCTGTAGTCGTTCGTTCCGTCGACAGGGTTGAAGGTCTGTCCGGTTCCCGACCAGCCGCGCATGGGCGTTGCGGTCGTGTTGGCCGCCGGGCTGAGAACGTAGTACGTCGGCGCCGGAGCGTTCGCGTAATTGGCGCGGTAGCCCGTGTCGCTGATGGCGACCACCTGGAAGGCGCCCGAGGGGATGCTCGCTCCGGCGGGGAAGCGGAGTTGGAAGTCGCTGCTGCCGGCGTTCGCTGCGGGGCCAAAAGGAGGAGTGTTCGGCGTCGTGTTGGCGCCGGTGGGGTCGGCGAGGAGCTCGTAGCGAAAGTCCGTGTTGGTGCCGGGAGCGTTGGTGTTCCGCGAGGCGTCGGTGAGGTGGTAGTTGTCGAGGGCGATGGCCTGGCTCGTCGGGTTGAAGATTTCGACGAACTCGGCGCTCATCGCGCCGGTGCTTCCAACACCCACCGCCGGGGCGACCTCGGAGATGAGAAGGTGCGTGTGGATCCCGAGGTTGGGCCCCACCTCCATGCCGAAGTTTCCCGTGGCGGTGACCGTCCCCTGCGAGACGACGATGTCGCTCGGGCTGGCCACCTGCACCTTGAACTGGGTTACGTGGGCGGGCGCGACGTTCGCGGCAGCGACACCGGGCACCGCGAGAATTACCTGTACCGGAGGCCCTCCTTGGGGGAGAGACAAGTTTAGACCCGTAAAGACGTAGGGGTCGTCGTTGGCGGCGAGCGCGGGGGCGGTGCCGAGGACCGTCTCCCCTGCGATGTCTTGGTCGTTGTTCGCGTCGGTGTAGAGCTGGGCTTGGCCGAAGGTCGTCTCGTCGAGCGTGCCCGTGTTCGTGAACGTGATTTGCGTCACGTCGAGGGGCTGCGTATTCGCCGTGAGCGTGAACACCGCCAGAACCACGTTCGTGTTTTGCGCAAGCTGCCCCGTTTGGTTCGCCTGGTTGAGCGAGACCATGGTGAAGGTCAGGTCCACGCCGCCGCCGCCGCCGCCGCCGCCGGTACCGGGGGGCGGGCTGCCCGAGCCGGGGCCGAAGTAGGCCTTGCCGCTGCTGCCCGAGTTGCAGGCCGCGAGGGCGAGGGTGAGGGTCAAGGGGACCAGGGTTCGCCAGCGAGCCATCGACTTCCCTCCGCTGCAGCGCGCGCCCACGGTTTTACGGCCTCGGGGCGACGAGCGCGAGGGGGACCGGGGCGCGGGCACGAAGCCTCGTGAAGGGATGACGCGGCCCGGGCGTTCTGCCTTGCGCTCGAGAAGGGCGGCGTCGACACAAGGCGCTGGACTGTAAGCGGTTGCGCTCGCCGCGAGGCCCGTGTCCGATCCTTGCGCAGGGCGCAGGCGCCGGGCGATCGCTGGCGGGGGCTCGGCGAGCGGCCGCGCGCGCGGCCTTCGTGGGTCAGCGAGCGAGTTCGCGCCCCGCCTTGCCGATGCCGACCACGCGGTAGTTGCCGGTCTTGGGGTCGCGCTCGCCTTCGAGGATGCCGAGCTTGATGATGTCCTCCATGAGTTCGGAGAAGCTCGAGTAGCCGTGGTAGCTCTCGGTGAAGGTGGGGTGCTTGCGGACCACGGTCTGCTTGATCATGGAGGCCCACACCATGTCGCGGGAGCGGAGGAGCCCGCGGGCTGCGTCGAGGACGAGGTAGAGCGCCTCGGCGCGCTTCTGCGCGTCGGCGCCGCGGCCCATTTTGGCGCTCTTGGCGAGCTTTTCGCCCAGCTTCTTGTTGCGCTTGCCGAGGTCGACGAGTTCGTCGTAGTAGACGAACTCGTCGCAGCTCATGACGAGCAGCTTGCTCGAGCTGCTCTTGACGCCGAAGCCGATGACTCGCTTGTCGTGGGCGCGCAGGCGCGACACCAGCGGGGTGAAGTCGCTGTCGCCGGTCACCAGGGCGAAGGTGTCCAGGTGCGGGTGGAGGATGATCATCTCCATGGCGTCGACGACCATGCGAATGTCCGCGCTGTTCTTGCCGGTCATGGAGCGGACCGGAATGTCGAGCAGGTCGAAGCCCAGCTCGTGGAGCACGATCTTGTCCTTGTCGCGCCCGCTGAAGTCGCTGTAGGCGCGCTTGATGACCACGTTGCCGTATTCGAGCAGGCGGTCGAGGATGACCTGGGGCTGGAACTTGGTCTGCTTCGGCAGACCAAGAATGATGTTCTCGTAGTCGAGGAGCAGCGCGATGCGCTGCACGTTGGGATCGGTCAAGGGGGTGGGGGCTCCTCGGCTGGCGCGGCCCCGGCGTGGGCGAGCGAGCTAGCTCGCCTGAAGCTTCTTCATCAGCTCGGAGCGCCCGAGCGGCGTCAGCCAGATTTCGAACTCGCAGGTGTCGATCTCGTCGCGAAGGATGATCTTCGGCTCGGTGTTGACGTAGCCGCGTCCCTTGAGCTCGGTGAGGTTGTCGAAAACCGCATCGGAACTCGTCTCGGTGCCCGTCACCTTGCCGATGGCCTGGCAGAGCTTGTCGAGTTTGAGCTTCCGGCGGGGGGGGTGGAGGGGGAAATGCTTGCTGGCGAGCAGCTTCATCATTCCCATTTGCAGAGCAGGGTCCGACGCCATGGTCCCTCCGGGGCGTCTTGCCCTTGTAGCCGCTCCGTGGCTCCGGGGCAAGCGCAGGCTGGTGCGCTCGGGCGAGAGGGGGTGGATCGGCTCCCCAGGTGAGGTCGGACCGGCCCGCAGGGTATAGTCTCCGCCGCGCGGTGGCGACGAGGCAGCGGTGAGCAAGGCGTGGCAGTGGCTGTTGGGACGGACCCCCGCGGGGGCCTGGCGCCACGTCGCCTACCGCAGCGAAGCCGTCGGCCAGGGGACCGACCCCGCCGAGGAGCCCCGCGTGGAGGTGGTGCGGCGGCTGATCGCCTACCCCGCGCGCGTCTTCGAGGCGGTGGTCGAGGCGGCCCGCCAGGCGGAGGACCCTGCGCACCCCCTGCACTGGCTCTGCTACCGGGACCCCGGGGAAGACCCCGCGCGGCCCTACTGGCTCTGCTTCGTGAGCGAGCGGGCGGGCGGTCGGCGCTTCCACTTCGGCTTGCAGCTCTTCGACCGCGAACGCGTCGGGCTGTGGTTCTTCTCGGGCTACGCTCCCGAGGCGGTGTCCCCCGACCTGCTTGCGTCCTTCCCCACGAACCCGTCGCTGCGCCTGCCTCGGGTGGAGCTCCGCGACGAAAACCTCGCCGATTGGCCGCTTGGACGCTGGCTGCACGAGGCGCTCCGCGGGGAGCTCAGGTTCGCCGGCGGTCCGCGGCTCGCGCAGCCCTCCGCCGAGGACTCCCTCCCCCCCACCAAGGTCGGCGCCCTCCACGAGACGCTGCTCTCCCTCCCCCCGCCGGGCTCCGACCTGCTCGGACTCGGCTTCGCTCGCGCCCGCCTGGTGGTCGACACCAGCGCCGACGGGGGCAGCGTGACCCTGCACCCCCTCGGCCGCCTTTCGACCCTCGTGGGCCGCGACGTGCGCTGCGACGTGCGCATCGACCACCCGAACGTCTCCGCCGAGCACCTGCGGATCACTTTCCGCGACGGGCGCCCCGGCCTCGAAGAGCTCGGCAGCAAGAACGGGACGACCGTCGACGGCGTCGCCGTGGACCCGCGCGAGCCCGTTCCCTTGCCCCACGAGGCCCTCCTCTCCGTTGGCGGTGTCCCCTGCCTCTTCGTTCACGACCCCGCCCCCGAGGTCCGCGCCCCCGAGGCTCCGCCGCCCGCCTCCCGCCACGAGGA
>RFHU01000290.1 GCA_003695705.1 Planctomycetota bacterium
GGGCGCCGGGGCGGCCTCGCCAGCGACGTCGGCCTCCGCGGGCGTGGAGACGGGGCGGAGCGCCGGGACGGAGGCGCGCGGTGGGGGCTGGGGTGCGCCGTTGCTGCTGGCCGCGGCGCTGCTCGCGGCGGCTGCGTTGCTGGCCCGGGGGCTTGCGCGGATCGAAGGGGAGTTGGCGCGGGCGGCGGCCGCCGGCAACCGACCGGCGCGCGTGGAGTTCGTCGTCCCCGAGGGGTCCTCGGCGCGCCGCGGCGTTCCGCCACGGCTCGCCGAGCTCGGGGGAGGGCGCGCGCTCTTGGGGACCCCCGAGGGCGAACTCGTGGTGCTGCGCAGGGACCCCACCAGCGGGGAACTCGAGCTCGAGCGGGTCTACCGCCTCGAGCGGGATCCCGAGCGGCACCTGCGCCGGGAGGGAGCGCCCCTGCACGGCTGGTTCCTGACCGACGTGGAGAGGGAGCGCCGGACCGCCTTGCGCGAGGCCTGGGAGCGTTACCAGAGCGCGCTCGCGCAGGCCCTCGAAGACTTCGGCGCCAGCCTGCCGACCGCAGAAGAGGCGGCTGCGGAAGTCGCGCGCCGCGGCGGCGCCGATCGCCTCTTGGCGCTCACGGGCCCCGAAGCCAGCGCCCTGCAGCGTCGCACGGCCGCCATCGGTCTGGCGCGCGCGGGCTACGCGGGGGCCTTGCCCGCGCTCCTCGTTCTGCTGCGGGACCACCAGCGCAACGCGGGCTTCTTCGCGCGCCTGTGCGCGCTCACCGAGGAGCTCAGCGGGCTCGCGCTCGACCCCGCCCGCCCGGCCGAGGCGCTCGCCGAGGCGGAGGCGTGGCTGCGCGCGCATCCGGTGCGGGATCCCTATGCGCGCAAGGGAGCCGCCTCCGCGGGGCCGGTCAGTCCTCCGCGGTGAGTTGCCGGTCGATCCAAGCGCGCAGGACCTCGAGCACAACGCCGTAGTCGCCCTCGCCGGGAAGGATCAAGTCCGCCTCGCGGCGGGTGGGTTCGATGAACTGTCGGTGCATGGGGCGCACGGTCTCCATGTACTGGAGCATGACCGAGTCGAAGCTGCGGCCGCGCTCGGCCATGTCGCGCCGCAGGCGACGGAGGAAGCGCACGTCGGCGTCGGTGTCCACGAAGAGCTTGAGGTCCAACAGGGGAAGGACGGCCTCCATGGCGAGGACGAGGATCCCCTCGAGGACGACCACCGGAGCCGGGGGGACGGCGCGCGTTTCGGGGAGGCGTCGGTGGGTCGTGTAGTCGTAGAGCGGCTGCTCCACGGCCTGCCCGGCCTTGAGGCTGCTCATGTGCTCGAGCAAGAGGAGCTGGTCGAAGGCCTCGGGGTGGTCGTAGTTGACGCGTGCGAGCTCCTGGGGGGGCATGCCCGAGCGGTCGGCGTAGTAGGCGTCGAGAGGGACGATCTGGAGGTGTTCGGGGGGGTAATGGGCGGAGAGGGCGCTGGCGATGGTCGTCTTGCCCGAGCCGGAGCCGCCAGCGATGCCCACGAGGACCGTCACGCGACGAGGAGCCTACCACCCCGGAGGGGCGGAGCGGGGTCCGAGCGCTGGACCCCGCGCGCCCGTCACTTCGGGGCGTGGAAGTTTCGGTAGAGGCGCAGGGTGTTGCGCAGCAGCATGGCCACGGTGATGGGCCCTACGCGCGGCAGGTAGGCGGCGGCCCGCTCTTCGATGTCCGGGGCGAAGTTCTCGAACTGGGAGAAGTTCACGCACACCGCACCTGGTTTGAGTTCGGCGCCCCGGATCTTCTCGAAGGAGCGCGAGGGGACTCCGGTGATGACCACGTCCGAGCTTGCCAGCGCCGTGGCCCGGTCCACGTCGCAGGGGAAGGTCCGGCGCGCTTCGTAGCGGACGACGCCGTGGATGTCGAAGCTGTAGACCCGGGCGCCGTTGTTCGAGAGCATGGCCGCGAGCGGGCGGCCGACGACCTCGCTGCGGTTGAACACGGTCGCGACCAGCCCCGCGGCCGACTCGCGCCCGCGCTCGGGGTGGGTCACCCCGAGCGCGTCCAAGGCCTTGAGGATCCCCAGCGGAGTGCAGGGGAGGATCGGCTTCTTGCGCTGTTCGGGGTCGAGGTAGCGCTCGTCGTGGTAGAGCATGGTCGTCCAGCGAATGTGGAGGCCCTCGACGTCCTTTTCCATGGGGACGAGGTTTTGGATCGAGCGGTCCCGTGCCCCCCCGAAGATCGGGTAGTAGACGACGATCCCGTGGACCTCGGGGTCGGCGCCCGCTTCGAGGACGGCGGCTTCGACGTCTTCGCGGGAGACCGAGCGGGCTTCGTAGTCCATGCCCACCTTCGCGCAGCCCTTGGCGGCGTACCCCGAGTAGGTCTGCGAGGCTCGGTCCTCGTTGGCGAGGAGGCCCACCAGGCGGATTCGTGCGCCCAGGGAGGAGAGCTCGCTGCGGACCTCCTCGTAGTAGGGCTCGGCGATGGCGGCGGCGTCGGCGCGGATCATGCCCGATGCTACCGTGCGGCGTCGGCGCGGCGCGAGCCTCGGGGTGGGGCCCGCAGCCGCCACGGCCTCGCAGGCGGCGAGTGCACCGGGGCCGGCGGGGCTGAATCGACCGCGGCCCCCACGCGTCGAGGCGGGCGCCGGCGCGGGCGCGGGTGCGCCTGCTAGCATGATCGGCAGAGGAGAGGCCCCATGCGGACGTTCGTTGCGGTGGCGCTGGCCGGCGGGGCGCTGTGCAGCCTCACGGCGTCAGGTTGCGTGGTGCGCGCGCGCGGTCCCCACGGGCGAGTCGACGCGGTGATCGCCCCGGCGCCGGTGGTCTACGTCCACGGCCACGCCCGGCACGTGTGCGGCCCCGGCTGCGAGTACTACGCCCGGCCCCGGCACTACCCGCACGGACACCGCCTCCACGTGTGCCGCAGGGGGGTCTGCGTGCATTGGGCCGGCCCCGTGCGACGGGTCGCCTACCCCCACGGGCACCCGCGGCACGTGTGCCGGCGCGGGGTGTGTCGCTTCTGGGTGGCGCCGCACGGGGTGGCGGGGCACGTATGCCGCGAGGGGGTGTGCGTGCACTGGGTGGCGCCGCACGGGCATCCGCGGCACGTGTGCCGGCGCGGGGTGTGTCGCTTCTGGGTGGCGCCGCACGGGGTGGCGGGGCA
>RFHU01000291.1 GCA_003695705.1 Planctomycetota bacterium
CCCCCAAAAGCCGGGGCCGTTGACGGGGGTGCCGGGCCCTCGTCAACGGCTCGCCCCGCGGACCGGACGGTCCGCGGGCCTCGCTCGGCCTCGCCGCCCCACGGCCCCGGGCGCGCCGCGCGCCCCGGCTACCGCTACCCCGCGGAGATGGCGCCGGGCGCGGCCCGGGCCCCGGCGACCGCGGGCGGGGCGGTCGCCGCGACCGCCTCGCCCCCTCGCGACGACGCAGCCCCCACGCCCCAGCCCGCGACGGCTGCGCCCCTCGACGGTGCGCGGGTGCAGGCGGCCTGGCGGCAAGTCCAACCTCGTCTCGCCGATCCCGAGTGCCTGGGCATGCTCGCCGACGTCCTCGAGCGCGGCGAGCCGCGCATCGGCTACGACCCCCAGCGCGGGAAGGTCGTTCTCCGCCTCGCCGTAGCCAACCTCTACTGGGGTCAACTGAGCGACCGCCGCACCCAGGCGCGGCTCGCTCAGATCCTCGGCGAGGCGCTCGGACTCGAGGGCCCGGCCCCGCTCGAGCTCGAGCGCGCAGAGCGCGCCCCGCAGGCCGCCGCCTCCGGCTCCGCAGCAGAGGACGGCGTCGAGCAAGAGCCCATCGTTCGCTTCGCCGCGAGGGAACTCGACGCTCGCCGACTCAACCGCTGAGCGGACTGCCGCGACGGAGCGACGCGGCCGCGTCGCCGCGGCGGCGGGGCGCGGGTGGCCCTGGGCTTCAGCCCCCGAGGCCGCCGAGGAGGGAGCCGAGGTCGGGCATGCCGCCGGGTCCGCCCGGACCGCCCAGCCCGAGGCCGCCGAGCATGTTCCCCAGCTCGCCCGCCTGCGCCTCGGCCTGCAGCTCCTTGGCCTTCTTGAGCGCCACGTTCACGGCCGCGGTGATGAGGTCTTCGAGCATTTCCGGATCTTCGGGGTCGATGGCCTGGGGGTCGATCTTGATGGAGCGCACTTCGAGGTCGCCCGTCGCGGTCACCGTGACCATGCCCCCGCCCGTCGACCCTTCGACGGTCTTTTGCTTCAGCTCGGCCTCGAGCTTGGCCTTCATCCGTTCGGCTTCTTCCTGGGCCTTCTGGATCATTCCCATCATGTCGCCGAGCCCGCCGGGAAAGCCTTGTCCGCTCATTCTTCGCTCCTCTGCGCCGCGAGCCTACCACGCTGGCGTCGGCCGGCGACCCCGGTAGACTGAACGGCGAGGAGCGAAGGTGTACGGCGAAGCCGTCGAGCGACTGATTCGCGAATTCAAACGCCTCCCGGGCATCGGGCAGCGCACCGCCGAGCGCTTGACCTTCCACATCGTCCAGGGCTCCGAACGCGAGGGCCTTGCCCTCGCCGACGCGATCCGCGCCGTCAAGGAGAAGGCCCGCCCCTGCGCGGAGTGCTTCACGGTGAGCGAGCGCAGCCCGTGCGAGATCTGCTCCGACCCCCGCCGCGACCCGCGCGTACTTTGCGTGGTGGAGCGCCCCACCGACGTGCTCGCCATGGAGAAGAGCGGTGGCTACAAAGGGCGCTACCACGTGCTCCTCGGCGCGGTGAACTTGCTGGAAGGGGTCGAGCCCCACGACCTGACCATCGACGCGCTCGCCGAGCGCGTCCGCCAGGACGACCGCATCGAGGAGGTCATCTTGGCGACGAACCCCACCTTCGACGGCGACGCGACGGCGCTGCACCTGCGCGCTGCGCTCGAACCACTCGGCGTCCGGATGACCCGCCTCGCGCGCGGGCTCCCCGCAGGTGGTTCGCTCGAGTTCGCCTCGAAGGCGATCCTGGCGGAGGCTCTCGAAGGACGCCGGGACTACCAAGAGAGGCGACGCCCGTCATGAGGATGGAAACCTCCCTCAGCCAGCGACAGGAACTCCAGCTCCGCCTGGCGCCGCAGATTCTGCAGTCCATTGAGATCCTGCAGCTCGCGACCCTCGATCTGAAGGGGCTCATCGAGCGCGAGATGGAAGCCAATCCCACCTTGGAGATCCAGAGCGAGGAGCCCCTGCGCGAGGTCGCCTCGACCGAACAGGAAGCGCTGCCCGACGACGTGCCCACCAAGGAGTCGCTCGAGGCCGAGTTCGAGCGCCTCGAGGGCCTCAACGAGCAGTGGAAGGAATTCTCGGGCACCTATCGCCCGCGCGCGGCCGCCGGCGAAAAGGACAAGAAGCTCGAGGCCATGCAGAACACGGCCGACCGGAGCGAGTCGCTCCAGGAAGTCCTGCAGCGCCAGCTCGCCGAGCTCAACCTCAAGGAGCGCGACGTCAAGATCGCCACCTACTTGATCTGGAACATCGACGAAAACGGCTACGTGCGCTACCGGATCGACGAGGAGTTCGTGAAGGGCGTCGACGTGGACCCGCCCTGCACCGTGGAGGAGATGCTCGACGTCCTCGAACTCGTGCAGGACTTCGAGCCGCCCGGCGTCGGCGCCCGCGACCTCAAGGAATGCCTCCTCCTTCAACTCGAGAAGGGCAACGTCGACCACCGCTACGACCTCGAGATCGCCATCGTGCGCGACTACCTCGACGACGTGGTTGCCAACCGGCTGCCGAAGATCGCCAAGGAACTCGGCGAGCCCATCGAGACCATCGACGAGGCCATCAATTTCATCCGTTCGCTGAACCCCAAGCCGGGGCGCGTCTTTTCCAACGAGCAGGTTCACTACGTCATCCCCGACGTGGTCGTCGAGCAAGTCGACGGCAAGTGGGAGGTGCGCGTAGAGGACGCCTACATTCCCCGCATCCACATCAGCAAGCATTACCAGGAGATGCTGCACACCGCCGCGGACGACCCGAAGGTGCGCGCCTACGTGCAGAAGAAGATCACGGCGGCCAAGCAGCTCATGAAGTCCATCGAGCAGCGCAAGTCGACGCTGTGGCGCATCGCCCAGGAGATCGTCGACTATCAGAAGCCCTTCCTCGAGAAGGGAATCGACGCGCTGCGTCCGCTGAAGATGCAATACATCGCCGACCGCGTGGGCGTGCACGTCTCCACCGTCTCGAGGGCCATCGCCAACAAGTACATTCAGACCCCGCGAGGGATCTTCGCCCTCAAGTTCTTCTTCACCGGCGGAACGACGCGCGCCGACGGAGAGCAGAAGTCCATCGTTGCCGTCAAGCAGAAGGTACGGGACATCGTCGAGAAGGAAGACAAGTCCCATCCCCTCTCCGACGAGGAGATCGCGGCCGCCCTCAAGAAGCAGGGCTTGGACATCGCCCGGCGCACGGTCACCAAGTACCGCAAGCAGCTCGGCATTCCCTCGAGCCGGCAGCGACGCAAGTTCGTCTGACCGTCGCCCGGGGAGGCGCGGCGGAACCCGCCGGCGGCGTCGGAGCTGCGCGGGACTTCCGCCGGCGGGCTGCTAAGGTGATGGGGTGAAGGTCGAGCTCGCCCTGCAGCAGGCCGCGCGTGCCCTGCGCCGGCGCGGCGCCTTGGAAGGCGCCGCGCGGGGCGCAGCCGGCGCGGCGCCGCTGGGCCTGCTCCTGGCCTTGGCGTCGGTCGTTGCGCCCGAGGCGAAGCCGGCCGAGCGGTTCGCCCCCGGGATTCCCTTCGCGCTTCTCTGCGCAGCGCCCGGGCTGTTCGGCGCGCTCTTGGGGTGTCTCTTCTCCGCCTGCCGGCGCATCCCGCCGCGCGTGGCCGCCGCCGTCCTCGAACACCGCGCCGGCCGCGGGGCCGTCCTCTCGACCCTGCTCGAACTCGAGGCCTCCGGGCATCCGTGGCTTCCGGCGGTGCGCGAGGAGGCCGAGGCGGCCGTGGCCGAACTCGAGCCGACCGAGCTCTTCCCGCGCGGCGTTCCTCGTGGGGTGCGGGCCGCGGCGATCGGGTGGGGACTCGTCGCGCTGGCCCTTGCCCTTCCCCCGCTCCCCGTCGCGGCGCCCGCGCCGGCGCAGGCCCTTGGCGGGCGCCCCAGCGTCGACCCGTCCCTGCTCCGCGGGCTGCGGCGGCTGAGTTCGCGCCTGGAGCGCGCCGCGGACCGCCACGGGACGGTCGCTCTGGCCGAGGCGGGCGACGCGCTCGAGGCGCTCGGCAACGACCTCGCCGAGCGACGCCTCTCACGGCTCGACGCCTTGTCTCGCTTGGGCGGCGTCGTCGAGCACCTGCGCGAAGAAGAGCGCCGGGCGCGTGCCCGCGCGGCCTTCCGCGACGGCCTTGCCCGCTCGCCTGCCCTCGCGGAGGCCCTGGGCAGCGGCGCAGAAGTCGCTTCGCCCGAGGACCTCGCGCGCGTCCTCCGTGCGTTGCAGGACGATCTCGCAGACGAACCAGAACTTGCGCGTGCCGTGGCGGGCGCCGCAGAGGCCTTCGAAGCCGGTGGTCCCGAGCGCCGGGCCGCGGCCCTCGAGGTCCTTCGCCGCCGAGCGGCGGACCTGCCCCCGCAGGCCTGGGACGAGTTCGCGGTGCGCGAGAGTCGGCACGCGCAGGGCCGCCTGGAGGCGCTTCGCGCCGCCCTCGGGCGCGTCGGCGCCGAGGGCGAGGGGACGCGGGTCGTGCACCGCAAAGACGCCGAGGGGGCTGCGTCCTTGGAGGAAGCGAGCGCCGGACCGAGTGGTGCGGACCCAAGGGGCTCTGGGGCCGACGGGAGGGGCGCGGACGCGGAGAACCCCAACGGCCCTCCGCCTGTCCTCGCGAACGCGCGCGGGGCCGCGGACGCCCGGCCGGCGGAAGGAGGTGCGGCGAACGCGCGCGGGGCCGAGGCAGAGGGCGCCGAAGACGGGGCGCAGGCGAACGCGCGCGGGGCCGAGGCCCTGGCGGAGGAGGGCGCGGCCGAGGCGGGCGAGGCCTCTGCGGAGAGTTCCTCCGGTGGGTCGGAGGAGCTTCCCCGCGGCGACGGCCCTCTGCTGCCTTCGCCGTCGCCTGCTCTGCTGCGCCTTGCCAAGGAGTTCGTCGAATCCGTCGACCCCGAGACCCTGGCCGAACTCGCCAAGACCCTGCGCTCGGACGAGCCGGGGGAGGAGGGCGGCCTTCCGCCCTCGGCGGGGTTGCCGCCGGGCGCCGAAGAGTTGTTGGCCGAGGTCGATCCCGAGCGCTTGCGCGCCTTGGGAGACGCGCTGGCCGAGGCCTTCCCCGAAGACCGGGGCCCTTCCCTGGACCCGGCGCAGCGCGACGTCCTGAGCGAACGGTTGGCGCGCCTCGACCCCGAGGTGCTGAAGCGCCTCGAACGCGCCTTCGCTCCGCGCGAGGAGGCCGCGCCTCGGGGCGGCGGTGCCGCCGAAGCTCCGCGGGCCTCGCCGGGGGCCGCGGACGGCAAAGCCCCGGGACTCGGGGACGCCCCTCGCGGGGGGCTCGGCGCTCGCCCGGGCGACGCTGCGCGGTCGGACCCACGGGCTGGGCGCGCGCAGGGACCCCGCGCCGGCTCGGCGCCCGGTCCGACGCGCGGGCTCGGGGTCGCCGGCGGTGCGAGGCCAGGACCGGGCTCCTCCGAGCAGGGCGACGCGCGGGCTCCGACCGTTTCGCGCCGGGACGCGCTCGCCGAGGCCGCAGCGAGCGCGGCGGGGGACGACGGCTCGCGGACGCGCGCGCGGCGCATCGCTTCGGAGGAGAGGGCCGCGACCTCTCCGCGGGCGGGACCGCGCGCTCCCACCGCCGGCGGGCGCTCGGGCGCGCGGAGCGCGGGTGGGGATTCCGCCCGCGGGGGGGAGGCGGAGGCGGCGGACGCCCGGGGGGCCAGCGGAACCCCTGCGCGGTCCCGCGGCGCAGCGCCTCCTCCGCCCGTCGACGCCCCTCCGCGGGACCGCGGCGAGGCGCGGGAGGTCGTGCTCCGGGGCGCCGCGGGGCCCGAGGTGGGCGAGGCGGAGCCCCTGCGGGCGGTCCGGGCCCGGCGCGAGCACCGTCGCATCCCTCCGGGCGTCGTCGAGGAGGAGTTGCGCGCCCTGCGGGGGCAACGGGTGCCGGCGACCTACGAGCGGGTCGTGCGCGAATACTTCCGCCGGATGCGCGATCCTTGAGCCCCCGCATCGGTCGTCCGGGCGTGGCAGGATGGCGCGGGCGCCGGCCCGGCTCCCGAAGTTCGGAGGACGATCCTGCATGAGCGAAGCCAGCGACGTCGCTGCCCAGGCGCAGCGCTTCTGCGAGCGTCTGGGGAACCTCGAAGAGGAGCTCGGGCGCGTGGTGGTGGGGCAGCGCGACGTGGTGCGCCAGACCCTCGTCGCCATCCTTGCCGGGGGGCACGTCCTGCTCGAGGGCGTCCCCGGCCTCGGCAAGACCCTTCTCTGCCGCAGCCTGGCCGAGGCCCTCGACCTCAGCTTCCGGCGGATCCAGTTCACCCCCGACCTGATGCCCGCCGACATCTTGGGCACGCTCGTGGTCACCGAAGACGAGCGCGGTCGCAAGGGCTTCGAGTTCCAGCCCGGGCCGATCTTCGGCAACCTCGTGCTGGCGGACGAGATCAACCGCGCCACCCCCAAGACCCAGTCGGCCCTCCTCGAGGCCATGCAGGAAGGGCGGGTGACCACCGCCGGCGAGGCCCGCCCGCTGCCGGACCCCTTCTTCGTCCTCGCCACCCAGAACCCCATCGAAATGGAGGGCACCTACCCCCTGCCCGAGGCCCAGCTCGACCGCTTCCTCTTCAAGATCGACGTGGCCAGCCAGGGAGTCGACGCGCTCGTCGAGATCCTCCGCCGCACCACGGGCGCCGAGGTCCCCCGCGCCCAGACGACCCTCGACGCCGAAGAGCTCCGCTCCTACCGCGCCTTGGTCCGGGAGGTCCCCGCGGCCGAGCCGGTCCTGCGCTACGCGGCGCGGCTGGTGCGCGCGACGCATCCCGAAGGCGAAGGCGCCACCGAGGACGTGCGCCGCTACGTGCGCTACGGCGCCAGCCCCCGCGGAGCGCAGGCGCTCGTGCTCGGCGCCAAGGCCTGGGCGCTCCTCGCGGGCCGCACCCACGTCGATCCCGAGGACGTGGGCGCGGTCGCCCTCCCCGCCCTCCGGCATCGCGTGCTCCTCAATTTCGAGGGCGAGGCCGAAGGCGTCACCACCGACCGGATCCTGCAGGGGATCCTCGCCACGGCGAGTTCCCTCAGCGACGAGGCCCGCGCCCACCTCGCCTGACCCTCCCGCGCAGGGAGCCCCGCCGTCGCGCGAGGAGCTCCCTCGACCGACGAGCCGGGACGCGCCCCGGACGCAGTCCGGGTCCCTCGGCGCCCTGCGCAGCGCGGTCGGGAGGCGGGAGGACGCGGGCCGGCCGCCTCCGGGGCGGCGCTGGCGCCCTCGGCGACGAGGGCCGCCAACGGACCGGCCACGGCGCAACGCTCGGCGACGGCGGCCTTCGCCGGGCGCTGCGAAGGAAGTCCCGCGGCCTCGGAGGAATCGACGCGCCGGCGGCGCGCGGGAGGGGCGTCCGGAGTCCGCGGGCGGACGGCCTGCCGCGCGCTCGGTGGGGCAGCGCTTGGGCCCTCGGCTTGCACGGGGAGCGGGCGGAGGAAGGCATGACCCGCACCGCGTTTCCCGCTTCGTTCGTCTTGTTCGTTCTCGCGCTCGCTTCCCTCGAGCCCGCGCAAGCCCGCGAGTACTACACCCTCGAGTTGAAGGTGCGCACCGAGCGCCTCGGCGTCCCGGGGCCCGAGGGTGCGGTCGAATTCTCGGACGAGCACGTGGAAGCCAAGAGGGAGAGCTGGAGGCTGGTTCGGCGCGCGCTGCGGCGGGCCGACGCGCGCCTTCTGGGAAGCTCCTCGTGGGGGAGCGAAGACCACGGCTCCAAGGACGACGCCTTGCGCTACGGAGACCGCCGGCTGCGTTGGCAGACCAGCGTCCGTCGCCTGGTCTTCTCCCTCGAGGGCCCGTTGCCGCGGGTGGGCTACCTTGCGGACGCCGTGCGGCTCGATCCTCGCGGGGTGTCCGTGACCCTCGGGATCGAGGCCCGCGACACCGAACGGCGTCGCAATCTAGGTCGACCCGCGCGGGTTCGTCTGGCCTTGGCCGAACTCGACCGCATGATCGCGAACCCGCTGGGGGTCAAGCGCACCGGCGTCGGCGCCCTCGTGCGGGTCGCCTGGGCCGAGGCGCTCCGTGGGGCCGAAGACCTTCCCGAGGTGGTGGTGCCCCTCGCGGGGCTCGAGTTCGAAGGCATGCCGGTGGGTCCGGGCGAACTGCCGTGGGCCAACGACTTCATCTCCTTTCCCCAGAAGGAGACGGTCGACCTGTGGCTCGGTCGCCGGTTGGCCGGCTACGAGAAGTTCCGCGCCTTCCTCGGTCGCCCCGTGCTCCCGCCCCTGCCCCCGGCGCCCGTGCGGGCCGGTCTCCGCGCCGTCCTCGAAACCGCGCGCACTCCCGCCGAGTTCGCCGACGCCCTCTCCCTGCGCGCCCGCAGGCCCTCGGAGGCGACCGCGGCCGCCCTCGTCCGCGCGTTGGGGCAGCGCCCCCACGGCGCCAAGACCCCGGCGTCCCGCGCCGGAGCCGCCGGGATCGTCGAGGCCCTGCGGTAGGGGATCGCCCCTCAGAAGCCCTGCGGCGGTGGGGGGCGGGCTCCCTCGCCGCGCGAGGGAATTCCGCCGGCCCCGGAACGCAGCGAGACGGCCGTGGGTTCCAAGCGGGCCCCATCCGGGCCGGCGCACGGGAAGCGTCCGAATGGGACGCACTGCCGAGGGAGGACCCGACATCCTCCCCCAGGGGCCGGCGGGCGCTGCGACTCCCCAACTCGCGTGCTGGCGAGCACGGCCCACGAAGCGCTTCGGGTTGCGACGGCCTCGACGGACGAAGCGGGCGCCGGCGAAGGAGCCGCCGCGACCCTCTGGCCTTCGAGGTGCTTCCTCTCCGTCGCCAGGAAGCCGGAGGAAGCCATGACCCACCCCGCACGCCCAGCCCGCCTCGCCCTCTTTGCCTGCGCCGCGCTCGCCGCCTCGGCGAACGCGGTGGCCCACGCCCAGGGCACCTACGTCTACGAGTGGGAGCTGGCGACGGACTACGTCGGCAACCGCTTCACGGGCAACGGACTTTCCCTCGCCAACGACGCCTTGCGGGAGCGCTTCGCCAAGGCGCGGGCGACGGTCGAGGAGGCGGTCGAGCGCCACGGCGGGCGGGTGCTGGCGGCGAGCGAGTACGCCTACGGCATCGGCCAGGACGACCGCGTCGAGGCCACGCTCACCGGCTGGGCGGTGCGCGACGGCGAGCACGTCCTCTACCGCCGCCGCGGGAAGCTCACCGTGCTCTTCGCCTCCGAGCAGCCCCTCCCGCGCGCCGGCCGCCTCGCCGACGCGCGCGCCGTGGAACCCGGCGGGACAGTGAAGGTGTGGGTCGTCGCCCACGACCGCGAGCGCGGCCGGGGCCTCGCCCGCCGCAAGAAGGTGACCCTGAGCCTGTCGGAGCTCGAGCTCCTCGTCCGGCGCCCGAGCGTTGCCCGGCGGACCGGCTTCGGCGCGCTCCTGCGGCGGGCCTGGCAGGTCGCCCTCGGCGGGGCGGAGGACGACCGCGAACTCGTCGCCGCGCGGCTCACCGTCGATTTCGGCGGTCTGCGCCTCGCCGGAGGCGACGTCCTCCTCTCCGTGGAGGCCGAGCAGACCCTCCCCGAAGAGACGGCCGACCTCGCCCTGGGTCGCCGGCGGAGCTTCCGCGACAAGTGGCGGGCCTTCCTCGGTCGCGAGGAGGAGCTGCCCGCGGCGGACGAGGCCACCCTCGATCTGCTCGACGCCGCCCTCGACGAAGCCCGGGGGGCCGAGGAGCGCCGGCGCGTCCTCGCCCTCCGCCAGCGGCCGGCGGGCGCGCTGGGGAAGGCCGAACTCGACGTGCTCCGCGCGGTGGCTTCGGGCGTCCGCCGCCGGCACCGAGGAGCAACGGGCGTCCTTTCGTCGGAGCTGGGGCCCGGGACGAAGCCCTTCGTCCCCCACGGATCGGCTCGACCCCGTCGTTGAGAGAACGAAGCCGCCGTCGGGCAAGGTCGGAGCGAGCGCTCGCGGAGAGGATCCCCCCGCAGGTCCCGCGTCTTCGCCGCTCGAGACGCGGTTTCGACGAGTCGCGGGGAAGTCCTGCGGGCAGCGGGCCCTGGGCCGCGGCGGACGCAGCCCGGAACCTCCTCGGCGGCTTGCGGAGGCTCGACGGCTTGCGGAGGGCGGACGGGCGGGTCGCGGGCGGGTCGCCGGCCGCAGGGGCGACCGCGCCGGAGCACGCGGGGCGGCCCGGCGATGGGAACCGCGGGCCGGACGTACGCGGCGCGACGCTCGGCGCCGGCCTCCGGCGGGAGAGGCGAGCGGGTTCCTCGGGAGGCGCTTCCTCCGTGTGCTCCGCGCGAAGCCGAAGGGCGTGCGCCCTTCGGCGGGTATGCTGGAGCACGGTGACCGACTCTCCCGAGGGGCCTCCGCGCCGCGTGCCGCGCCTCGCGCTTCTCTTGGCCGCGGCCCTGCTGGCCGCCCTCCTTTGCGAGCGCTTCCTTCTGGGCGTCTTCGTGGTGGAAGGCGCCAGCATGGAGCCCACGCTCCGTTCCGGCCAGCGGGTTCTCGTCTGGCGGCGCCCGGGAGAGCTCGAACGAGGCGACCTGGTGGTCTTTCGCAACCCCCTCCGTCCCGGCGAGGTGCTCCTCAAGCGCGTGGTGGGGCTTCCGGGCGAAGCGTTGCGCAGCGACGGCGTCCGCCTCTTCGTCACCACCCGCGAGGGCCCCGAAGTCGAGCTCGCCGAACCCTACCGCCGCGGGCCGGGGAGCGCCTTTCCCATCACCCGGCTGGGGACCGAGGAGTTCTTCGTCCTGGGCGACAACCGTGCGGAATCGGTGGATTCGCGCCGCTTCGGAGAAATCGACCGGCGCTTGATCCTCGGCAAGGTGGTGGATACCCTCTGGTGAAGCGCAGGTCCGTGCTATCAAGCGGGTTAGAGAACCCAAGACCTTCGCCCTCAGCTCCCAACGCCAAGAGGTGACGGCGCGTGCTCACCGCGATCGTCAGCGACATTCACTCCAACCTCGCCGCCCTCGAGGCCGTCCTCCGCGACGCCGAGGAGCAGAAGGCCGACCGCGTGGTGTGCCTGGGCGACGTCATCGGTTACGGCCCCCAGCCGCTTCAGTGCGTGGACATCGCGCGCAAGCAGTTCGAGTTCACCATCCTCGGGAACCACGAGGAGGCGGTGCTCTACGGCGCGGTGGGCTTCAACCCCAAGGCCAAGGCCGCCGTCGACTGGACCCGCGACCAGTTCCACCTCGAGACCGAGGACGAGGAAGACCGCAACGCCCGCTGGCAGTTCCTCGGCGACATGCCCATCTCCGTGGAGGGCGAAGACGGCTCCGGCGTCCAGTTCGTCCACGGGTCGCCGCGGGACCCCACGCGGGAGTACGTCTTCCCCACCGACGTGCTCAACCCCGAGAAGATCTACGGCATCTTCGAGCACGTGGAGCGCGTCGCCTTCAACGGCCACACCCATGCCCCGGGGGTCATGACCGAGAGCGGTCTCTTCAAGCTCCCCCAGGACGGCGACAACGAATACGTCCTCGAGGACGAGAAGGTCATCATCAACGTGGGCTCCACCGGGCAGCCCCGCGACGGCAACAACAAGTCCAGCTACGCGCTCTTCGACGGCGAGCGCGTCATCTTCCGTCGGGTCGCCTACGACATCGACAAGACCATCGAGCTCATGTCGAAGATCGATCGGCTTCCCGAGTACCTCGCGCTGCGCCTCAAGGAAGGCCGCTAGCACCGCGCCGGCGGCCACTGCGCCAGCCCCTCCCTCCTCCTTTCAGGCAAGCACCATGAGCGAGCTGCAGCCGCCCGCCCAAGCGCCGATCTTCGACAAGACCGGCTGCGCCGTGTTGGGCGCGGTCCTCGCCCTCTTCTTCGCCTACACCTTCCTCTACGAGCTCCCCGCCAAGCAACGCTACGAGCGCGAGCTCGCGGCGTGGTACCAGCGCCACCCCGAGGAGGCTCCGGCGGGCTACTGGACCCAGCGGCCCGAGCGGGCCCCGCCGGGATGGTTCCACGAGCACCCCGAGCAGGCGCCGCCGGGATGGTTCGCTCCGGGCGAAGACCCGCGCGAGGCCGGGGGCGCCGCCGTGGGCTCGGGCAGCGTGGCCGCCGTGGGTTCGGGCGGCGTGGCCGCCGTGGGCTCGGGCACGCCCGCCGTCGCCTCCTCGGGGGAAGGCGCGCCGTCCGTGGCGGCGAACCCGCACGACGACGCGATCCCCTTCGCGACCGGCGAGCACGAAATTCTCCTCTCGACCCGCGGGGCTTCGGTGCGCGAGGCGACCCTCAAGAACATCCTCGAGACCACCTACAAGCCGGTGCAGACCCGCGCCGAGGACCTGCGCGAGCCGGGGCCCTACAAGGCCCTCCACCCCTACCTGGACGAGGTTCCCCACTTCGGCCTCTGCCCACTCGACGAAGAACTGACCGGCGCCCTGACCGCAGACTGGCGGCACGAGGCGCTCCCCGGCGGCGTGCATCGCTTCCGTCTGGTCCTCCCCAACGGGCTCGTGCTGCGCAAGACCTACACTCCTCCCCAAGCGCTGCCCCGGGCCGCCGGGGACGACGCCGACGCGCCGCCCCGCCCCTTCCACTTCGAGCTGACCGTCGAGATCCAAAACCCCACCGGCAGCGAGCGGAGCTTCGGCTACCGGCTCCTGGGTCCGGCCGGCATGGTCGACCAGGAAGTCGCTCGGGCCAGCTACGGGCGGGAGTACGCCCTGGCCGTGCGCCGTGCGGACGGCGAGATCGAGCAGGAACTCGACCCGGTGAGGAAGCTCGAGAGCGTCGACCCGGCCAAGCCCGACGTCGCCCTCGATGGAGAGGTCGCCTACTTCGGGACGGTCACCAAGTACTTCGCGGGCGTCGTGATTCCCCTCGCGGGCCCGGGGCCTACCCTCCGGCCGGGCTCCCACGTCGTCCGCGCCGCGGCCATGGGCCTGGTCCCCTTCGCCCGCGGCCGCGCGCCCACCGAGTCGGAGTTGGCCGGCGACGACGGCGTCGGGGACCAGGGCGTCTCCTTCGGCCTCGTGCCCCGCTTCCAGATCCCGCCCGGCGGGGCGGTGACCCACCACTACGCCGTCTTCCTCGGCCCGCGCCAGGAGGACGAGCTCTTCGAGGCCCCGCCCTACGAAGGGCTCGGCCTGGAGAACATGGTCTACCACGGCTGGGGGATCTTCGGCGTCTTCGCCCGTGTGCTCCTCTGGATCCTCACGGGCCTGCACGCCGTCACCGGCAACTGGGGCGTCGCGATCCTCCTCCTCACCGTGCTCGTGCGTTCGAGCATGCTCCCGCTGAGCATCTGGAGCCAGAAGAACATGCTCCGCATGCAGAAGCTGGCGCCCGAGCTGAACAAGCTCAAGGAGAAGTTCTCGGGCCCCGACGGGTCGATGACCCCCGAGCAGCAGCGGGCCTTCCAACAGGCCCAAATGGAACTCTGGCGCAAGCACGGGGTGAACCCCGTGGGTTGCATCGGGCCCATGTTCCTCCAGATGCCGGTGTTCATCGGCCTCTACAACGCGTTGAACTACGCCGTGGCCATGCGCCACTCCAAGTTCGCCTTCTGGATCACGGACCTCTCCATCCCCGACGTGGCCGCGCGCCTCCCCTTCACGATCCCCCTTCTGGGGACCAACGCGCTTTCCATCTTGCCCTTGCTGATGGTCGGCACCTACGCGCTGCAGCAGAAGATCCAGCCGCCGCCGGCCGACGAGAAGGCCGCCGAGCAGCAGCGGATCATGAAGTTCGTGATGCCCTTCTTCGGCTTCCTCTTCTACACCATGCCCAGCGGCCTCCTCCTCTACTTCATCACCTCCTCGCTGTGGTCCATCGGCGAGACCCTCACGGTGAAGAAGAAGATCCTGGCCCAGGAGGGAGGCCGGGGCCACAAGCGCGGCGCGGGGCTCCCCGGGCTCCGCGCCAAGAAGGCCGAATAGGCAGACCCCCGCCAGGAGGCCGCGCGCCGCCGGGAGAGGGCGTACGGGTCTTGCTGCGTCGGGCTCGCCGGTCGCGAGCCGTCGGCGCAGGAGCGGACGACGAGAGGCCGAGCCAGCGTGGGAGCCGCAGCGAAGGAAGAGCGAGGGGCGGGGCCGGAACCGCGTGCTGCCGGGGGCGAGGCCATTGTCGCCGTTGCGTCGGCGCCGGGCGCTTCCGAGCGGGCCGTGCTGCGCCTGTCGGGGGCCGGCGTGTGGGGGCTGGGCGCGAGCGTGTTCCGCCCCTTCCCGGAGCGACCGGGCCGGGTGGTCTCGGGCAGCTTGGAGCTCCCGGGCTGGCCGCCGGCCCCGGCCTGGGCGCTCGCCTTCCGCGGCCCGCGCTCCTACACCGGCGAGGACGCCGTCGAACTCTGGTTGCCGGGCGCCCCGCCCCTGCTGCGGCGCACGCTGCTCGAGCTGCAAGCGCGCGGCGCGCGCCTCGCCGACCGGGGCGAGTTCACCCGCCGCGCCTTCCTCAACGACCGTCTGGACCTGACGCAGGTCGAGGCCGTCCTCGCCTTGAGCACGAGCGAGGACGAGCGCGCAGCGCGCGCGGCCCAACGCGCGCTGGCGGGCGGCCTGCGCGCGCGCGTGGACGCCCTCCAGGACGAGCTCCTCCGCCTGCGCGCGCACATCGAGGCCGCCATCGACTACTCCGAAGAGGAGCTCGAACTCCTCGCGCCCGAGCGCCTGGCCCGCGCGCTGCTCGAGCTCGCCGCGCGCGTCCGGGCCCTCGCGGGCGGCGAAGGAGGGCGCGCGCTGACCGCGAGCGTTCCGCGGGTCGTGCTGCGCGGCCCGGCCAACGCGGGCAAGTCTTCGCTGTTCAACGCGCTCCTCGCGCGCGATGCGGCGCTCGTCTCTCCCGAGGCGGGGACGACGCGGGACGCCCTGGCCGCCGAGTGGCGCCTCCCCTCGGGGCGCGCGGTGCTGCTCCTCGACACCGCCGGCGACAAGGTGCCGGCGAGCGCCACCGAGGCGCGGGCCCTCTCCGGCGCAGCCGAGGCGGCGTCCGCCGCCGACCTCGTCGTCTACCTGCGCAGCGTGGATGCGCCGGCGCCCGGCGCCCCGCCCGCCGGCGCTTTGCCGGTGTGGAGCAAGCGCGACCTGGGCCCCGCGCCGGGGCCGGGGCTCGCGGTGAGCGCCCGGAGCGGAGAAGGGCTGCGCGCGCTGGCCGCGGCGGTGGATGCCCGCTTGGGCGAGGCGGCCGCCGCCTGCGGGCTCTGGGGCAGCGCCCGCCAGGAGGCGGCCCTGGGGGCTGCCGACGCCGCGCTCCGCCGCGCGGCCGAGGTGCTC
>RFHU01000292.1 GCA_003695705.1 Planctomycetota bacterium
CCGTGGCGCCTGCCAGGTCGGGTCCGCTGCTCGAGCCCAGGGAGCGAACCCCGAGCCACGCGGCGAGAGGGTCGCTGCTGCGCCGGCGGCGCTCGGGTCCCGGCGCCTCCGAGCGGCTCACGCTCACGTCGACCACCCGCCCCGAGAGTTCGCCGGCGGCCAGGGTCTCGCACGCGAGCAGCAGCTCGCCGAAGGCGGGCGATGCGGAGGCCTCCCCGCGGACCTTGCTCCACAGGCGGCGCGGGACGAGGAAGGGGTGGGGCGCCTTGGCGGCGTAGGCGCCGAAGCGCGTCGCGAGGTCGCGCAGCCCCTTGCGCCGTTCCTTCGCGTCCTTTTTGGAGAGGTCGCTCAGCGCGAGCGCCCAGGCCTCGACGAGTTGCTGGGGCGTGACTCCGCCCGCGTCGTCGGGGAGGCGGAGGTTGGTCAGGAGCAGGTCGGCGCCGTCCGCGGCGAGGGCGCCGGCGAGGCCCTCGGGCAGCTCGCGCTTGCCGGGCTCCCCCTCGAGCGCCTCGGGCCAGGTCTGCTCGCGGGCAGCCCGCGTGGCGAGGAACTTCTCGAAGCGCTCTTCGAGGGTCTCCAGCCGCTTGCGCAGGGCGCGCAGCTCGAGCCGCAGGACGGAGTTCTCGGCGCGGAGGCGGTCGACCTCGGTCTCCTGGGCCAGGGCCGGGGCGCTCGTCAGCAGCAGCAGCAGGGCTGCCGCGAAGGTCTGCTCAGAGGCGGACATATCTCTCTCGGAAGTCGTTGTAGCTGGACTGGATGTCGGTGTCGGACCCTCCGCCGGCGGTCAGGGAAAGCGGCCAGTGAAGGAGCGTGATCCGCGTGGCGTCGCAATGGATGTCGGTGTCCTCGAAGCGGACCAGCGCGAAGCTGAAGACCGGCAGGAGCGCGAACTCCTCGTAGAGGAGCGCGTCGTGGGGCAGGGGGAAGCCCGTGTAGGCGAGCCACTGCACGGAGTCGACCGAGTAGCTCGACGAGCGGAAGAGGAAGGGCAGGTTGGTGATGTTCTTGTGCACCTTGATGTAGCGGTTCGCGTAGTCGGCGTAGAGCTCTTCGCGCTCGGGCGTGATCTCCACGAGCCGGGGAGGCTGCTTGGGCCCCTGATCGACGGCGACCTCGACCGTGGTGTGGGTTCCGACCTCCCGAATGCTCTTGGCGAGGTCCGAGGCCGAGCGGACGCGATGGGCGCCGTAGCGCACGATCTTGTCTCCCGGAGCGAGGCCGGCCTCCTGGGCAGGCGAGCCCGCGAGCACGCGCTCGATCGGGACGCCGCGACCGTAGATAGACTGCCTCGGGACCACGATGCCAAGGAAGGGGCGCTCGGGGTCCTCGGCCTGGTAGGCGTTCATGAGCGTGAAGGTCTCGTCGAAGAGCGACTGGCAGCCGCTCAGCCCGAGCACGGCGAGCGCGGCGCAGGCGGTGATCCAGGGTCGGCGCATGGGCGGGTCCTCCTCGTTGCCTTGCCTCTCGTCCTTCCCTACGTGGGCGCCGGGGCTCGGGCGGGGAATTGTACGGATTCGCCCCAAGTGTTTTGCTTATCATTCTTTCCCTTCCGCATGGGCGAGTACTGGCTAACCACCCTGAGCGCAATCCGGGAGCGCGACCCGGATTGGCGTGCGATCGCGGCCTACGAGGTGCCGGTGCGCCGCTACCTGGCACGTCGCTTCCCGCGCCTGCCCGAGGCCGAGCGCGAGGACCTGCTTCAGGAGGTGCTGCTGGCGATGCGCGAGCGGATCGTGCCCCGCTACGACCCGGCGGCCGGCCGCTTCCGCGCCTTCCTGCAGACCTCGATCTTGAACACGGTGCGGGACCACCTCCGCCGCCGGCGCGACCACGTCCCGATCGAGCCGGAGGACCTCGAGGCCCCCGACGAGGAGGAGCTCGACGCCCTCGACCTCGAGGCTCTGCTGGTCCGCGCGGTGGCCGAGGTTCACGATCGCTACGCCAGCGGCCCCGAGCAGGACCTCTCGCTGGTCTACGTGCTCTCGGGCGTGCTCGTGCACGGGCTTTCCCACAAGGCGATCGCCAAGCGGGAGGGCCTCTCGGCCGACCAGGTCAAGCGCAAGCTCCAGCGGGCGCGGGGCGAGATCCTGGCCGGGCTGTTCCGGCTGCTGCTCGGTCCGGAGGCGCCCGTCGAGCGCTGCGCCGAGCTGGCCCGGGCTTGCCTGCGCGCGCCACGCAAGGAGGCGCGCCTGCTCGAGCGCGAACCAGACCCGCGTGTGCGCGACGCGGTGGGGGACCTGGTGCGCCGCCTGCGCACGGCCCGTGGCTCGCTCGGCGTCGGCGCGGGTGAAGTCGACCTTCTGCGCGGGATCGAAGCGGTCTTCCTCGGCTCATGAGCGCGCGCGCCACGGTCAAGGTCCGGGTGGGCGCTCGCCTGGGCGAATACACCCTGCTCGGGTTGCTCGGGCGAGGGGCCATGGGCGAGGTGTGGCTCGGCGAGGGGCCGGAGGGCCGGGTCGCGCTCAAGCTGCTGCGCGAGACGCTGAGCGAGGAGAGCGACGCGGCGCGGCGCTTCGCGCGCGAGATCGAGATCCTGGCCAGCCTGGACCACCCCGGGATCGTGCGGGCCCGGAGCGGGCTCGAGCGCGAGGGCGACCTGCACTACTACGCCATGGAGCTGGTGCTCGGGCGCAACCTGCAGGCGGTGCTGGACGCGGCGGGGGCGCTGCGGCCCGCGCACGCGGTCGATCTGACTTGCGAGCTGCTCGACGCGCTCCAAGCAGCCCACGACGCGGGCGTCGTGCACCGCGACGTCAAGCCGGCCAACGTCCTGATCGACCGCGAGGGGAGAGCGCGCCTGACCGACTTCGGGCTGGCCCGCGCCGACGGCCGCTCGCACCTGACCTTGGCCGAGGTCGTGCTCGGCACACCGGCCTACATGAGCCCCGAGCAGGCGCGTGGCCTCGAGGCCGGACCCGCGAGCGACCTCTACTCGACCGGCGCCGTCCTGTTCCAGCTCCTCTGCGGTCGCCCCCCCTTCACGGCCGAGCGCCCGCTTGCGCTCCTCCGCGCGCACAGCGACGAGGCGCCCCCCGACCCGGCCACGCTCTGCCCAGGGCTCCCCGCTCCCCTGGCCGAGGTGGTCCTGCGCGCGTTGGCCAAGGAGCCCGAGCGCCGCTACGCCAGCGCCGTGGCCATGCGCGAGGCGCTGCTCCGAGTCCGCCCCACGGACGACGAGGAGTCGGCGAGCACCCTCGTGCTCAAGGCGCGCGTCGAGGAGCTAGGGCTCGAGACGGACGCGCTCGCGACGAAGCCCCCCGCCGAGATCCCGGGCTACCGGCTGCTGCGCCCGCTGGGCGCGGGCGGTGAGGGGCAGGTCTACCTCGCCGAGAGCACCGACGGGCTGGGCAAGAAGGTCGCGCTCAAGGTCTACCTGGGTCAGGCCGCCCAGCGCTTCGCGGGCGAGCTCGCGGCCTACCGCCGCTTGGAGGAGGCCCGCGCGACCAGCGGCTGCCCCTACCTGGCCGAGGGCCTCGCGGCGGGGGAGCTCGAGGGCGGCGGCGGCTACCTGGCGCTGGACTACCAGGAGGGCGGGACCCTGGCCGACCGCGTGCGCGAGTCTGGCCCGCTCCCCAGCGACGCAGCCGGCGCTCTGCTCGCGCAGGTCCTGTCCGGGCTCGAGGCGCTCCACGCCGCGGGGCTCTGTCACCGCGACGTCAAGCCGCACAACGTGCTGGTTGGCCGCGACGGCCGGGCGCGCCTGGGCGACTTCGGCCTCGCCAAGGAGACGGACGCCGCCTTGAGCACCGGCGGCACTCCGGCCTTCGCCGCGCCGGAGCAGTTCCCCACGCCTGCGGGCGAGGACGCCCGCGAGCGCGACGGCGTCGCGATCGACGTCTACGGAGCGGGCGCCACGCTCTACTACCTGCTCACGGGAAGGCCGCCCCTGCCCGGTGCCCCCGACGTGTTCCAACTCGAGGCCAAGCTCGTCCCGCGCGCGCTTCAGCGCGTTGTGCTCCGCGCCCTCTCCCGTGACCCGACCGAGCGCTTCGCGAC
>RFHU01000293.1 GCA_003695705.1 Planctomycetota bacterium
GGCGCCGGCGACGCGGCGGCCCGCTTCCAGCCCCCGCGACCATGGGCGCACCGCAATGCTCGCAAGGGACGTCTTCCCAGCGCTGCCCGGGCAGCAGGTAGGTGGCCTGGAGGCACTGGGAGCAGTTCCGCCCGTGGCGTCGCCGTGTACGCAGGATCCGCTCGATCTGATCCGGTGGGAGTTCGCCGCTCTGCGCGACGAGCGCCTCCAGGCTGATGCCGCGGGCGTCGGCCTCCCGCATGGCCTCGTTGAGTCGTTCCTTGCTCAACAGCCCCTTCTGGAGGGCGATGATGCGGAAGGCGATGTCTGCGCTGCGTGGCACGCCGTTACCCCCGAACCAAGCTGGGAGCCATTATCGCAAGGGACGGGCGGGAAGGTGGGGGAAGATGGCGGGGACGATCGCCGCGAAGACGTCCGCCATGGCCTGCCGCCGAGCGGGATCCTCGAGGACGGACTGGTTGAGTTCGATCTCGAAGGTGGCCACGTCGTGGGCCGCCGCGTGGACTGCGGCCGAGTAGATCTCGCCGCGGAAGCCCGAGTAGGGCTCGTTGAGGCGCACCCGCAGGCCCCGCGCGGCGAGGGCACGCTTGACGCCCGCAGCGAGGTCCTCGTGCTCGTCGTAGAGGACACCCACGTCGAAGTCGCGGTCTTGCCCGGGGAAGTCTCCGGTGAAGCTGTGGAAGGTGAAGAACACGATGCGCTCCCTCGGGTGCCTCTCGAGGAGGCGTCGGAGCTCGCGGTCGGCGGCCTGGTGGTACGGAGTGTAGTAGCGATCGATGCGCCGCTGGACCTCCGCCGGGGCAAGCCCAAGGTTGCCCGGGATGGACACCCCGCCGGCTTCCGTACGGATCAGGGTCGGATCTCGAGGACCTCGGTTCAGGTCGATGAGCAGGCGCGAAAGGCGCGCGCCCACGGTGGTGGCGCCCACACGGGGCGCGAAGCGTTGGAGGACGTCCCAAGCCCAGCGATCCCAACCCCAGTGCGAATCCAGAAGGGCCTCGTCCACGCCGAGGTTCACCCCCGGCGGGAGAGCCCTCGAAGCGTGCTCGCAGAGGATGAGCAGCGGAACCTCGGACGGTCCCCGCAGGACGGTGTAGTTCTCGCCCTCGCTCGTCCCCTGGGCTAAGGTGTCGGGCGCGTCCACGGCTCCATTGTTCGGGTCTTGCGCGCGCCACGCAATCCCTGCGGCGAGGAGGTCTCGGTGAGCATCAAGCGGATCGGCGTCATGACGGGCGGCGGGGACTGCCCCGGCCTCAACGCGGTGGTGCGGGCCGTGACCCTCACCGCCCGCGCCCGCGGCTGGGAAGTGCTCGGCATCGAGGACGCGACGAACGGCCTCGTCGATCTCGACTATCGCTCCCCGCACGGAAACCGTTTCCTCGACGAGCAGGACGTGGAGGGGATCCTGTCGCGGGGGGGAACCATTCTGGGGACCTCGAACAAGAGCGACCCCTTCCACTACGTGGTCGAGCGGGACGGAGAGAAGGTCGAGGTCGACGTTTCCGACCGCGTCGTGGCCAATTACCACGAGCTGGGACTCGACGCGCTGATCAGCATCGGCGGCGACGGCAGCATGCGCATCATGCAACGCCTGGCGGCGAAGGGACTCAACATCGTGGGCGTCCCCAAGACCATCGACCAGGACCTTGCCGCGACCGACACCACCTTCGGCTTTCAGACGGCAGTGCAGTGCGTGACCGAGTGCATCGACCGCCTCCAAGACACGGCCGAGAGCCACGACCGCGTGATGCTCGTCGAGGTCATGGGGCGAGACGCCGGCTTCATCGCCTTGCACAGCGCCATCGCGGGGGGCGCGCACCTCTGCGTGCTCCCGGAGATCCCCTACCGCGTCGAGCCGCTGGTCGAGAAGATCCGCCGACGGAAGGCCGAAGGGCATCCCTACAGCATTGGGGTCGTCGCCGAAGGAGCCCGGCCCGTGGGAGGCGCGGCGAGCTACGAGGGACCCCGCGAGCTCGGCGCCATGCGCAAGCTCTTCGGCGCCGGCGCGCGCTTGGCCGAGGCCATCGCACCGCGCATCGACCTCGACGTGCGGGTCGTCGTGCTCGGGCACATCCAGCGCGGCGGAAGCCCAGTGCAATTCGACCGCGTGCTCGCTACCCGCTTCGGCGTCAAGGCGGTGGAGTGCGTCGCCGAGGGACGCTTCGGCCACATGGTGGCCTTGAGAACACCGGACATCGTATCCGTCCCCATCGCCGAGGCCGTCGCGCGCCCTCGCACGGTCGATCCGGACGGACAGCTCGTGGCCGCCGCGCGCGCGGTCGGGATCGAGTTCGGGGGCTGAGGGAGCACCGGCCGTGGCCACCCAGCGCCTGCAGACGGCGCCCCTCCAGGACCTGCGGCGGGCAACCGAGATCCTGCAGATCCTCTTCCGCCACGGCTTCGGTGCACTGTTCAAGAGGTCTGCGCTGCCCGCAGGCGTCGACCCCGAGGGAGTCGACCGTTCGCAGGCGAACCTCCCCCTCGCCGCCCGCATTCGCAACGCCCTCGAAGCCCTCGGCCCCACCTTCGTAAAACTGGGTCAGGTCCTCTCCACACGCGCCGACATCGTTCCCGACGACCTCGTCGACGCGCTCAAGTCGCTGCAGGACCGCACCGCACCGCTTCCGTTCGCAACCATCCGCGAGGTCGTCGAGCGCGAGTTGGGGCGCCCCCTCGAGGAACTCTTCGAGCGCTTCGATCCCGAGCCACTGGCCACCGCCTCCATCGCGCAGGTCCACCGGGGCAGGATCCGCAAGGGCGGCCGCAGCATCGAGGTGGTGTGCAAGGTGCAGCGCCCGGGCATCGAGGAAACCATGAGCTCGGACCTGAGCCTCCTCTATTGGCTCGGCCGGCTCTTGGAGGAAACCATCGAGGAGGTCTCGGCCTATTCGCCCACGGCCATCGTCGAGCAGTTCGAGAACGCCGTGAGCGAGGAACTCGACTTCCTCCACGAACTGCAGAACATCGAACGGGCACGCCGCAACTACGCGAACCGGCCGGACCTCACCGTCATTCCCGAGCCCTTTCCGGAGCTCTCCAGCCGCCGCGTGCTCACGATGACCTACCTCGACGGCGTCAAGATCACGGCCGTCAAAGACGACCCCCGCTACGACCACGCGGCCCTGCGCGACCGCCTGGTCGAAACCGCCTTCAAGCAGGTCTTCGAGGACGGCTTCTTCCACGGCGACCCGCATCCCGGCAACGTCTTCGTCTTGCCCGACGGCCGCCTGGGAATGCTCGACTACGGCTTGTGGGGCACCCTGACCAGCGAGCAGCAGGACATCCTCGTCCACTGGCTCACGGCCATCGCCGCCAAGAGCCCGGCCACGCTTGCGCGCCTGACCCTCAAGGTCGGTGAAGTTCCCCTCGGCTTCGACCGAGTGGCCTACGAACGCGACGTGCGCGCGCTCATGGACAAGTACGTGGGGGTGGAGCTCTCCGACCTCGACGCGTCCTCGATCATCGCCGACTCCATCGACGTCATCCGCAGGCACCGAATCAAGCTCCCCCCCGACTTCGCCGTCCTCGCCCGCGCCACGGCCACCCTCGAAGGCATCGTGCGCGAGCTCTATCCCGATCTGGACTTCCAGGCGGTCATCCTCCCCTACGTGCAGCGCCTCGTCCTGCAGCGCCTCGACTTCACCCGCGCCGGTCCCGAGACGATGTCCCTGGTGCTGGGGCTGCAGACCTTCGTCAACGAGGTCCCAAGCCAGCTCGAGCAGTTGCTCGGCGATCTGAGCAGCGGACGGTTCCAGGTCACGGTGGGCGGCGAGGCCCTCGAAGACCTGCAAACGGTGGGGAGGACCCATGGGCTGCGCAACGCGCTCTCCATCCTCGCCGGGGCCCTGATCGTGGCCCTCGGGCTGACGCTGGCTCCCTTCGCCACTCGCTGGGCCCCTGCCGGGGTGCCGGTGGTTCCTCTCGCCTTCCTCTTCTTCCTCCTCCTGACTCTCTCGGGGCTCGGGCTGACCCTCCTGTTCCCCAAGGGCTTCCGCAAGATTCGCATCAGTCGCTGGTTCTTCTGGCGCAGGCCCCGTTGACGCTCGAAGCGCACCTTCTCGCGCCCGCAGCCTCGTCCCCGCAGGCGATCTGCTAGCATCGGCCCCTACGGGGTCGGGACGCAGGGGGGAATGGCCCGCGCCGACACGCTGCTGGACGAACGCTTCGAGGTGCTGCGCGCGCTGGACCAGCGCAAGTTCCTGGTCCTCGACCGCGAGAACGCAAGCGCACCTCGGCTGCTCCGTTACCTCGACGACTCGGGGGACGAGCACGACCGAAACCTCTTGCGCGAGGTGGAGGCGTGCCGGGTCGTGGAGCATCCCGGGATCGCGCGGGTGCTCGAGGTGGGACGCGCGAGCGACGGGCGCGCCTACACCCTCCAAGAGCAGGTGGACGGCGAGGACCTCTTCCGCTGGGCGCTGACGCGCAGCCCCGAGGACGTCCTCCCGCTCTTCGGTCAGTTCCTGCGCATCCTCGGCGCCTACCACGCGCACGGCCTCGTGGTCGGTGGGCGTCGCCCGATGCGGCTGCGGGTCGAAGAGGGCGACGGTCCTCCCCGCCTGCGGCTGGTCGACCAGGGTGGGCTGGCTCCGGAATACGCGCGCGCAGCGCCAACGCAGGCCGGCGTCCACGGCCTGGCGCCGGAGCGGCGCGTGGGGGCGCGGGTGGATCGGCGCGCGAACCTCTACGAGGCGGGACTCATCCTCTACGAGCTGCTTGCCGGCTCCGACGCGGCAATTCCCACCTTCCGCCGGAACGAGCGGGACACACCGCCGCCCATCACCCGCTTGGCCCCCGGTCTGCCGCTGGACCTCGCGACCTTCGTCATGGTGCTGCTGCGGCGCTCCCCCGACGACCGCCCCCCTTCGGTGCGGCAAGCCCTCCTCAACCTCGAGTCGCTGTCGGGCCAATCCCTCGGCGACGGTCCGCTCCCCGAGGCGCGCCTCCCCCTCCCTCCCCCGCTGGTCGGCCGCTCCAGCGAACTCGAGCTCCTCGAGTCCTGCGCGTCGGTCCTCCGCCCCCCGGAGACGACCCGCTGGGCCCGACAAGCGACGGCGCAGCGCGCGGAGGCCGTGCGCCCCCTGGTGGCCGTGTGCGGAGAGCCGGGAAGCGGCCGCCGACGCCTCCTCGACGAACTCGCCCTGCGGCTCGACGACGACGACATCCTGGTCTTCCGGGGCACCTTCGGACTCGGCGGCCAGGGGCCCTTTGGCCCCTTCGAGGACATCCTCCGCGCCATCCTCGCTCGGCCCACGCTCCGCAAGGCCATCTCGGCGGAGGCTCCGGAGAGTTCGCGCTGGGTGCTGCGGAACCTGCTCCCCGACCTCGCGGCCGAGCTGCCGGCCGGCGCGGCGCCTCCGCCGCTGGAAGATCCGCGCAAGGCGAACGAGCGCCGCGTACGCGCCCTGGCGGACCACCTGCTGGCGGCCGCCAAGGTGCGCCCTTTGGCCCTTCTGCTGGAGGACTTCCAGCGCGCCCGACGTCCTGCGCGCGCCTTGGCCCTGCATCTCGCCCGCCGCGTATGGATCGACGGGCGCGACGACTCGGTCCGCGAGGCCCGCGCGCAGCACAGGCTGCTTCTCTTCTGCACACACGAGAGCGCAACGGACGAATTGGAGGCGTCGCCCTTCGCCCGCGTGCTCCGGCTCGGCGCCCTCACCGCCCACGACCTCGAGTTCCTCGCCACCGCGGTCCTCGGCGAAGAGGGCTGCCCGGCGGACCTCCGGCAGGCCCTGGAGACGCGCGCGCAGGGGAATCCCGCCCTCGCCCTGCGCATGGTACGAGCCCATCGAGCGGGGAAACTCGAACCCGAACCGCCCGGCGCCGACCAGCGCCCCTACCTCGACCAGCTCGCCGAGGACTTGCTCGCGCGCGAGGGACCCGACGCGAAGGCCGCGCTGGCGCTCGGACTGCTGGCCCGGCCCGCCGAGGCGGACCTCCTCGCCGAAGTGTGCGGAGTCCGCGTCGAGGAACTCTCCGCAGGCCTCCGACGCCTCTGCGAAGAAGGCGTCCTCGAACCCCGCGCGGACGGACGCTACGCACACGCCCAGCGGGGGCTCGGGCAGCGGCTGGCACGCCGACGACCGCGCATCGCGGGCAAACTCTTGGCCGCGCTTCCCCGGGCATTGCGGGCGCGCGTCGACCCGAATGCGTGGGGCACCCCGCCACGTCGCATCCTCGAAGTGGCCGAGCTCGCCGCCCTGGGCGGGGACGCCGAGGTCCTCGCCGACTGCGCTCCGCTCGCCATGGCCTACCTCGAGTCCCTCGGGACCTACGAGCGCGCGGGAGACCTGTGCGCGGCGCTCGCGCGCGTGGACGCCGAGCGGCGAGAGGAACTGATCTCGCGCGAAGTCGAGGATCGCATCCTGGGGGGAGACGCGCGGCGCGCGGTCGAGACCTTGTCCAAGCGCCTCGCCACGCTCCCGCGCGACGCCATCGCCGAGCGGGCCGCCACGAGCGAGCACCTGGCACGCGCCCAGCTCGGTCTCGGTCGGGAAGGCAAAGCCCGTGAACTCGTGGAACGAACGCTCGCGGAACTCGAGGAGGCGGAGGGCCTCGATCTGCTCCGGGCGCGCCTGGCGGAGCTGGCGACCGGCCTTCATCTCGCCAGCGAGGAGCTCGAGGACGCAGCGCGGCGCAACGGCGAAGGAATGCAGGCCCTGCGGGCCCTGTCCGGCGCGGATCCGGAAGTAACCCGCCTGCGCGCCCGACTGCTGGCCCACGACGGGCGGCTCGCCATCCTCGCGGAGAGCTACGGGCAAGCTCAGCAGCTCCTGCGGGCAGCCCTTGCTCTCGCCGAACGCGAAGGGCTGGTCGAAGAAGCCGCGCGCACCACGCAACTCCTGGGGCGCGCAGCCTTCGCCGCGGGCGACCTGGCGGCTGCGGCGACGCACTGGCAGGCCGCGTTGGAACGCAACCGGGAACTCGGCGACGCGGGCGGCGAGGCGGCCTGCCACGCCAGCCTCGGCTTGCTGGCGCTTCGCCAGGGAAGCCTGGAGCTAGCCCGCGACCATCTGCGCGATGCCTTGCGGTTGCGCGAGCAGCAAGGCGACGTCCGCGGCGCCGCCACCTGCCTGCACAACCTGGGCTACGTCTTCTCCCTCGCCGGGGCACTCCCCGAAGCCGCGGCGGCCTATCGGGAATGCCTCGATTTGCGCGTGGCGGAAGAAGACCGCTACTACGCGGCCGCCGCCGCGAACAACCTCGGCGAAGTCCTCCTCTGGCTCGGCGAAGTCGACGAGGCCGAGCAGCTCTTCGAAGACGCCCGGCGCACGCTCTCCGAGCTCGGCGACCGGCGCGGAGAGGGCGCGGCGCTGGCCAATCTGGCCGAAGTCGACGCCGTCCGCGGGCGGGCGGGCAGGCTCCTCCCGCGCGCGGAGCGCTCCCTCCGCCTGCGACAAGAGGTGGGCGAAGCCGAGGAGCTCGCCCTCGGTCACCGCGTGCACGCGCACTGTCTCCGGGTGCTGGGGAGGCTGAGCGCCGCGCGGCGCGCGGCCCGCAAAGCGCTCCGCCACGCCGAACAGGCCGAGCTCCGACACCTGCGCGCGCGCTGCGGATTGATGCTCGGGAGCATCCTCGCGCGAAGCGGACGCATGGGCGAGGCGCAGCGCGCGCTCGAGCGCGCACGCCGCGAGGCAGAGCGCGCCGGGGACGGACTGACCGCGCGCGATTGCAACATCGAGCTCGCTGCGTTGCAGCTCGCGCGAGGGCGTCCCGACCACGCGCGAGCGCTGCTCGACTCGCGGCCCGTGCCCCGGCCCGGACGGCCGCGGCCCCTTCAAGGGAGCGAACCCGTCGACCGCCGCGGCCTGCTCCGCGTCCGCGAGCGCCTCCTGCGGGCGCGGATCCACCTGGCCCTCGAAAAGGGCTCCGTGAGCGTCGCGGCGCGCTGCGCCGAGGAAGCTCTCGCCGAGGCACGGCGCGCCGGGTTCCGAGACCTCGAGTGGCGCGTTCTGCAGGTCCTGGCGGCGGTACGCGAACTCAAGGGAGACCACGAGCGTGCCCTCTCGCTTACGGTGGAGGCCCAGGACATCGTCGAGCAACTCCTCGCAAGCGTCCCCGAGGAGGACCGCGAGGCCTACCTCGAGTCCGACGCGCTGCGGTCCGCGGCGCTGCGCGGGGATTCCCCGCTCAAAGTGCTCGGGGTCAAGCTGCAACCCGAGTCGGGGGAGGCGCAGCCACTGCTTCCGGTGGGGGAAGGCGAACTGCTAACCGCCCTGGCCGTCTCCAGCGGGCCAACCATTCAGCCGGCGCCGACCCCCAGCACCGCCCCCGCGGCGGACCCCGGGACCCCAAGCCCCGGTGGCCTGGACCCGCACACCCTGGAACTCCTGCGCCTGAACCGCCTCATCGTCGACGAGCCGGACGTCGCCAAGGTGCACGAGGCCCTGGTCAAGGCCGCGGTGGAGTTGACCGGCGCCGAGCGCGGTTTCCTCGCCCTCTTTGGGGAGGCGCCTGACGACGCACTGGTCCTCGCCTCGCACGGGCTCGAGGACGTGGAAGGGCCGGGCCAGCGTTTCTTCCGTCACTGCGCGTTCAAGGCAGCCTCCAGCGGCCAACTGGTACTCAGCGCCGAGGCGCGCGTCTCCGAGCAGACCAAGCAGAGCGCCCGGGTGGTGGGCCTCGGCCTGCGCTCGGTCCTGGTCGCGCCCGTGGTGACCCCCGACGCCCGCGCAGGCGCGCTCTACGTCGACCACGACTTCCGCTTCGGGCGCTTCACCGACCGAGAAGTCGAGGTGCTCGAGGCCATCGCCGACCAGTGCGCGATGTCGGTGGGGCGCGGCGCGCTCGAGGCCGCGCTCCTCGAACGCCGGGGCCTGGCCCCAGGTCCGGAGCAGCGCGCCCTCCTCGCCGCGCGCGGCAGCTTGCAGCGTCCGGGTCTGGCGAGCTTCGGCGCGCCTCCTCGCGGCCTGGTCGGGCGCTCCCAGGCGCTGCGCCTGGCGGTGGAGACCCTGGAGCGCGTGGCACCGCACAGCGCGAGCGTTCTCGTCTCCGGCCCCCCCGGGGTGGGCAAGAGCGTGACCGCCCGGGCGCTCCACGAAGCCAGTGGGCGGCGCACCCTGGTGGTGTGCGACTTGCGCGAACTCCCCCTCGTGGACGCGGAGCGGGAACTCTTCGGCTTCGTCGAGGGGGCCTTCCCGGGCGCCGAGGTCGGTCGCAAGGGGCTCCTGCGCTCGGCCGACGGGGGCACCTTGCTCCTCGAGCACCTCGACGAAGCACCGCTGGAGATCCAGGGAAAGCTCGTGGGCGCACTCGAAAGACGCCGCGTCCACCCCTTGGGGAGCCCGTCCCCGCAGCCCTTCGACGTGCGCGTCGTCGCCACCGCGAGCAGCAACCCCGACGAAGCGGCGCAGGCCGGTCGGCTGCGCGAGGATCTGCTTCTCCTCTGCGGCGAGGTACGGGTCGCCCTCCCGCCCCTCGACGAACGCCCCGAGGACAAGGAGCCCCTCCTCGACATTTTGCTGTCCTCGTGGCGGCGTGGCGAGGCACCGCCGCGCCTCGATGCGGAGGCCCGCTCCGCCTTGCTCGCGCGCTCCTACCCGGGCAACGCGCGCGAGCTCCAAGCGACCCTAGTGGCCGCGGCGGCACTGGCCGGCGGCGACGTGATCGGCCCGGGAGACCTGCCTCCGGTTCGGGGCGGCCCGCCGCCCACGCTCCGCGAGGCGCTGCGGGACTTCGAGCGCCGGTTCCTCGAGCGCGCGCTGCTGGCGAGCCAAGGCGACTTGACGCGCGCGGCCAAGGCGCTGGGGATCAGCCGGCGCGCGCTGAAGCGCAAACTGGAGCAGCACGACCTCGCGCCCTGACCGCCCCCGGTTCCGGAGTGGAGTTGCGCCCCGTTCGCAGCGCGCTCCGGATCAGCGCCGCTCGCCGCTCCGCTCCTGCCGACGAAGGGCTCGCTGGAGGGCGCGAGGCAGATCGCGCAGAGCCCGCTCAATGGCAGGGTGCCCGTAGCCCTGGCTCCGGCGGAGCAGCTCATGGCGCACGGCGCGCTGCAGACGCCGCATGGCAGCGAGCCGCGAACGAGTGGCTCCGAGCCGATCGAGTTCGGCGACGTAGCGATCGAGGAAGCGCGGCGCCGGGGGATGCTCGCGGAGGATCCTGCGGGCACCCTCCACCAGACGCGCTCGGGTCTCGTCGTCCGCCTCGGCGTCGAGATCGATGTTCGCGACCAAGCGCAGACAGGCAGCCGCCTCCCAACGATCCACCGGGCGGGGAGCCTCCTCGTAGGTGGCGAGGAGCTCCTCGAGCAACGCACCAAGCAGAAAGGCCTCGAAGGCAGACTCTTGACGACGGGCCTCGGCGAGCGCCTCCTCCCAGTCCTCCTCGGCGCTCGGAAGGCCACCTGCTTCCGCCAACGCGGCCGAAACGAGGCGACTGCGCTGCGCGTCGGCGAGGAGGAAACGGACCGCACCCCAAGCGAGCGCGGCGTTGCCCGCGCGACGCATTTCCGCCCTTCCCCTGGCCGCCAGAAGACGGGCCAGCGCGGGTCGGCCCCCCAAATAGAGGGGAAGGGTCGCGTCGACCAGGCGCTCCAAGGTGCGGCGGCGGAGGGGCCCCTCTTCGCCCAGGGCCGAGGCCGCGAGGTCCACGGTCACTTGCGCGAGCCCTTCCTCGATCCACGTCGGCGGAAGGTCCGCGCCGTAGCGTGCGAGCAGGCGGCGCCGCAGAAGCGCCGCGGCGAGGGGACGCACGCTTGGCTCTGTCGGGAACGGGGGCCGGTCGTCGACGACCGAAGGCCGATGCCGCGCCACCACCTCGCCCTCCGCGCACACGAAGGCGTCGCTCGCCGGGTCGGCCTCGTGGTCGCTCGCGTGAAGCGCGTAGCGGGCGGGATCCGCCAAAACGAGGGTCGTCCGCGGACCGGGGGGCTCCTCCAGCCAGGGAAAGGCGCTGTCGATGGCGCCCTCGATGACCTCGAGGCGGGACAGGCAGGCTTCGGCCTCCTGCGGAGGGAGGTCGCTGCGCAAGCGGATCCGAACTCCGCTGCGCAGGGGGAGATCCGGATCGTCGTGCGCCACGGGCGCCGCGGGGGACACGCACGCGCAGAGCAAGGCGAGGCCACAAAGGAGCGTCGGCCAAGGGCGCGTAGACCACGCCGTTCGGTGGAGCGCGCTGGCCGGGCGGCGACGCGGCGGCTTCATCGAGAACGCTCCTGCAGGAAGGGACGCAGCTCCGCCAAGAGCAGGTCAGGGTCGGCGGGCGGGCCGGGGTTGGCGAGGCACCAGGTGCGCACGGCCTGCAATACGTCCGGAGTGCCGCGCCCCGTCGGCGCGAGGCGCCGCCAGAGTTCCGGGGTCCCCAGGGTCGCCAAGGCGCGCACCGCCGCCCCATCCGGGAGGGCCGCCAGCGCCTCGTCGGCGAGGAGGCGGCGGAGGAGGCCCTCTCGCCCCGCGCGGGCGAGTCGCACGCAAAGCTGGGCGCCGGCGCGCACGACGCCCGGACGCGGGTCGGTCCGCGTGCGGGCGAGGAGCGCGCCGCGCGTCCTCCGGTCCACCAGCAGAAGGCGCTCGAGGAGCGCGGTCTTCTCGGCGGTCGTTTCGGCGGCGAGGATCTCGCCCGCCAGTGCCTCGGCCAGCCCCTCGCCACCGGCGGCGAGGTGCTCGCAGAGGGGCGCAAGGCGCTCGAGCCCGCCTCCGCTCAGGTAGGCCTCGACGAGAGGCTGCGGTGCACCCGGCGCGATGCGACGCCAGCGCGCGGCGCGCTCGGCGAGCGCGCTCAGGCGTTCGCACGCGCTGGCAAGCTCGAGGTCTTCGCTGGTGCGACCGGCGCGCAGGGCTTCGCGCAGGCCCCCGTTGCCAGAGAGGATGGCGCGTCGCAGGGCGATCTCGGCGGCCAGCCGTATTCGCCAGTGCCCGGCGCCCAGCTCGGCGACGCCGGGACGCGCGGGAAGCCTTGGTTCGAGGGCGACCGGCGCGGCGGAAAGGAAACCAACCCCGTCGCGGCCCGCCAGGACGACGCCTGCGGGGAACGCGAAGGGGCGGGCCGCAGCCCCGACCGGCCAGGGCAAGGAGTCCGCCGCGCCGTCCGCCCCCGCGAGGGGCCAAACCTCCAGCCCTCCCGCGGTGGGCAAGTAGAGGCGGCCTGCGTGCGCGCAACCTCGGTCCCGGGGGCCGCCGCTCCGGCCCAGGGGCGTCCCTGCCGCGCCGGCACGCAGGTCCCGGGCGCCGTCGCCCCAACCGAGGACGAGGGGGGCAAAGGAGAGGGCGTAGGCAGGGGGGAGCTCCCCGTCCCCATCGACGGGCGGGACAGCCGGCAGGGCCAGCGTGCGGCCGGTGAGGGGATCGAGCCGGACCAAGAGGCCGCTCGCCGTGACGGTGGTGAGAGCCGTCGCGCTCGCGGCGATGGCCGGTCGCGCGCGACCGCGTCCGCCCACACGGAGCCCGGTGAGTCGCGCCCGCAGCCAGCGCAGTTCCCCGCGCGCGATCCCCACCGAGGCCACCAGCCCCTCCGCCGTGAGAAAGGCGGCGTCGCCAAGGATCGCAAGCGCCCCGTCGCCCACGATGCGACGGGGCGGCCCGCTGGCGAACACGCGCACCCGCACTTCCTCGCGCTCCGGGTGGACGCCGATCTTGCCCGCGCGGCCGGGGCACTCCGCCTCGGTGTCTTCGGGGTTGCGGCAGGGGGAGGCGTAGGGGACCGAGAAGCGGGCGACCAGGGGGGACGAGACCACGTCGTGGGCACGCTGCGCCCAGAGCCTCGTACGCCAGCGCAGCCGCCCCGCCTCGTCGAAGGACAGGAGCGTCCAGATCCCCTCGACCGTCGCCAGGGCCAGGGGTCCACACTCGCTCCAGGCGAGCGCGCGGAAGCCGTCCCGGGGCAAGAGGCCGTCGCGCGCCACGGAGTCGAGCGCAAAGGACCAACGCTGCTCTCCGCTGGCGGGCTCGAGGGCGTCGAGGCGGGCAGTCGAAGCAGCCAACAACCGAGGTCCGGCGGCGAGCAGCCGGAAGTCTGCGGCGGCGCGCCGCCAGCGCAGGCGGCCGTCGCGGAGGCTCGCGGCCCAGAGAGAACCGCCTCCGTCGAAGTAGACACGGCGCCCATCGGCCGCCACCGGGCGCTCCGCACCGCGCCGGTGGGGCGCGCAACGCCACCAGGCCAATGCAGGAGGCGCACCGAGTCCACGCACCCGTCCCAGCCGACCCGCGCCGAAGGCGTCGAGCCGCGACCGGGTCCGCGCCCAGAGGAGTCGGCGGCGCAGGCCCTCGGAGGCGGGATCGGCGCGGAGCCCGGCACGCCAGTAGAGACTCGCCCCTTCGAGGTCGCCTCGCTCGACGGCGCGGTCGCCCAAGCGCGCCGCCGCGAGCGACGCCTCGGGGGAGCGCGGGAAGGCCGCCAGGAGGTCGCGCAGGCGAGCGCCGGCGAGCAGCTCTTCGCGCACGGGAGCCAGGCGCGCGCGCAGCGCAGCGCAGGCAGCGGGCGGCAGTCTCTGGATGCGAACCGCCAACTCCGGAAGCGCCCCGCGCCAGGGAGGACCTGGGCCCGTCGCCCGTTGGACGCGCTGCCGCAGGCCCTCGTCTCCCAGGAGGCCCTCCACGGCGCGGGCAAGGGATTCCCAGCCGCCGCGCGCCGCCTCGCGGACGAAGAGGCGCGCCACGCCCTCCGTCGTCTGCACCGGAAGGTCCACGGGCTCGGGGGGCACGGCGGGCGACTCCGGGGGGGCAAGGTCGCGCCAAGCGGGCGGCTCGGACGGCTCGGCCGTGCGACCGGGTCCCCCTGCGAACAGGACCGCCCAGGAGACGCAGAGAACGACGGGAACGCTTCGCACGACGAGCCTTTGGGTCCCTTCGCGGGTTCCGCCGCCCCTGCGCGGCGAATCGACCTCGGGATACCCTACGGTACGATTCTAGGCCGCCTCGCCGGGAGGAGGCTCGTCGAGGGCCCAGGCGACGAGCGCGGACGCGACCCGATTCCGCAGCCACGCTTCGGCGTTCCGGCGGCCAACGGAGGCAAGAAGCGGCCGTCGCCCCGCGCGGGCGGCCTCCTGTCGGCGCCAGGCGCTCTCGGCATCGCGTGCGCACCGCAGGCAGAAGGCCAGCGGGGAAGCGGGGTCTCCTCCGTCGCCCAGGGCCGCGAGGAGGGCGGCCTGGGCGCAGGCCATGGCGGCGTCCATGGCCCAGGCGTAGAAGGTGCCCTCCAGGACCTCGCGCACCGCCTCGGCCGCGCGGGCGGCCGCGCGCGCCCGCGCGGGCCCCGGATCGTGCAGCCAGCCGCGGGCCGCCTCCAAGGCGAGGGCCGGACGCGCGTCCGGAGGCGCGCCGGCCGACGCGGGCCAGGGGCGCGCCGCGCTCGGATGCTCCCAGGTCCAGCGCGGCAGGACCGCCTCGGCGGCGGCCACGGCCCCGCCGACGGCGACGCGCTGCCCCCAGCCGGCGAGGGCCTGAGCCCAAGCGGAGAGGGCTTCGTCGCCGGCGGGGGAGAGCGGTCCAAGGGCACGAGGAAGAGGATCGTCGAGCAGGGCTTCGAGGAGCGGAGGGGCATCGGCGCCCAAGACCGCGCGCGCCGCCGGGTGACCGAGCGCAGCGGCCAAGCCCAGTCGCTCGGCGGACAAGGCGGACGCACGCAAGGCAGAGCGCAGGTAGCGCACGTGATCCTCGAGGCATCCACTGCGCCGGTAACGGCGCTCCAGGGCGCGCAGGCGGGCGTCGCTCACCGCGGGCCGCTCCCCGTCGCGGGGAGCGCGCGCGCTCGAAGTGCGTGCTCTGTCGAGGCGTCCATGCGGCGGCCGCTCCGCTCCGCGGACCTGAGTTCAAGGCCCTGCGACGCCGTCGCCCTCGGCGGCGTCGCCGGCGGGAACGGGGAGGAGGATCCGAAAGCCCAGGGAGTCCCGCCGGGTGTCGGGCGCCAGGACTTCGCCAACCGTGGGCGCGAGGGCCGCGGGAGGGGTACGGAAGTCGCCACCGAAGGAGACCCACTCCCCTTCTCCGCGGCGGGCCCACTCCGCGGCGTTGCCGAGGAGGTCCAGGGCACCGCAAGGGGCAGCGCCTCCGGGGAGACTGCCTGCGGGGAGCAGGGCGCCGAAGGCGCCGGCGAAGTTGGCAAAGAGGGGTTCGGGCGGGGCGGCACCCCAGGGACGCTCGAGGCCGAGCGGCCCACGCGCCGCGGCCTCGAGCGTTTCCACGTCGCAAACCAGCGCCCTCCGCCAACCGGCGTAGGCGATGGCGTCGAAGGCGTCCAGGCCCGTGGCCGGGAGGTCTCGGCCAACGGCCGCGCGCGGGCTCCAGAGGCTGGGCGTGTGGTCCTTGTCGGGCGGCTCGACGTCGCGGGCGCAGAAGCGATGCCGGTCGCCGGGAGCGGCGTCCGCCAGGGCCGCGAGGAAGGCCCCGTACTCGCCGCGCGTGACCTCGCGACGTCCCACGTAGCAGGGCGCCCGAAAGACGACGCGCAGGTTCTCCCCTCCGGCCTCGGGCACCAGGTAGGGACCGCCGGGCAGGTAGACGAGGGCTTCTCGGGCCAGACGCGCCCGGCGCTGCCCGTGGCGCGATCCTCCGTTCCGATAGGCCTGGAGGGCGGCGGCAGGCTGCCCGGCGGCAAGGAGGGCGTCGCCCAGACGGCCCCAGACGAACCGTTTCTGCTCCTTTTCGGCGCGGGCGAGGTCGTAGCGGAGCAGGGCTTCCGCCGGCAGCCCCGCAGCGCGCAAGAGGAAGTCGTTGATCCGCGCGCGGAGCGCGTCGCCCGGAGGGGAGAGGGGCTCGGAAGAGACCGGCCAGAGCCGCCGACGCTCCTCCTCGGCAGCGGTCAGAACGCGCGCGCGCAGCGCGACCCCGTCGCGCAGGACCTCAGCGGGCGCCGAGGGGGCGTCGCGCAAGGCGGCGTCGATGCGCTCGAGGGCCCACGCGTAGCGCGGGCCCTCGCCCGCCAGCTCGGCCTCAACGCGCGCGTAGAGGTCACGCACCCGCAGCACGCCCTGGGGGCGCGTGAGCGCGTGCACGGCGACGGCGCCGACGCCGACGAGCAGGAGGGTGGAGAAGAAGAGCGCCCAGCCGCTGCCGCTCCGGCGAGCGGAGGGCTTGGCGGCCAATTCGGCGAGGGAAGCACGCGCCTTGGGGGCGCGGTACGAGGGGCGCTTGCGCTGCGGCGGAACGGGAGCGCCGGCTCGCGGAGCCTGGATCGGACCGGCGGCGTCGCTCGGGGGAGTGGCCGCCTTCGGCGGCGGCGCAGCGGCATCGGTTGCGGTGCCCTCTGCGGCGGGCGCGGCGAGGGCCGCGGCCACCTCGAGGAGGCCAGTGCCCTCTCCGGAGAAGGAGGCGTCGAGGAGGTCCTGGGCGGTCAGCACCTGCTGGGGCGCCGCGCCCTCGGCTCGGCGCCCCCGCACCGAACTTCCCTCGGCGACGGGCCCAGGCAGCCCGCCCGCGGCCACACGGCCGAGGTCTTCGAGCACACCGCGCGCGGTGGCGTAGCTGCCGTCGGGATGCGCGCCGAGAAGCCGGGCGATGACGATGCGCAGCCCGGGCCCGACGGGGGGCTCGACGAACCAAGGGGCGTCCGGGGCGGCGCGCTGCTCGGGAGCCCCAGGCCCGCTGACGCAATCGAGGAGCAAGGCGCCGAGGGAGTAGAAGTCGTCACGGGCGTCGAGGCCGCGGTGCTCGTCCCCCGCGACGAGCGCGGGCGAGGCGTAGAGCAGGACCCCCAACCTCCCGCCGGGACGGTTGCCGGCCACGGGGCCATCGAGGACCGTGGAGCCGACCCCGAAGTCGGAAACGTAGGTGCGTTGCTCCCGCACGAGTACCGCCAGGGGATTGAGGCCGCCGTGAACCACCCCGAGGTCGTGAACCACCGAGAGCGATCCCGCCAGGCTCTGGGCGATGGCGATGCTGGTGGCTTCGTCGAGGGGACCCTGGGCACGCAAGGCCGCGAGGGTCTGAAAGTCGAGTCCGACCGTCGCCGCGTAGAGCCAGCCAAAGTCTTCGGCGGCCTCGTCGATCTTGAGGATGGCGGGGTGGGGCGGAGCCAGCCCTGCGTTGGAGCGTTCGACGAAGCGGGCGGTGCGAACAGGATCGCGCCCGCTCCCCGGAGCGAGCAGCCGGAGTGTGGCCAACTCGTCCCCTCGGCGCGCGAGCCACACCTCGCCGCCAAAGGATCGGCCCCGTTCTTCCACGAGTTCCCACGGCCCGACGAAGGCGCCGGCGCCGAAGGAGAACGCGGAGGCTCCGGCGGCGGAGAGCGCCGCCTCGGCGGTCGTGCGCGCCTCGGCGATGGCCGAGGGGGAGGCGAGCTGCAGGTGCCCGACGAGCTCCCAGAGGGGACGCTCGTCGTGCTCGCGGAGGCGCAGCGCATACAAGAGCCGGGTCGCGCGGACCGCCCCGGCCAGGATCAGGTTCTCTGCGAAGGCCTGCTCGAGTTCGCCCAAGGCCATGTGGAAGCAGTCAGTATAGCGCCGTGAACCAACGCCTGGTCCCCGGTCCGCGCGAGGATGGCCAGCGGGTGGAGCGTTTCCTCCGCCGTCGGCTGGGAGCGGCCCCCGACCACGTCCACAAGCTCCTCCGCCAGGGGCGAGTGCTCGCGGCGGGCCGCCCGCTGCGCCGCGGACATCGAGTCCGGGCGGGGGAGCCCGTCGAGCTCTCGCCGCCGCGCGGCAAGCGGCCTCCGCCGCTCCCGAACCGGAAGCTCACCTTGCGGCTCCTCCACGAGGACGTCGACCTGGTGGCGGTCGACAAGCCTGCGCCGCTGGCGGTGCACCCGGGACCGGGGCACGGAAGCGACACCCTGCTCAACGGACTCGTGGCGCGCTACCCCGAACTCTTGGAGCTGGGCGCGGCGCGGAGCTACGGCCTCGCGCATCGTCTGGACGCCGGCACCTCGGGCGTGCTCGTGATCGGCCGCAGCCTGCGCGGCTACGAGGGGCTGGTCGCTGCCTTCCGGGCGCGGGAAGTCGACAAGGAGTACTGCGCCTTGGTGCGCGGCGCGCCGCCCCGCCCTCGCGGCGAGGTGACCGCGCCCGTCGGCGGCAAGGAGGCCCTGACCCGCTACGAGCTGGTCGCCCGGGCCGGCCCGGTGAGCTGGCTGCGGCTGAAGCCGATCAGCGGTCGCACCCACCAGCTCCGCATCCACCTCGCCTCCCTGGGCTGCCCGGTGCTGGCGGACCCGCGGCACGGCGAAGGGCTGTGCGAACTCACCGCGCGCCTCTACCTCAAGCGCTTGGCCCTCCACGCCCGCAGGCTCTCCCTGCTGCATCCCGTGCGCGGCGACCGCCTGGCCCTCGCCTCCGGGGTTCCTGCGCGCCTGCGCAAGGCCTGGCGACGGGCCTGGCGACTGGCCGGGGAGCCTGCGGA
>RFHU01000294.1 GCA_003695705.1 Planctomycetota bacterium
GCCTGGGCCCGGGCGGGACCCGTGGGGCCGAAGGCTCTCGCGCACGGGGGTCGCGGGCGCGAGCGTCCTGGGCGCGCTGCCTCCGGGCAGGGCTCGGGCGGAGGGGGGTTCAGGCAGGGCGCAGGCGAACGCCGCGGGCCTTGAGGTGCACGAGGAGGGCGGAGACGTCGGCGGGGCTGACCCCCGGAATGCGCGAGGCCTGGCCGAGGGTACGGGGCGGGCGCGCGGCCAGCTTCTGACGGGCTTCGTTGCTGAGGCCGTCGAGTTCGGCGTAGGGGAGGTCGGCGGGGAGGAGGGTCTCCGCCAGCGCCCGGGTGCGGAGCACCGAAGCTTCCTGGCGCTCGATGTAGCCGGCGTAGCGTAGCTCCACCTCGAGCGCGCGCCGGACCTCGGCGGGGAGGGCGAGGACGGCGGGCATGTCGGCGGCGACCTCGGCCAGACGCGCTCCCTGGCGGCGCATGGCCCGCGCCTTGTCCGGTCGGGCCGCGAAGGCGCGACGGCCTTCCTCGAGGGCGGCGCGCTTGCGCTCAAAGCGTTCCCAGCGTTCGTCCCCCACCAGTCCGAGGGAGCGCCCGAGCGGGGTGAGGCGCTGGTCGGCGTTGTCGTGGCGCAAGAGGAGCCGGTGCTCGGCGCGCGAGCTGAACATGCGGTAGGGCTCGTCGGTGCCGCGGGTCACCAGGTCGTCGATGAGGACGCCGATGTAGGCCTCGTGTCGCTCGAGGACGACGCCGTCCTCGCCGCGGGCGTGGCGCGCGGCGTTGATGCCCGCGACGATGCCTTGGGCCGCGGCCTCCTCGTAGCCGGTGGTGCCGTTGATCTGCCCGGCGAAGAACAGGGCTGGAATGGCGCGGGTCTCCAGGGTGGGGAGGAGCTGGTCGGGCGGAAAGGCGTCGTATTCGACCGCGTAGCCGTAGCGAAGGATCTCCGCTCGTTCGAGGCCGGGGATCGACCGCACGAGGGCTTCCTGGACGTCGGGCGGCATGGAGGTGGAGATCCCGTTCAGGTAGACCTCTTCGGTGTCGAGCCCTTCCGGCTCCACGAAGACCTGGTGCGCCTCGCGCTCGGGGAACTTGACCACCTTGTCCTCGATCGAGGGGCAGTAGCGCGGCCCGATCCCCTCGATGGCCCCCGAGTAGAGGGGGGAGCGGTGCATGTTCTCCCGCAGGATGCGGTGGGAGGCGGGGGTGGTGCGCGTGATCCAGCACGAGCGCTGGGGGAGCTGCGGCCCTTCCTCGGTGAGGAAGGAGAAGAAGGTCGGCTCCTCGTCCCCGGGCTGGGGCTCCATGCGTCGGGTGTCGATGCTCCGCGCGTTCACGCGCGGAGGTGTCCCCGTCTTCAGACGCATGGAGCGCACGCCGTGGGCCTCGAGCGCGGCGAGGAGGCCCGAAGGAGGCTCGCCCATGCGCCCACCCCGGCTACGCTGCGCGCCGAGGTGGAGCACGCCGCGCAGAAAGGTTCCGCAAGTGAGGACGACGGCCTCGCCGCGGTAGGTCCGCTCGCCAGCGACGACGACGCCGCGGGCGCGGCCGTCCTCCACGAGCACGTCGGAGACGAGCTCTTGGCGGAGCGTGAGTCCGGGCTGGCGCTCGCAGAGCGCCTTGAGGAAGGCAGCGTAGCGGGCGCGGTCGGCCTGCGCGCGGGGGGCCTGCACCGCAGGACCCTTGCTCGTGTTCAACAGCTTGAAGTGGATGCCGACCGCGTCGATGGCGCGGCCCATGGCGCCGCCGAGGGCGTCCACCTCGCGCGCGATCTGGCCCTTGGCCTGCCCGCCGATGGCGGGGTTGCAGGACATCTTGCCCACCGTGTCCAGGTTCGCGGTGAGGAGGAGGGTGCGACGGCCCATGCGCGCCGCCGCCAGCGCGGCTTCGACGCCCGCGTGGCCCGCTCCGACGACGACGACTTCGTAGCCCTGACTCATGGCCCGGATTCTACCGGGCAGGGCGGGGACGGCCTCGCCTCGGTCCCGCCCGAGCCGCCCCGAACTTGCCGCGCCTCGAAGGACCCGCGGTCTGGTAGCGTGCTTGCGGTCCGATCCGGGCCGTTTCGGACCGCGGAGGGGGCTCTCGCCCCCCTGCCGCGGGCGGGAGGGCCGGGGACGAGTTCGGAGGCAGGCATGGCCGAGTCGACGCTCCGCAGCCCGCAACGCCGCCGTTTCGTCCTCGAGGCGAGGCTGAAGCGGCTGCGCGCCGCCCAGCGTGCGGGCGTCCTCAGCGCCGCCGCGGTCGAGGCCGCGGCCTACCTCGACGATCCCGCTGCGGTGGCGCTGCGCAGGGGCCCGGTCCTCGCCCCCAGCCCCGAGGCGCGGGCGCTGATCGACCTGCACCTCGCCGGGCTCCCCTTTCGCGAACGAGAGCTCCTGCGCCTGCGCCGCGGCTGGGCCGACGGGAACGTCTACTCGCCGGAGGAGATCGGCCGGGTGTTCGGCCTCGCCCCCGACGCAGTACGCGCGCGCTGCGAGGCGACCTTGCGCCGCCTCCGCGCAGCGCTCCTCCTCGAGGAGTTGCTCGGCTGCGCGGAGACGCCGAGCCCTGGCGAGTGAGCGACCGCGGCCGGCGAGTCGTCAGCCCGTCGCGGCGAGGTCGACGAAGCCCTCGGCGAGGAGGGCGTGGACCTGTTTGAGGAGCGCGAGGCGGTTGGTGCGCAGGCGCGGGTCTTCGTCCATGACGAAGACCCCGGTGGGGGCGGGCTCGAAGAAGGTGTGTGTGACCTCGGCCAGCGCGTCGACGTAGCGGCGCCCGGCGTCGACGTAGCGCCCCTCTTCGATGGCCGCGCGGATGTCCGCGCGACAACCGGCGATGGCCTCGTGGAGCGCCTTCTCGGCGGGGTGCTCGAGCCGCGAGACGTCGACGTCCTCGGGGTCCACGTCCGCCCCGTTCTTCTGGGTGATGGTCCGGGTGCGATCGACGAGTTCGCAGAGCGGACCGAAGCGCTCGTCGCGGGCGAGGGTCTCCAGCGCGTCGAGGCGACGCCAGAAGTCGACCACGTTGCTCGGGTCGCGCCCCGAGGCGAGCACCTTGGCGACGAGGCGCTTGTCCCGTCCCTCGCCCTTGCGCGGATCGCCAGCGAGAACGCGCAGCCGGTCGCGGAAGAAGGCCTCCACTTCGTCGGCGAGGCCTTCGCGGCGGAGTTCGCCGGGGAGCTGGTCCACGGCCGCGCTGATGAGTGGGCGCAGGCCGAGGTCCAGCTCGCGGGCACGCAGGATGCGCAAGATCCCCAGCGCGCTGCGGCGAACAGCAAAGGGATCGCCGCTCCCGGTGGGCTTCTTCCCGGTCGCCCAGGCGCAGACGATGGTGTCGAGCTTGTCGGCGATGGCCAGGCAGATCCCCGCGCGCGTCTCGGGCAGCGCGTCTCCTTCGCCGCGGGGGAGGTAGGCCTCGCGGATGGCCTCGGCGACTTCGTCGGGCCACTGCTCGCGCGCGTAGATGGCGCCCATCTCTCCCTGCAATTCGGGGAACTCGCCCACCACCTCGGTGAGCAGGTCCGCCCGTGCCAGCTCGGCGGCCAAGTGCAGGTGGAGCAGGAGCGGCGAGCGCGAGCTGGTGATCTTGAGCCCGGAGTCGGGCGGGGCGGCGTCGGCGGGGATCCAGCCCGCGGCCTTGGCGACCGCGATGGCGAGGGCCTTCACGCGGGGCACCCGATCCGCGAGGGAGCCGAGCTCCTGCATGAAGACGATGCTTCCGAGCCCCTCGGCGCGCCGGTCGAGGCCGGTTTCGAGGTCGAGGCGGTAGAAGAAGAGCGCGTCGCTGAGGCGGGCGTTGAGCACCCGCTCGTTGCCGTGGCGGATGACCGGATGCAGGGGGCGGTTCGCCACGTAGGCGAAGCGGTTCTGCAGCTTGCCCGCCGCGTCGTGGATGGGGAAGTAGCGCTGGTGGTTCGTCATGGCCGAGACGATGACGATCTCGGGGAGGGCAAGGAGGCGTGCGTCGAAGGCGCCGACGTCGACGACCGGCCACTCGACGAGCCCCGTGACCTCGTCGACCAGCCGCCGGTGGCGGGCGAGCCCCTCCTCCCCAAGGTGCTCCCGCAGTCCCACCTCGACCACGGCGCGGCGCTCGGCGGGGTCCACGATGACCTTCCGCTCGCGCAAGGCCGCCACGTATTCCTCCCAGGAGGCGGAGCGGAGGCTGAAGGGTTCGGGGAAGAGGAAGCGGTGCCCGACCACCTCGCGGCCGGCGGCGAGTTTCGCCCAGCGCACGGGGACGACCTCCGCGCTTTCGAGATCCGGATCGCCAAGCAGGGCCGCGATGCCGCGCAAGGGGCGACCGAAGCGGACCTTGCTCCCGGGGACCCAGCGCATGGACTTGGCGAAGGGAATGCGCTCGATCCAGCTGGGGATGGCCTCGGCGAGCACCTCGAGCGCGGGGCGACCGGGAACGTGGCGACGCGCGTAGAGGTAGTCCGCCGTCTTGCCCTTCTTCTCGATGGCGCGGACCTCGAGGTCCTCGGGGCGCAGGCCCTGCGACTCGGCGAATTTCACGGCGGCCTGGGTCCAGGCGCCGTCCTTCTTGGCGGCCGACGCCCGCGGCCCCGCCTTCTCGATGGTCCGGTCGGGCTGGCGCTCGGGGAGGCCGCCCGCCCAGAGAGCGAGCCGCCGGGGCGTGCCGCCGACGCGGACCTCGGCGGGGGCGAGGCCCTCGGCCTCGAGGCCGCCGCGGGCGAGGTCGGCGAGGGCCGAGAGGGCGCGCTCGATGAACCGGGCGGGGAGCTCTTCGCAGGCGAGCTCGAGGAGCAGGTCGGGCATCAGGCGGTCTCCTCGGCGTGCTGGTGGCGCAAGAGGGGGTGCCCGAGGGCCTCGCGCTGGCGCACGACGACCTGCGCGAGGGTCCCGGCGAGCCGGCGAATCCGATCCACGTATTCGGCGCGCTGGGCGACCGAGAGCGCGCCGCGGGCGTGGAGCAGATTGAAGGAGTGGCTGGCCTTGAGCAGGTAGTCGTAGGCGGGGTAGACCAGCGAGTCCTTCTCGTCTTCGCTGTGGAAGCTGAGCAGCCGGTAGGCCTCTCCGTAGTGCTCTTCGAAGCGGCGTCGATGCAACTCCACGTCGGCTTCTTCGAAGTTGTAACGGGAGCACTGGCGCTCGGTCTCGAGGTGCAGGTCGGCGTAGGTCACCCCGTGCCCCCAGGCCAGGTCGAACACGCTGTCCACGCCCTGGAGGAACATGGCGATCCGCTCGAGGCCGTAGGTGATCTCGAAGGTGACGGGGTCCACCTCGAGGCCTCCGACCTGCTGGAAGTAGGTGAATTGGCTGACCTCCATGCCGTCGAGCCACACCTCCCAGCCCAGCCCGGCGCAGCCGAAGGTGGCCTGCTCCCAGTCGTCCTCCACGTAGCGCAGGTCGTGCAGGGCGGTGTCGATGCCCAGCTCGCGCAGGCTGCCTTCGTAGAGTTCCTGGGCGTTGGCCGGCGCCGGCTTGAGGACGCACTGGTACTGGTAGTAGTGCTGGAGGCGGAAGGGATTCTTGCCGTAGCGACCGTCGGTGGGGCGTCGCGAAGGTTCCACGTAGGCGGCGCGCCAGGGCTCGGGTCCCAGCGCGCGCAGGAAGGTGTGGGGGTTGAGGGTTCCGGCGCCCTTCTCGGTGTCGTAGGGCATGACGATGAGCGCACCCTGGCGGGACCAGTAGCCGTGCAGGGTGAGGATGATGTCTTGGAAGGTCGGGGCCATGCCTGCTCCGCGGTCGCTGGGGGGGCGAATCATAATCCCTCGCCCTGCGGCGCGCCGCCGCGAAGGGGGAGCCCGGCAAGCGCGCCGGCTCAGCGCGCGGCGTCGAGGGACTCGAGGAGCTCCCGTGCCTCGGCGTTGCCGGCGCCCGCCGCGCCGCGCAGGAGCTCGAGCGCCCGCGCGCGCTCCGTAGGGGACGGGGAGCCCCGCAGGAGCAGCTTGCCGAGCACGCAGTGGGCCCGGGCCCGGTAGTCGTACTCGGGGCCCAGGGGGTTCCTCCAGAGGGGGAGGCGCCTCTCGAGGAGGGTTCGGGCGCGCTCGGGATCCTCGTCGGCGAGGAGGACCGCTTGCCAGACGAGGCCGGGCCGGCTCTTGCAAGCGACCGCCTTGTCCAGGAACTTCCGCTGCTCCTCCTCCCTCCCCTGCTCCGCCGCCAGCAGGGAGAGGGCCCAAGGCGCGTCCGGGTTCCCCGCTCGGGCTGCTCGTTGGAAGCCGCGGCGGACCTCCGCCGCGCTGCCCAACCCGAACTTCCAGACGACGAAGGTGTGGAGGTAGAGGGCCTCGGGGTGGTCCTTCTTTGCCAGCTCCAGGAGCAGTTGGAGGGGGTCCTGGGCGCGGTCCGCGCCCAAGTGCGTTCCGCCGTAGGAGCGTCCCTGCGCGAGGTCCGAGATCGCTTCCTCGGCCAGCAACGACACCGCCGAGGGCAGGTCTCGGTGCAGCGCGGCCAGGTCTTCGTAGAAGGCCCCGCGCGCTTCCGGAGAAAGGCCCTTCAGTGCCTGGCGCGCGAGGGCGCGGCCCCGTGCCGGGCGCTCCCGGCCGTGCGCCTTGGCCCAGGCGCGGAAGCGGCGCCGGGCGTCTTGGGGGAACCGACACGGCGGCGCGAAGAGGGCCGTCAGGACCTCGGCTTCCAGGTCGGGATCCTTGCTCGCGGGCCGTAGCGCGAGACCGGCAAGGAGCCGGCTTCGCTCCTCTTCGCTCACGCCGGCCTCGGGGTGCTCGCGCCCGATCCGGAGGAGGCGCAGGCAGGCCGCGGGGTCGATCGGGGCGGCCTCGCGCAGGAGGCGCAGGGCCCCTGCGACCTCGCCGCGGGCGAGGAGGGCCTCGGCGCGGGCAACGGGGCCGAGGGCGCGCCGCTCGGTCGCCCGGTCCGCGGCGGCCCCTGGTTCGGGCCTCGCCGCCGCCGGGGTCGGCGCCGCCGCGCGGGGAGAGCGCGCGAGGAGCGCAGCGGCGAGGACGCCAACGGCGAGGGCGCCAACGGCGAGGGCGCCGGCGAGGAGGACACCTCGCCGGCGCGGGGTGGTCGGGGCGCCGGCGCCTGCGAGGAAAGCGTCGAGCGCGTCGGCGAAGGCCGCGGCGCTCGGCGGGCGGTCCGCCGGATCCTTGGCGAGGGCCGCGAGGCACAGCTCCTCGAGGGCCGAGGGGACTCCGGGCTGCACGGAACTCGGGGCCTGCGGGGCTTGGTGGACGACCCGGTCGAGGGTGGCGATGAGGGTGCCGCCCTCGAAGGGCAATCGTCCGCTCAGGCAGGCGTAAAGGAGCGCTCCGAGCCCGTAGACGTCGGTGCGTTCGTCGATGCGGTCCACCTCGCCCAAGGCTTGCTCGGGGGCCATGGCGGCGGGAGTGCCGAGGACCTCGCCGGTGCGGGTCAGCCGGTCGCTGCCGGCGAGGCGGGCCGGACCGAAGTCCGTGAGCAGCGGCTCCCCGCGCTCGCCGAAGAGCACGTTGGCGGGCTTGAGGTCGCGATGCAGAACGCCGCAGGCGTGGGCGTGGGCCAGGCCCCGCGCGAGGTCGCGCACGAGGGCGGCGGCCTGGAGGGGTGCGAGGGGCCCGCGCCGCAGGCGCTCTTCGAGCGAGCCGCCGGGAGCGAGGTCCATGACCACGTAGGCGCGGCCGTCGGCGAGCCCGGCGGTGTGGATCCGGAGGACGCTGGGATGCCGGTCCGCGCGCGCCTGGGCTTCGACTTCGCGCTGGAAGCGCGCGAAGAGCTCGGGGCAAGGCTCGAGGAGGAGCTTGACCGCGACCTTGGCGCCCGTTTGGGCGTGGCGCGCGGAGTAGACCCGGCCCATGCCTCCCCGGCCGAGCTCTCCTTCGAGCAGGTAAGGGCCGATGCGCGGGGGGAGGGCCTCGTGGCTGCCCGAGCTGCTCCGCCCGAGGCTGCGGCGAGGGCCTCCGCTCCAGCCGTCCGGAACCGTCGAGGGAGGCCTGCCCACCCCTCCAGTGTGTCTCCGACGGCGCGCGCGCGCCAGTCGGCGGGAGGCCGACCCGGCGTCGCTGCCGGGGGGACCAAAGCGACGGGCGCTGCGGCGAAGCCTCGCGGGCGGGGCGAGGGGAGGCAGGCCTCTGCGGTGGGGCAGAGCGGAAGAAGGCGGGAACGGAGGCGGGCTGCGGCGTTCGACCGGCGGGGGCTGGCTGCTGTATGGTGCTCCCCATGCAGCTCCTCGACTTCCCTTCGGTCGCCGGCAAGCGGTGGGAGTGGCACCTCGTGCTCTTCAAGGAGTGGCTGCGGGTGGTCGAGGGGGGACTCAGCGACCGCAAGCTGACCAAGTGGCTGCGCACCCGCAAGGTCTTCGACCGCGGCTTCGTGCGCTTCGCCGAGCGCTTCCTGGGGATCGAGCATCCGCCCCGCAGCGCGCCCCGCCTCGGCGAAGTGGCCACAGAACTCCTCGAGGAACTCGCCGCCTCCGAGGAGCGGAGCCGCACGGGGCGACGAGCGCAGCTCGAAGGGGCGCGGGCAGCTTCTCC
>RFHU01000295.1 GCA_003695705.1 Planctomycetota bacterium
CCCCGAACGTGGATCTTGCGCCGCCCTTTCCCCCCCAGTCGGACCGCAACCCCTTCCTCGGCAAGGGCGGCGACACGTTCCAAAGGGTGCACAGCCCCTCCGCAGGCCCTCCGGGCCGCGCCGGCGGGAAGCGATCGCAAACCGCGGGCAGAGCGCGAAACAGGGTTCTAAAACACGAAAGCGACGAGATCGGGCGCAAGCACGTTGTCGTGCACCTTGCCGACGCCCATGTGCACGAAAAGGTCACTTTCTCGGCACCGCCAGACCAAGGAGGCTACAGTTATGCTTGGCATTGGCTGTGCGTTGGATCTTCCGGCTGGGGATACACCAGCGGGGGGCCACCATCCCCGACCTTTTCCCCATGGTTCTCCGTTGGTCCTTGGCTCGGACCCAGGCACAAGCCTGGGTCCGATCTTTGTACGGAGAGGGGCTCGCTGGGCGAGGGATCGTCCTCGTCCGCGACCGCTCCCCCCACGAACCGGCAAGGTGGGTTGGGGGACCCTCAGCCTCCTTCGCCCTCGAGGCGTTGCTTGGCCTCTTCCCAAAGGGCCTCGAGGCGCTCGTCGGAGAGCGCGGTCAAGTCTCCCCCCGCAGCCTCGACCCACCGAAACCGCCGCACGAAGCGCTCGGTGGCCTCCCGCAGCGCGGCCTCGGCGTCCACCCCAAGGTGACGGGCCAAGTTGACCGCGGTGAACAACACGTCGCCGAGTTCCGATCGAACCGCCTCGGCGTCGGCTCCGGCGATCTCGGCACGCAGCTCGTCGATCTCCTCTTCCAGCTTCTCGAGGGGACCGCGGGCGTCGCCCCAATCGAACCCCACCTGGGCGGCCTTCGCCTGCACACGCTGCGCTCGAAGGAGGGCCGGCAGGGCGCGAGGCACCCCGTCGAGGACGGACCGGCGGCCCTCGCGGCGCTTGTGCGCTGCCCACGCCCGAGCCAACTCCTCGTCGCTGGACGGCGCCACACCGTCTTCGAAGACGTGCGGATGCCGACCGTAGAGCTTCCGCGCGATCCCAGCAGCCACCTCGCCAAGGTGGAAACGCCCCTCCTCCTCGGCAATGCGCGCGTGGAACACGACCTGGAAGAGTAGGTCGCCCAGCTCCTCGCGCACGTGCTCGAGGTCGCCGGCGTCGAGGGCTTCGAGAAGCTCGTAGGTCTCCTCGAGCAGGTAGCCACGCAGACTCGCGTGCGTCTGCCGGCGGTCCCAGGGACAGCCCCCGGGGCCCCGCAGACGGTCCATGAGACCAAGCAGGCAGCGCAGCCCGAAGAGGCGCGGGTCGTCGGCCGGGACGGCGAGCTCGCCGAGGGAGGAAGAGGCTCGGTCAGTCAATGTAGGGCAGCAGGGGCGCGGTGGGCGAAAAGATCTGCTCGTAGAGGGTGACCGCGTGGCGGTCGGTGATCCCCGCGGTGAAATCGAGGACGACGCGGGCCACGTGGCGAGCGTCGTCGGGGTCGCCCTCGCTGCGGAGTCGCTCCTGCACGAGGCGGGGGAGGTGGCCGGGATGCTCCACGAAGTGGAGGAAGAGGGCGCGCAGCAGGCGCCGGCCCTTGGCGCACATGATCTCCACCGAGGGATGGCGGTAGACGCGGCGCAGCAAGAAGCCGATCAAGACCTCGACCTGCTCCTCCTCCGCCTCGGGCAGTCGGACCACGGGCTCGGGGTGGGCGCGCACGTCGTCGGGGGTGGGCGCCTCTCCAAGCGCGGAGAGGCGGCGGTCGGTCTCGTCGAGGACCGCCCCGACGAGGCGTCCGATGATCCGCCGCGTGAGCCCGCCGTGCCGCACGTAGCGCCGCGGCGGGGCCCCGGCGAGCCCCGCCTCGGCGATGGCCTCGTTGACCACGTCGAGGTCGAGGGCCGCGAGCTCGTTCATGGTGAAGAACCCGTAGTAGAGGGCGTCCTCCACGTCGTGCGAGACGTAGGCGAGGGTGTCCGCTAGGTTGGCGATCTGCGCTTCGACGCCGGGCTGCGGAGTGTTTCGGAACTCCTCGGGGGTCGTCGGCGAGTCGAAGACCGTGGCGTGCTTGGCGATGCCCTCCCGTGCCTCCCAGCTCAGGTTGAGGCCAGGGAACTCGTAGCGGCGTTCGAGCCAATCCACCACGCGCAAGCAGTGCAGATTGTGGTCGAAGCCCCCCTCGATGCCGTGCTCACGGGCCAGGGCGTTCAGCTCGACCTCGCCTTGGTGCCCGTAGGGCGGATGCCCCAGGTCGTGCATGAGCGCGATGCAGTTGGCGAGGTCCACGTTGGCGCCCAGAAAGGCGGCGAGGGAGCGCGCGATCTGGCTGACCTCGATGGTGTGCGTAAGCCGCGTGCGGCAGCGATCGCCCTCGTAGACCGCGAAGACCTGCGTCTTGTGCTGCAAGCGTCGGAAGGCCTCGCTGTGGAGAACGCGGTCGCGGTCTCGCTGGTGCGCGGTGCGGAGGGTGGGCTCGGGCTCTGCGTGCGCCCTGCCCCGGGAGCGACTGCTCCGAGACCCATAGGAGGCGAGGGTCTGCTCTTCGAGCGCTTCCAGGGCGGCGCGGGCGCGAATCATGTGCACGTTGTATTCGCCGCCCTGCCCGAGCGTCAAACCCGAGGTAGAGTGACGGAATGAGCCAGAGCTACGTGATCCGCGTCTCTGCAAGCGTGCGCGAGGTGGTCGCCACCAAGGACCGGCGCAGGAAGACGATCGCCCTTTCCAAGATCGTCCCCGCCGCAGAACAACGCGAACTCCTGCGCGCTGCCCTGCGTGCGAAGGGCTGGGAAGAGGAGAAGGGGTCCGAGGGCAAGGTCCTCCGCCGCCGGCGCGGTCGCGTGGTGGAACGCGTCGACCTCGAAGAGTTGACCGTCGAGGCCGAGGTGGAACTCGCCAAGACCCTCGAGCGCAGCCGGACCATCACCGTCCGCGGGGACCGCGACTTCGAGGACGAAGAGGAGCGTCGTCGCCGGGAGCAGGCTTCCCTCGAGCGCTCGCTCTCGATCCGCGACGAAGAGCGCGCGGCCGTCGAGTCCGAGCTCCTGGCGGAAATCGCGCGGGAACTGGAGGAGACCGACGCCGAACGCGATGCCGAACTCAACGAGGCCGTGCGCGAGGTCTACGCCGAGTCCCTCAAGCGCAAGGCCCGCAGCCTGGGCACCGTGACCAGCGTTCGCGAGCACCGCTCGGGAGACGACTACGAACTCGTCATCAAGATCACCGAGTAGTGCCACCCACGAGGCCGCGACCTCCGCGCGCCCGGTGCGGATTTGGTCCCTGGTGGAGGCGACCGAGGCCGAAGGCCCCGGACTTCGCTTCGCCCTTTGGACCCAGGGCTGCAGCCTGCGCTGTCCAGGCTGCTGCAATCCGCACACCTGGAATCCCAGCGGCGGCCGCACGACCACCGTCGCCGAACTCCTGGCCCGCGTGGACGCAGCGCGCGCGCGTCGCCCCCGGCTGGAAGGGGTCAGCCTGCTGGGCGGCGAGCCCTTCGAGCAAGACGACGCCCTCGCCGACCTAGCGGCCCGAGTGCGCGCGCGAGGGCTCACGGTCATGGCCTACAGCGGCTACCGGCTGGAGGAGTTGCGCGCGCGAGGCTCGCGCCTTCTCGCGCACTGCGACCTCCTCGTCGACGGGCGCTACGTCGCCTCGCTGCGGACCACACAGCGCCGCTTCGTCGGTTCGACGAACCAACGCCTGCACTTCCTCAGCGCCGCCTACACGCCCGACGACCCTCGCTTCCACGCGCCGAACACCGCGGAGCTGCGCCTGGACGCCGACGGGGTGCTCCGCGTGGTGGGCTTTCCCTTCGCCTCGATCCTCGCCGCCTTCGGCCCCGGCGCGCGAGGCCCGCGCGAAAGCGGTGCGACGTCCGGCTCGGGACCGACGGCGGGCGCCGCCAAGACCCGTTCCCCCGGCTGCTAGACCCCGACCGAGCGCAGCTTGGCCATGCGGAGCGTATTTCCCCGCTCGTCGTGCCGGTAGGAGACTTCGTCCATGAAGTTCTTGATGATGTAGATCCCCAGGCCACCGTACTCGACGGAGCGGTTCCGTTCGGAGAGGTCGAAGTTGCCGCGCCCCTCGAAGTCGAAAGCCTCCCCGTCGTCGCGCAGGGTCACCGCAAAGCGCTGCGGCGTGACGACGACCTCGACGTCGAGCAGACCGGGGCCGTCGCCCCCGTAGAGCACGGCGTTCGAGCACGCCTCGTCGATGGCGAGCTCGATCTTGTCCACGTCCTCGGGATCGAAACCAACCCGCTCGGCCGCCATGGCGACCACCCGCCGCACCATGCCCAGGTACTGGGAGGCGCGGGGCACCTGCAGGCGGATGCGTGGAGGGGGAAGGTCGCTCAAAGGGTCGCGAGTGGTTGGGGCCTTTCCTACTCGTAGAGGGCTGTGCAGGCGCTGTCAAGGCCCCGCAGGAGGAGCGGGAGGGGCCGGGCGGCCGCCGCGCTGTCGTCGCTCTGTGTCCCGGAAACGCAACGACCTTCTCCTCGCCCAACGCCCGCTGCCTCCGCTCGTATGGATGCGCGACCCTCGGCGAAAGGAAGGGACCATGCTCCGCACCGCCACCCACCTCCCTACTGGGCTCCTGCTCGCGTTCTTGCCCGGCCTGGCGACGGCCGCCCCCGCCCCCGGTACCGATGCCATTCGCACCGAGACGGTGGCCGAGAACGTGCGCTTCCTCGCCTCGGACGAGCTCCAAGGTCGCGGCTCGGGCGCGGAGGGGGGGCGTCGGGCGGGGGATTGGCTCGCGGCCCAGTGCGCCGCCCTCGGACTGGTCCCTGCGGGCGAGGACGGCGGCTACTTTCAGCCCTTCTCGGGGCAGGGCAAGTCCATGCGCAACGTCGTCGCCACGATTCCCGGGCGCGAGGACGGCGAGATGGTCGTGATCGGGGCGCACTACGACCACCTGGGGCTGGGCTACCAAATGGGCAGCCTCGCCTTTGGCAAGGGCCGCGGGAAGATCCACAACGGCGCCGACGACAACGCCTCGGGGACGGCCGCCATCCTCGAGGTAGCGCGCGCCTTCGCCAAGAGCGGCGCACGGCCTCGCCGGCGAGTGGTCTTCGTTTGGTTCGACGGTGAGGAGCGGGGGCTCTTGGGAAGCCGCTACTTCGTGGCGCACCTCCCCTTCGCCAGCCGGCCCGTGTTGATGATCAACCTCGACATGGTGGGCAAGCTGAAGGGGAACCGCCTCACCGTGTGGGGCGCGACCACCGGCGGTGAGACGCTCACCCGCTGGCTGAAGATGGCCGGCGCCTGGGCGGAGTTGAGCCTCGACCTCAAGGACAGCCTGACCTCCAACAGCGACCACGCGCCCTTCTACGGCGCCAAGATCCCGGTGGTCGTCCCCTTCACGGGCCTGCACCCCGACTACCACCGCCCGAGCGACGACAGCGACAAGCTGAACATGGAAGGAATCGCCAAGGTGGCCCGCTTCTCCTACGGTCTCGCCTACCAGGCGGCCAACGAAGACGAGCGCCCCGTCTACGCAGAAGCGCGGGACGGGACCATGGAGGCCATGCTCGAGCAGCTCCGCGCGATGTTCCTCGACGGCAAGCGGCTTCCCAGGGGTCTCGAGGGGCTCTTCGACGGCGAGGGGAACCCCCTCGAACGACTGAAGGAGTTCTTCTCCCGTCGGGGAGGAAGGCGCGCTCGCTTGGGGGTGACCATCGATACGCGCGAAGGAGTGCGCGTGGCCTCGGTGGTTCCGGGCTCGGTTGCGGAGCGCGCGGGCCTGCAAGCCGGAGATCGCATCCTGAGCTTCGGCGAAAAGCACGTGGCGGACTTCGGAGATCTGCGCCGCCGCGTGGCGGAGGCCCAGGGCGAGGTGGCCATCGTCGTGGAGCGGGACGGCGCCCGCAAGATCCTCACGGCGCGCTTCCCGGGCGCGCCCGTCGACGAACCTCCCGTCTACGAACCTCCCGTCGACGAACCTCCCGTCTACGAACCTCCCGTCGACGAACCTCCCGTCGACGAACCTCCCGTCGACGAACCTCCCGTCGACGAACCTCCCGTCGACGAAC
>RFHU01000023.1 GCA_003695705.1 Planctomycetota bacterium
CCCGCGTCGTAGACGGGGGGTATGTTCGGGTGGTCGAGGCGGGCGGTGACCAGGACCTCGCGTTGGAAGCGGCGCCGCCGGCGCGCGTCCCGGCCCTGGGCGAGCTTGAGGGCGGCTTGGCGACCGAGGGTCCCGTCGCGGACCAGGTAGACGACGCCCATGCCGCCGCGTCCGAGCACGCCTTCGACCTTCACTTCGCGGCCGCGCAGGTCGAAGAGTCGACCGGCGGGGCCCGCATCTTGGGGCGGGAAGCGGGCCGAGCCGAAGGCGCCGGGGGCGTGCGGCCGCTGCTCCTCGCCGAAGGCCGTGGACGGGGCCTCGTCGGCCCGGGTGGGCGGGGGCTCCGCGGTGCTCGGGGCAACCTGGTGGGAGGCGCGCGGCGGGGGCCCAGCGGCCCGTGGGGTGGAAGGAGCGCCGTCGTTCACTTCCCGAGGGTAGGTTCGGCCGGCGCGAGCGTGCAAGCTCCCCGCGGGGGGCCCGGAGGAGTGCGGAGGCTGGGCGGAACCCGGGGCGGGATCAGTCGGCCGGGCCGATGATCCCGAGGTCGCGGGCCATCCAGTAGGGGAAGAGGTAGCCCAAGGGCGCGACCTTCAGGTCGGGGCGGTTCGTGCCCGACTTGATCTGGCGCGGGTGCCCGCGCCAGGGGAAGACGTCGGGGGCGCGCTGGTCGATGGGGAAGTAGTGGGGCACGAGCGCACGGTTCCCCACGCGGCCGAAGCGGTCGGGCCAGGGGCTGACGACGAGGCCGGGGTCGTTGGAGTGGTCGACTTCGCGCATGCTCAGGTCGACGGGGTAGCGCTGCAGCGCTTCGACGACGTGGGGGCGGTCGTTGGGGTTGGGCTGCGGGCCGTAGGCGTAGTGGACGAGGTTCGCGACGGCGTTGTGGTCGCCCGCGATGTAGCCGTGGTAGCGGTCGATGAGCCTTCCGTAGAGGGCCTTCACCGTCGGGTTCGTCTCCATGGCGTAGAGCTGGCCGAGCGGCATGTAGGTGAGGTTCGTGCCCAGGTGCGAGCGGACCGTGTCGGAGAAATCGATGAGCCCCTGACGGCTGAGGTGCTGCCCGTAGCTGGTGATGAAGTTGGTGATGTCGGCGGCGAGCTGTTGCTGGCCAACAAGCCCGAGCACCGTCGCGAGGAGCTGGCCGAACTGCATGACCCGTTGCAGCTTGCCGGCGTTGTTCGGATCCTGGATCCAGGCGATCACGTCCACGACCGCGGCCGACAGCCAGTTGGCGATGGTTCCCGAGAGGAGGGGGACCAGGACCTGGGTGACGAGTTGGTTCTGCCCGCGGGCCACCAGGTAGGCCTGCAGGATGTCCCCGAGGGCGCGGAAGAGTTGCCGCAAGGTGTCCTCGACGACCGGCAGGTTGTACCCGTGGAGCAGGTCGTCGAGGATCGTCAGGTACTTGTCGAGGACGTCGGCGTAGCCTTCTTGGTGGAGCAGGCGATCCTTGTAGGCGGCGTAGCGGGGGTCGCCGGTGACCTCGGCGGCCACGGTGAAGAAGAAGACCGCCCGCAAGGCCTCTCCCGCGCGAATGGGCGGGATCTGGGCGTTGGCGATGGCCGCGGCGAGCTGCGGATCGTAGGGAACCGAACGCGCGATCAGGTTGAGGGGGAAGTCGTCGACCGTGGCCCAGGCCTGGGGGGTGATCTGGTTCTGGTAGAAGCCGGTGGGCTTGAGGTCGAAGAAGGTAATGACCTGGCCGTTCGGTCCCCAGGGAGCCTTCATTTCCAGGTTGTTCGCCATCAGGCGGTCGCAGATGGCCGCGACGTCGCGCTGGAGGGCCTGGCGCAGGGCAGGGTCCTGCACGTGGGCGAAGCCTTGGGCCACGCCGTAGAACCAGCCGGTGTACTGGTCGCGGCTCGGCTTCCCCGGGTTGTAGTTGTAGCCCGCGAAGCGCCCGCTGGCGGGGTAGCCCTGGGTCTCGATGGAGGGGAGGTCGTAGCCGCGGGCGATGACGCCCGGGACGCCCACGATCTCGGCGAGGTCGTGCAGGGTCCACAGGGCGCGCTCGAGGCTGGCGAGGGCGTCCGGGTCTTGGGTGGCGCGGTAGCGCATGGCCTGGCTGGCGGCGTAGAAACCGGTCCACAGGACCCGGCTGGGCCCGTGTCCGAGGCGGCGAACTTGGCCGCCCGTGACCTCGACGTCCTGTACCTGGCCGAGGCCGAGGTGCTGGGCCTGCATGAGCTGCTCGAAGTCGAGGGCCTTGCGGTGCAGGGGTCCCACGGGGGAGACGCCGCCGCCTGCGCCCGACCCGCTCCCCGCGGCGGTGGAGCCCGCGGCGGTGGAGCCCGCGGCGGTGGAGCCCGCGGCGGTGGAGCCCGCGACGGCGTGCCCTCCCCCCGAGTCGCTGCACCCCGCCGCCAGCAGGGCCGGCAGCGCGATCGCCGCGGCGGAGCCAAGGGTGGCGGCGGTCCTTGCCATGGGTCGCTGGATCATGTCTCTCCCCTCGCTGCGAGCCGTCCCCCCGGCGTGCGCCCGAGGACGCAGAAAGCGTCCGGATCGGGCGCTCCCGGGCGTGGAGCGCTCTGCGGAAGACGACTTAGCAAGGTGGAGGCCACGGCCAGAAAGAGCTATGCCGAAACGCTTTGCGTCCCTGCGGCGCGTGCGAAATTCCGTCCAGACCCCACATGTGGGGCCCGGCTCGACCGGGTTTTGGGACACCGCCCGGCAGGTCCGTCCCGGGCACGCTCCGTTCGCGCCAGCCGTTCCTGCTGCGGGTTCTGCTGGGGCGGGCGCTCGGGCGGGGTCCGAGGCCAGGGGGGTCAGCGCCTGGGCGCTCCCGGAAGGGCGGACCGGGCTGCAGGGGCTCCGTGACCGTTTCGCGACGCGCAAAACAGTACTTTGACGAGCGTTCTCCGGCGCAGGCGTCATGCTAGAGGCACATGGAAG
>RFHU01000296.1 GCA_003695705.1 Planctomycetota bacterium
GGGCGGGTCTTCGGGGGGAGGGCTCGCCTCGGCCTCTTCGCTGGGCGTCGCGCCGGTGCCTGCGGGCGGGGGCCCTTCGGCCGGCCGCAGGGAGAAGGAGCCGCACTGCAGGCACCGGGAGGCGGCGGCTTCGTTCTCGAAGCCGCAGTCCTCGCACACCCTGGACCCGCCGCCGTTCACACCCAGACCCTAGGAGGGGGGGGCGGTCTCCTCAAGGGCGAAGGCGCCCGTGGACCTTGCGGGGCGCCGTGGGTCCCAGGGCCTTGGCGGTTCTTCGGGCCGGCCGCCCTCGGGTTCGCCGCGTCCTCGAGGGGTTCACGCTCCGGAGATGCCGCCGACGGTGATCTGGCCGCGGAGGACTCGTTCGCCGTCCACCTCGGCCGCCACCTCGAAGCGAGCGGCCGTGCCCAGCTTCCGCTCCAGGGCGGCGCGGAGGGTGATGCGCTCGCCAGGGCCTACGCGGCGGAAGTAGCGCAGGCGGGCCACGCCGGCCAAGTAGCCGCCCACCCGGGTGCCGGGCGCGGGGGGAGATTCGAGCAGGACCAAGGCGCAGAGCTGGGCGGCGGCTTCGAGGACGATGACGCCGGGGACGATGGGCTGGCCGGGCAGATGCCCCGCGAAGATGGGGTCGCCGGGGGGAAAGGTCTTGGTCGCCACCGCCTCGCGCGGGGGGTCGTGGCGGAGGACGGCGTCGAGGAAGCGGAAGGGCGGCTCCTGAGGGAGGCAGTCGATCAGGGCGTCCGAGTTCATGGGGTCGCGGCCAGAGCGCAGAGCGAGTACGAGGGGAGCGCGCGCAGCGCGGCGCTCATGTCGCGCGGAGCGGTCTCCACCGCGGCGAAGCCTGCCCGCCGCAAGAGCTCGGGCCAGGCCTCCCACCAGAGGAAGCCGCCGCGCTCGCGGAGTCCCTCGACCGGGGTGAAGCGGCGGAAACCTTCGGCGAGCTGGAAGACGAACTCGATGGCGAGCGCGGCGTCGGGTCGCGGCCGGACGGCTTCGCCCAGAACGAGTGTGCCCCCCGGCGCCAGTGCCTCCCGCAGGGAGCGCAGGCACCGGACCAGGTCGCGCGCTGCGTGGAGGACGTTGACGCCGCAAAGGAGGTCCACCGAGCCCGGGGGAACGCCCTGCTCGGCCGGCGGACGATCGATGTCCAGGCGGCGGAAGGTGCGCTCGGCGCGCGTGGGGACCGCCCGAAGGGTTCGCCGCCCGCGCGCGATGAGGGCGGGGGCGATGTCCGTGTAGGTGTAGCAAGCGACTCGTTCGCCGAGTACCTCGAGGAGGAGGGCGCCGCTGCTTCCGCAGCCTCCGCCGACTTCGAGCGCCCGCAGCCCCTTGCGCCCGCGCGTTGTCCGTTCGGCGAGCGCGGCGGTTTGTGCGTTGATGGCGTGGTTGGTCAGGTTCGCGGCGCTGAAGTAGCGCTCCCACAAGGGCAGGGCCTCGGCGGCGAACAGGACCTGGGCGCCCAGCACCTCTCCGCGCAAGAAGGCGGGGTAGGAGCGGGCGGCGCGCTCGACCAGCGCCAGCGCCGCCTCGGTGTAGGGTCGCAGTCGGGCGGGTCCGAGCTCCGCGGCGAGCCGCGCGCCAGGGTCCTCGGCGATCGGGCGCTGCGCGAGGAACGCCCGCAGCCAGCGATGCGCGGGCCGCCGCTCCGGGGGGATGGCCTCTTCCTCCTCGCCGACTTCGGCGAGGATCTCTCGTGCGGCCGCGGCCACGGCTTGGTCGACGGCGGCGGCGGCGGCCAGGAGTTCGGGCGTCCGGCACGCCCGGGGGAGTTCCGCGAAGGGCCCGAGGTCGAAGGGGAGTTCGCGGCCGGCGCCGTCCATGCCGTCCGGGTTCAGCGGATGCGTCGGTAGTCGAAGTCCACGTGGATGGCCTCGTGGTCGGAGAGGGGGTTCCCGGCCGAATCGACCATTTCGTCGGCGATGCGCCAGCGAACGGGGGTCAGGACCACGTCGGGGCTGCTGCGGAACAAGAAGCGGTCGATCTTGTCGGGGAGGCCCGGGCCGAGCACCACCGCAACGTCTTCGAGTTGCTGGGCGGTCAAGAAGTCCGCGAGCACCTGCGCGTCGGCTCCGCGGCTCTTTCGCAGGTTGGTGTCTCCGCACACGATGACGGGGTTGGAGCTCGAGTAGGTGTTCATGAAGGCCGAGAGCTGCTGGAACTGGGCCGCGCGCGCGGCCTGGTCGCCTCCGTCTCCGCCGGCGTCGGCGTGCAGGTTGTAGACGTCGACGACCACGCCGGGGGCCACCTCGTGACGCGCTGCCGAGAAGCCCTTCGAGGAGAGGCAGTCGTTGGAGTTCGACCAGTAGCCGTAGCAAGAGGACCACTTGCGACGTTCGAAGTCGACGAAGGGGAACTGCGAGAAGCGGTTGAGCCCGTCGTTGACGAAGGTGCTGAACTGCGTCAGCGGGAGGCTCTGATGTGGGTGGAGGGCGCTGCGCGCGAGTTCGGTGTGGTAGGTGAAGTCTTCCTGCACCAGGACCAGGTCGTAGGCGTTGAGCTTGGGGCTGATGAGCGGCGTGTTGGCGATGGGATTGCTGCTGGAGATGCCTTGCGGCAGGCCCGCGACGTTGTAGGTCAAGGCGGAGAAGGTTCCCTGCGCGAGGATGGGCGTCCCCCCGCCGGAGGAGGAACCGGGCGCGGTGCTCGATCCGGAAGTCACCGCGGCGCTCGTGGAGGCGAGGGCGCCGCCGCTTCCTCCGCTTCCCGAACACCCGGCGGCCAGCGCGCCGGCGGCGGCCACGCCGCAGGCCCAGAACAGTGCGCCGAACGCGGCGCGACCCCGCTGCCGTGCTCTCATGGGTCCCCTCCCGGAGGAGGGGCGGTTCTAGCAAGGGAACCGCGGGTAAGTCAATGCGAAAACGGAGCTTGCGGTTCCTGTGCCGCGGGCGCCGGAGGGAGGCCGGCCCGCCGCGGGGCGGACGTCAAGCCACGGGGCCTGCGTCGCCGAGCGCGGGCCCCCCGGGCGGGGTGCCGAGGTCGAAGTAGAAGCGGCTGTAGGCCCGCTCGTAGACCTCGGCCGGAATGCCCGTGCCCGCGTAGGCGCGCCGGAGGGCCGCGAGCCCTTCCTCGCGGTAGGCGCGGATCTTGGCCAGTTCGCCCTTGTCGAGCCACACCCCGCAGCCGCAGCGGTCGATTTCGACTCCCGAGGCGGAGAAGACCTCCCGGCCCATGGTCTTGCCGCAGCGCGGGCAGGGCAAAGGGTCGCTCGTGTCGGCGGGGCGCTTGGGGTCGAGGGCCGCGGCCTGGGCGAGGAGTTCTGCGGGGATGTCCTCTCCCGGGCGGGTCACGATCTCTCCTTCGCCGGTGTCCAGCCAGATGCCTTCGCAGCTGGGGCAACGATCGACTTCGATGCCGACGAGTTGGTCCACCTGGAGGGGCGTGGGGCAGGCGCGGGGGCAGTCCATGCCCTCGAAGATAGGGCGAGGGCTGCTCCGCTGCCAGTCCCGCGGGCCTGCCCGCTCTCCTTGGGCTGCCCCCGGGTCCGGGGAGCGATCCCGGCGCCGGGCGAGCAGGCGCCCGTGCCCGAGGGCGTGGAAGGCAGCCTCGTCAGGGGGCGCTGGGGGCGGGTTCGCCGACGAGGGCGAACACCGCCACGGCGCCTTGCCCGGCGACGATGTCCACGCGGGAGGGGACGACCTCCCGGTCCTCGGCGCGTACCGTGTAGCGTCCGGGGGGGAGCACGGTCGAGAAGCCCTCGGCCCCGCCCGAGGCGACCTCGTGGCAGCGGCCGTCCTCCGCGCGCAGGCGGAGGGCGACGTCGCGGTAGCCTTCGACCCACCGGCCGGAGGGGTCGAGCACCACCACCGCGCCCGTCAGGGCCCCTTGGCCTTCGGGCAGGGGCTTCAGGGCGACGAGGCCCAGGCCGGGCGCCTCGCCGTCGTCCGGCCCGGGTGCCGAAACGGAGCGATGCGCCGCCGCGCTCCCCTCGCGCACGAAGAACACACTGGCAAAGCGCCCCGGCGGCCCGTAGGGCAGGGATTCGAGTTGGAAGGCGCCGTCCACCCAGGCCAGGGGCGCTTCGGGTGGGGCGCCGCGCCAGCGGCCGTCGAAGGCCACCACCGCCGCGGGTCCTCCCACCAGGAAGCCGGTCGGACCCGGCCGCGCGGGGGCGCCGGCTCCGTAGAGCAGGGCGGCCGAGCCGAGGGTCAGGGCGAGGCCGACGCACACTCCGCCGCCGACCCCTCCGCGACGGCGGGAGCGCCGGACCTCGGGCGCCGAGGGATGCGGGAGGGTCATGGTTGCCTCCTCCGTCGCGAGACCGCCGATCGGCAGCCCAGGGGCGACCGCCTTCCACCAGCAAGCGGCGCGCCCGGCAATTCGCCGGCTGGGGCTCCCTGCGGGGGGCGTTTGCGGAGGCCGCGGCCTTCCCCTTCTGCCAGGGTGGCAGGCGAGGGACGCCGCGGCGGGGGCGAACCGGGGAAGGCGTCGATGGCGTTTAGGATGCGCGCAGCGTGACGCCGCCGGCAGGGACGAAGAAGCGGAGGGGATCTCGAAGGACCGGGCGGTGGGCCGTCCTCGCCTGCGTCCTCTCCCTCGCCGGCCTCGCCCTCGTGGCCGGGCAACTCCGTCGCCAGCGCGACCCCAAGGCCCTCGCCGGCCGCTTGGGCGAGGAGGCCCGGATCCTCCTCGAACTCGGGGACCTCGAGGGGGCGCGGCTGCGCGTCGAGCGTGCGCGCGCCCTCGAGCGCGACGAACCACGCTGGACGGTGGATCTTGCGCAGGTCTTGATCCGCCAGGAGGACTACGCGGGCGCCGAGTCGCTGCTGCGCGCCGCCTTGGCCGAGGGCGGCGGGGCTCCAAGCGTCCGGGTGGCGCTCGCCAAGCTGCTCCTGCGCACCGAGCGTCCGCGGGAGGCGCGCGCCTTGCTCGCCCCGCTGGTGGACGGTGAGGAGCCCATCGCCGCATGGCGGGGCCGCGCCACCGCGCTGCGGGTGGCCGGCGAGGCCGCCGCGCGCGCCGGCGCCCTGGAGGACGCACGCCGCCTGCTCGACCGGGCCGCGCGCGATCCCGAGCCGAGCGAGCGTGTGGCCGCGCTCGTTTCCCTCTCGCGCGTGTGCCTGCTCCTGTGGCGCTTCGCCGACGCCGAGGCCGCCCTCCGTCGCGCGGAAGAGGCGCGCCCCGAGGACGTCGCCGTGGCGTTGGCGCGCGCGAGCCTCCTTCGCGCCCGAGGGGCCCTGGTGGCCGCCGAGCGCAGCCTCCGGATCCTGCGCACGGAGGGCCCCCTCGCTCGGCGCCTCGCCGCGGCCCCTTTGGGGGCGCTCCTCGCGGACACCGGCCGCCTCGCCGAGGCCGGCGACCTGGCGCGTGAACTCGCAGCGCACGACGCGCTGGCCGCCACCCACCTGGAAGTGCGCATTGCCCTTCGCCGGGGCGACCTGGCCGCCGCCCAGCGCGGCGGCGAGCGGCTGACCGAGCTCGCGCCCACGCTTCCCGCCGCGCACCTCCTCCGCGCGCGGCTTGCCCTCCGCGCAGCGGACCTCGATGCGGCGCGCCGCTCCTTCGCCGAGGTGCTGCGCCTCGCGCCGGGCCAGGCGGAGGCCGCCCAGGGTCTGCTCTGGCTCGCCCTCCGTCGGGGCGCGCTCGACGAGGCCGAGGAGCGCGCCCTGGGCCTTCTCGAGGACCCGCGCACGCGGCCGAACGCGGTCTGCGCGCTCTTGGTGTGCGCGCGCGCGCGCGGCGGAGCCAGCGACGCGCTCGGGGCCCTTTCGCGGCTCACCGAGCGCTACCCCGAGGACCGGAGCGTGCGCTCCTACGCGCTCCTGTTTCGCCTGCTCGGCCCCTCCCCCCCCGGCGAGGAGGAACTCGCCGCCCTGGCGGCCGACCCCCACCTGGTGAGCGACCTTGCGCGCTTGACCGGGGCCGAGGCGAGCGGAAGCGAGGTCGTCGAGGCCATCGAACTCCTCGGCGAACTCGTGGCCCGAGCGCCCGCCCTCGACTCGGCCCGCCTCGTCCTCGCCGACATCTACCGGGGGCTGGGACGCCTCGACCTCGCCCGCAGGACCCTCGAAGGTGTGCGGGGCGCCGACGCGCGGCGCCGCGCGGGCCGCCAGCTCGCCCGCATGGCGCTGGCCGCAGGCGACCTGGCCGCGGCCCGCCGGCTGCTGGCCGCGGGCCAGGCGGAGCACCCCACCGACGCCGGCGACTTGCTCCTCGCCGAGGTGGAGCTCGCCCTGGGCGACCTCGACGCCGCGTGCGCTCGCCTGGAGGCGCTCTGCGCGCGGCAGCCGGCGGAGCCCGAGTTCCACGCGGCCCGCGCGCGGGCGCTCCTGCGCCGCGGCGCCTTCGCGGCGGCGGAGGAAGCCTTCGTGCGCGCCCAGCAACTGGACGCGCGCCGCTTCAGCGCCCACCAGGGCGCGGCCCTGCCCCTCCTCGCCGAGGACTGGGCGGAGGCTCGGATCCGGCTGGAACGGGCCTGGCGGCAAACGCAGGACCCTCGCGCGGCGGCGGCCCTCGGCGCGGTGCTCGCGCTCACGGGCGACGCTCCGCGCGGGTTGGAACTCGTCGACCGCTGGCGTTCGGTGGCGCCCGCGGCGCCCGAGGGCCGGGTCGCGGAGGCGACCCTGCGCCTGGCCTGCGGCCCCGGGCAAGTTCTGCCCCGCCCCTCGCGGGCGGTTCCGCTGGAGGTCTTCGCCGACCTGCGCCGTTCGACCGAGGAGAGCGCCGGGCTCTCTCCGCGGCGCCGTCAGGAACTCGCTGCGTTCGCCCTCTGGGTCCTCGGCCTGCCCCGGCTCGCCTGGAGGCGGCTCGCGCGCACCCCTCCCGGAGCGCCGGTCGACGCTGCCTCGCTCTGGTGGGCCGCGCGGGTCCTTCGCAGCACGGGCGGAGACCTTTCCCTGCGCCTGACCCTCGGCCGTCAGCTCGCCGATCGGGTGCGCTCGAGCCCCTGGGTCGGCCTCGCCTTGGCCTCGCTCGAGGAAGCCGCCGGCGAGCGCGAGGCCTCCCTGCGTACCCTCCGCGACCTGCACGCACGTTTCCCCGATCGGGCGGAGGTCATCCTCCGGCTCGCCGGGCGCCTCGAGGCCGCAGGCGAGGAGGACGAGGCGCTGCGCCTTTACGCCTCGCTTCCCGACGAACCGGCCGCGCTGAACAACCGCGCCTACTTGCTTGCGAGGCGTCCCGAGCGGCGCGGCGAAGCCCTTGCGGCGGCACGGCGCGCGGTGGCGCTCGCGCCGGCCCGGGGCGAGCTGCTCGACACCCTTGGTTGGTTGCTCCACCTCGAGGGGCGAGACGCCGAGGCGCGCGGTCCCCTCGAGCGCGCCGCCCTTCTCCTACCCACCCACCCGCAAGTCCGCGCCCACTTCGGCGCCGTCCTCGCTGCCCTCGGCTTCTCGGAGCGCGCGCGCAACAACCTCAGGACCGCACTCCTCCTTGGCGACTTCCCAGGTCGCGCCGAGGCCGAGGGCCTCCTCCGGCGCCTCGACGGGGGCCGAGGGCGATGAGCCCCGAGGAGCGCACGGCGGCGTTCCCGCTCGACACGCCGCAGGACGCTGCGCCGACCCGGAGCCGCGCGGTTCGTGAGCGCCTCGTCGCTGCGAGCGCCGCGCTGCTCTGCCTGCTGGCCTTCGCCGAGGGCGTCGGCACGACCCTGCGGCACTGGTTCGAGCCGGGGAGCCCCTACGCCCACGGTCCCCTGGCGGCGGCCGTGTGCCTCTGGCTCCTCGCCCGGGACCGCCGTCGCATCGCCGCTCGACCGAGCGGAGGCTCGGGGTGGGGCTTTCTGCTCCTCGGTTTGGCCCTCTGGACTTCCTGGGTGGGGGGCCTCGAACGCGCCGCTTCCCTCCAGCGCTACGCCCTCTGGGGAGGGCTCCTCGGTTGCGGCGTCGTCCTCTGCGGCGCGCGCCGCGTCCTCGCCGCCTGGAGCGCCGCGGCCTACGCGCTGGCCTTCGCCATCCCCGCGCCCAAACCGCTCCTGGCCCTCGCCACCGCAGACCTCCAGCTCGCCGTGGCCCGCTGGACCCACTCCCTCCTCGGTCTCCTCGGCCGCGCCGCGGTCCTGCGCGGCGAAGTCATCCACTTCTCCGGCGGACGGAGCGTCGCCGTCGCCGAGTTGTGCAGCGGCCTACGCAGCCTGGTGACCCTTCTCGCCCTGGGGGCCTTCTTCGCGCTCCTGCAGCCCTCCCGGCGCCGCGGCCTGGGGATCCTCGCCCTCTCCCTCCCCCTGGCGCTCCTCGCCAACGTGGCCCGCACCCTCCTCCTCAGCCTCCTGGTCGCGGGCGGTTTCGACCCTGCCCCCGGCGGCTGGCTCCACGAGGCCAGCGGACTCTTGGTCTATGCCTTCGCTTTGGGCGCGCTGCTCTGCGTCCACGGACTCCTGGCGCGCGGGCGCGGCGCGCCGTCCGCGGAGGAGGTCGTCCTCAGGTCCGAGGCCGGCGCCCCGCAAGCGCCGCGCGCGGGCAGCGACGCTGCGGAGGCCGCCGACCCTGCGGTGGGACCCTCGGCGCCCGCGCAGGGCGAGCACCCCGGCCGCCTCGTCACCGCCTCGGGGCGGCAGCAGGCGCTCCTCCTCGCCCTCCTCGCCTTGGCCGCCCTCGGCGAGGCGGGGCGGCTCTTGAC
>RFHU01000297.1 GCA_003695705.1 Planctomycetota bacterium
CCCCCGACGTGCGCCTGGCCGCCGACGGCCTCACCGCCTCGCGCGACCTCGTCGCCGCCTACAGCCGTCGCCAGGGCGGAAAGCTCTATCTGCGCGTGGACCTCGTCGACCTACGCTACGGCGCCGAGCTCGGGGGACTCGACCTCGTGGTCCTCCTCGGCTGGGGCGGGGGCTCCACCACCCCCCCCCTGGGGCTCCGCGAACGCACCGCGCACCCCTTCGGCGCCGCGGTGGTCGTGCGCGACGGCCAGGACCACGAACTGCAGGACGCCCGCGGCGCCCACGCCGGCGCGGTGGAGGTTTCCTTCCGCGCGGACCTCGACTTCATCGAACTCTCGCTCGAGCAGGCGGACCTGCGCGCCCTGGGCTGGCGCGGCCAACCCCTCGACTTCCAATTCCTCACCGTGCGCGACGGCGCCGGCCGCGTCGCCGACGCGCTGCTCGAGGAGAACCTCCTCGACCGCAGCCTGGACGCGGTGGTGCACGAGGGCTGGTACGCCCCGCGCCGCGCCGTCTTCGCCCCCGTCGTCGTGGGCAACCGCGCCGCCCTCAGCGCCTCCTACCTGCGCGACCTATGCTGGTCGCAGGCGACGGCCACCTCCGAAGGGTTCCCCACCGGCCTCTGGCGAACCCTCGAAAGCCACGCCGCCCACGGCCTCCCCGTGAGCCTGCATCTCTCGGGGGTCCTGACCAACGCCATCGGCTGGGCCCGCGGCAGCGGTCGCGCCGACGGGCCGGCCTTCCTCGCCCGCGTGCGCGCGTTCTTCGACGGGAACCCAGCCAACGGAGAAGGCGCCTTCCTCCCCGGCCTCTACGTGGACAACATCCTCCCCTACTTCGAAGGGGAGGCGAACCGCCGCTTCATCGCCCGCGCCGCCGAGGTCTACCGCCGTCGCCTGGGCGTCTCCCCCGGACCCGTCTTCTGGGCGCCCGAGCGCGTGGTCCGCGGCTCGACCCTCCTCGAGCTCGCCCGCGCAGGGTTCACCCACACGGTCATCGACCGCGCCCACCTGCGGACGTGGTTCGGCGTCGACGCCCAAGGCGGCAAACTGCACCGCGTCAACGGAATCGACTGCTTCGTCGTCGACCCCAGCGCGAACCCCTTCGCCAACGAAGACGGCGGCCCCTCCCGCGCCCTGCGCGACCTGCTCCTCCGCCGGGCCCTCGACCCCGACGGCGAACGGGTCGCGGTCTACGTGGCCGACTGGGAGGAATACGCAGGTCGCAAGGGGAACCCCAACGTCCCCGACGCCTACGACCGCGTCCTCGCCTGGCTCTCCCAGCGGCCCTGGATCGAGGTCGCCGATCTGGTCGACCTCGCGGGGCGCGGCTGGACCCCCGTGGACCACGGAACCGATCCCAGCCTGCCCGTGGAGACCCACGAGTGGCTGCGCCACGCCTGCGAGGAGAGCTACGACCACTGGTACTACGGGCACCCCCTCGAGGAGTCGCTGGCCTCGCTCCGCCCCGAGGTGCGCCGCGGCCGCCCCCACGCGCGACGCGTCGGCGACGTGCACACCCCCGGCACCCTCTTCGGCGACGTGTGGGCCGCCGTGCGTAGCGCGCCCCCCGGCGGCCTGCGGGACCTCGCCGAAGCCGCCTTCGCCTCGGGCCTCTACCGCACCGCCTGGCACAAGGAAGACATGCACGACACCCGCCGCCTTACCAACGGGGCCTACGTGCAGCCGGACGTCACCTACGACGAGCTGAGCGGCTTCTCCTACGCCCTCGCCGTCCATACGGGCGAAGCGGCGACCACCGCCCGCGCCGCTCGCTGGGCGGCCGCCCCGCCCGCCGGACCCCGCGCCGTCGCCGAGGACACCGACCTCGACGGCGAGGACGAATACCTGCTCATGGACGAGCGCCTCCTGGTCGTGGTGGAGCGCGACGGCGGGCGCGTCGTTGCCGCCTTCGTCCGCAGCGCCGCGGGCGAGGGCTACCAGGTCCTCGGCGACCCGCTTGCCTTTCCTTCCCGCAGCCGCGAGGTCGGCTGGGAGGACGAAGGCTGGGACGCCGCCCGCAACAGCGGCTTCAAGGACGTCTGGCTCACGGGTCCGGGGCGCTCCTACGTCAACGACACCGGAAGCGTCCTCCTGGGCTCCGCCTCCCTGGAGTGGACGAGCAGCGACGGCCTGGTTCGCAAGACCTACGCCTTCTCCGCGCCCGGCGCTCTCGAAGTCCGCTACGCCCTCGACCCCGCCGCCGGCACCCTCTACACCCGCCTGGGGCTCAACCCCCACCTCCTGGGCCTCGCGGACTCCGGCCAGCAGGATCTCGTCGAAGAGGATCGGGGCGGCGTCTACTCCCTCCAGAAGACGCACGACGGCGTCGCCGTGCGCGTGTCGGTGGCCTACGCCGACGCCGGACACACCGCGCAGCGCAACGCCGCCGCCTCGGACGGCAGCTCTGCCTCGCCACGCAACACCGCCTTCCAGCACATGATCGAGCTCAGCGGCGACGCACCGGGCTTCGCCGTCGGCCTCACGGCCGAGGTGCGCTAAGGCGGGTCCCTTCCTCTTCGCCGCGCTCCCTACTCCGCCTCCGGGAGGGCGGGCCAGGAGAGGAGCCGGCCGCCTTGGCTCCCGGCCGCGACGCACCACAGGCGACTCCCCACGAGCGCGGGGCCGAAGAGGGGGCGAGGGAGGTCCGTGAGACGGGCGAGTTCCTCGCCGCGGACGGGATCCCACACGCGCAGTTCGCCTCCCGCGGAGTTGCCCCCCGCACTGACCAGGAGCCCCGTGGGGAGGAAGCAGAGGCCCTGGATCGGGAGGGCGTGGGCGGGCCGCGCGTCAGCCACGACGCCCGGCGTCTGCACCACCGCCAGTCCCCGCATGTCTCCTTCGAGGAAGCGCAGGGGACCCGGAGGGTCGAGCGAAAACACAAAGGCCTCGTTGACCCAGTAGGTGGAGACCGCGCCCCAGCGTCCGTCCGGACTCACGGCCAAACAGCCCCCCTCACCGCGCAGGCGCTGCTCGAAGGCGCGGCGGGGCTGCGTTGGATCGGCGAGGTCCCAGAGGACGAGCCGGTTGTCGGGGGGCGGCCGGTTCGGGTTCAGCGTGACGTCCTCGCCGCTCGCCGCCAGGAGCCGGCGACCGTCCGGAGCGAAGGCCAGGGCCGCAATGGCCGAACGGGCGGCGGAAAGGACGACGCTGGGGACGTCCTCGCCACGCCGCAGCCGATCCCAGGCAAACACCCACACCTTGCCGTTGGCGTCTCCGGCCGCGAGCAGTGCCTCGCTCGCCGCCAGGGCCCGCACGGGCACGCGCCGCAGGGCGTCCAGGCTCCGCGACGCGGCCCCGGAGCCGTGAACGCGGAGTTCGCCTCCCGCGCGTCCGAAGAACACCGACTCCACCCACAGCCCTTCGCCGTCACCGGCCACGGCGAGCACCGCCCCGTCGCCCGCCCCCCGCGCCGGTCCGTCGGGCCAAGGGTAGACCCGGCGTCCGGTGAGGAAGAGGCGCTCGCCGACGCACGCGGGGCGCATGGGGTTCGCCTCGGGCAGCCGTCCTTCGCGGCGCCGAGGACCCAGGCCGCCGTCTCGGCGCACGAGTTCGGCGTGAAGTTCGCGCGCGTGCGGGCGGTCGAGGTGCGCCCGCAACCACGCAACGACGCGGCGGCGCTCTTCGCTCCCCGGCGCCGCGCGTGCCTCCGCGAGGCGGGGGGGACTCCCACCACGGCCCTCCGCGTCGGCTTCCACGGGCCCGCCCGCCCTGCGACCGCCTCCTGGGGCCGACGCCTCCGGGCGGGTCCTCGTCTGCGGCGAGGGACCCGCGGAGACGACCGCGCCGACGACGACGCCGGCCGCCGCCAGCGCGACGAGCCCGCCCGCGGCGGCCCCCCGGCGCAGACCGGAGCGGGCCCCTGCGCGCACCGCTCGGCGCAAGTCGGCGGCCAAGGCCGCGGCGCTCGGATACCGCTCTGCCGGATCCTTGCGCAAGCAGCGCCGCGCGACCGCGAGCAAGGGGGTGGGGGCCGAGGGCAGTCGTGGTTCTCGGTGGCGAACGGCGAGGACGAGATCGACGAGGCCCTCGCCCTGGAACGGCGGCTCTCCCCCCAGGAGGACGCACAGCACGACGCCCAGTCCCCACACGTCGACGGCGGGGCCCAGGTCCTTGCGCCCCTCCACTTGCTCGGGGCTCATTGCGTAGGGGGTACCCACGAGTTGCCCCGTGCGGGTGAGTCGCTCGGCGTCCTCGGGACGGACGAGGCCGAAGTCGAGGAGCACCGGGCGTCCGTCGGAGCGCAGGACGACGTTCTCGGGCTTGACATCTCGGTGGAGCAGCCCCGCCGCGTGCAAGGCCTGGACTGCATCGGCCACCTCCGCCACGACGGCGGCGGCTCGTGGGGGCGGAAGGGGTGCTGCCTCGGCGAGGGTCGGCCCTTCGACGTAGTCCATGACCAGATACGAGCCTTGCGTCGCCTCGCCCGCGTCGTGCACCCGCACGACGCCCGGATGCCGCACCCGCGCGAGCGCCTCCGCCTCGCGGAGGAAGCGCGGCCCGGCGGTCTCGGAGCGCTCGGCCCTCGGCAGGAGCTTCAGCGCCAAGAGGCGCTCGCTCCCGGGGCGCCGCACCAGGACCACCGTGCCCATGCCGCCTTCGCCGAGGGGACGCAAGACTTCGTAGGGACCGATCCGCTCCACGGCCTCAGTGTGGCAGCGTCCGGCGCGGCGGTCCCGCCGGCTCCCCCGCCGCGCCGGTCTCCTCCAGCCCCTACCCCTCGGTGCGGTTCCGAAAGCGGCTGCCTCCCTCCCCGAGCGCGCCCGACGAAAGCCTCCCCGCAGCCCACTCCGCGCAACGCGAACTCGCCCCGGCGACCCGCCCTCCGGGCTCCGTGCTCCCCTCGGCCGGTCCAGCCCGAAGACGAACGGTCTTGCGGAGGCACCTTCCGCGGAGCGCGTTTTCGACCACGAGCGCGCGCTCCGTGGAATTCACCAGGCTTGCGCGGGCGCTCGCGGCACGCTGCGGGCGGGAAACGCACACGTCCCAAGCAAGCGCGAATTCCCCTGCACGACGAGGTCGCCTGCCTGGCTAGTGCCCTCGGAGAGACGGGGGAGCCATCGCATGCGAAGCCTTTTCCTTGCCGCAGGGCTGGCCCTGGCCAGCCTGGGGCCGGCCTACGCCGACCTGCACCTGGTCCCGAACCCCGGCGGCGCGCTCGCGGGCAAGACCGTGGTCTTCAGCCCCGGCCACGGGAAGATGCTCGACGCCGGCCGCTGGCGCTACCAGCGGGGCGTGAACTTTGGCCTTCGGGAGGACATTCACACCAACGAGATCTTCATCCTCTACCTGCAGCGCTACCTCGCCGGCGCGGGCGCGCGGGTGGCCTCCTGCCGCGAACGCAGCTTCCAGGAACACGAGGTCATCGTCCGCCTCGGTGGCCCCGGAGCGAGCGAAACGGGCGTCTGGACCGCGTCGACCAGCGCCCCCGACGACTACGGCGGCGACGGCTACCGTTGGGCCGCCACCGCCGGCTCGACCACCGCCACGGCGACTTTCCGCCCCGACCTCCCCGCCGCCGGGCGGTATCCGGTCTACGTGTGGTACACGGCCAGCGCGAACCGGGCGCGCGACGCGCGCTACGTCGTCCACCACGCCGGCGGACGCACGGTCGTCCGCATCGACCAGAGCGCCTGGGGCGGCGGCTGGGTCTTCCTGGGCGAGTTCTTCTTCCGCGCGGGCACCGCGGGCAAGGTCGTCCTCGAGAACCGCAGCACCGAGGCGGGAAAGGTGGTCGTCGCCGACGCGGTCCGCTTCGGCGGCGGCGTCGGCCCCAGCGGCGAGCCGCGCTGGCGCGAGGGCGCCAAGAGCTTCCTCACCTACAAGGGCTACCCCGCCGCCAACGGGGAGGTCACCATTCGCCCCGTCTACGGGCGCACCCTCGCCGGCGGCAGCACCTCCGCCTGGCGCGACGACTACCGCTACCTCGCCCTCCACACCAACGGCGGCGGCGGCACGGGCATCTCGGGCTTCTCCTACAGCAACGGGCGCACGGCGAGCTGGGGGAGCAACGGGCCCGCGCATTACCCCGCCGGCCTCGCCGCCGCCTCGGACCGCTTCCGCGACCTGGTCCAAGCGCAAGTGCTCGCCGACGTGCGCGCCCTCTACCGGCCCGCCTGGCGCGACCGGGGCACCCATCGCATGAACTTCGGCGAGCTGCGCGAGTCGCGCAACATGCCCAGCACCCTGCTCGAGCTTGGTTTCCACGACCAGGCCGACGACGCGGCCCTCCTCGCCGACGCGGGCTTTCGCCACGACGCGGCCCGCGCCATCTACAAGGCCATTCTGCGCAGCTTCCTCGGCGCCGCGGCCGTGGTCACCCCACTCCCCCCCGCACGCCTGCGCGTCGAGAACCTCGGCGGCGGCGAAGTGCGCGTCTCCTGGGTCCCCACCCCGGACCCCCTCGAACCGAGCGCCCAGGCCACGGCCTTCAAGGTCTACACGAGCCGTGACGGACGCGGTTTCGACAACGGCCGCCGCGTGAACGGAACCTCCACCGTCTTGCGCGGCTACGCCCCCGGCGAACGCGTCTTCGTGCGCGTGGCCGGGCTCAACGCCGGCGGCGAAGGCCTCTGCTCCCGCGTCCTCGGCGCCCAAGTCGGCGACGGAGGCGGCAAACTGCTCTGCGTCGACGGCTTCGACCGCCGCTACCGACACACCCACGACAACTGGCGAGGCCTTTGGACCCACGACTACGCGGTGGAACACCTACTCGCCCTCGGCGCCGCCGAGCCCCAAGCGCCCATCGACAGCGCGGAGAACGAGGCGGTGGCCTCCGGCGACCTCGCCCTCGCGGACTACGAGTGCGTGGACTGGCTCCTCGGGCGGGAGAGCAGCGTGGACCGCACCTTCGACCCCACCGAACAGCGGCTCGTCGAGGCCTACCTGCGCGGCGGCGGCGCCCTCCTCGCCTCGGGAACCGAAGTCGCCTGGGACCTCGAGGCCAAGGGTGGGGGGCTCGCCTTCCTGCACGACGTCCTCGGCGCGGCCTACGTGCGGGACGACGCGGGAACACGCAGCCTGCGCCTCGCCGCGGGCTCCCCGCTGCGGGGGCCGGTCGGCACCCTGCGCCTCCACGACGGAACGCAGGGCTACGACGCCGCCTATCCTGACGTGCTCCGCCCCCAGGCCCGCGGCGCACGCGCGGCCCTGGCCTGGGAAGCCTCCGGTGCCCCGGCGGCGGCCGTCGCCCGCGAGACCCCCTACCGCGTCCTCCTCTGTGGGTTCCCGCTGGAATCCGTGCGGAGCGACGCCGCACGCGCGGAGCTCGCCCGCGAGGCCCTCGCCTTCCTCCTCCCCGCAGGGCGCACCCCGCCGCCCGCCCCTGCGGGGCCCGTGGCCGGCGGAGGCAGCCGGGGCTCGCCGACGCCAGGGAGCGGCGGTCCCCCTTCGACCCCGCCCGCAAGCGCGACGCCCGGCGCCACGACGCCCACGACCACGGCCCCGGGCGCGACGGCCTCGGGCGGGAGCGGCGCGTCCGGGTCCTCCGCCGGAGCCGCTCCCTCCCCCACGGGCCTCGGTCCCGGGGGCGGGAGCGGCGGCTCCTGCGCCCTGGCGGGAGGGGCTGGCGACGAGCCCGCCGACGGCGGCGCGTGGCTCCTGCTCCTGCTCCTCGCCCTCCTGGGCTGCCGCCGCCACGCGCGGCGGCGTTCGGGGCCGGGAGCTCCCGCCCCGATCCCTCGGCCTCAGCCTTCCAAGGCGGGCGAGGAGGCCTCCCCGCAGCTCTTCTTGTCGACGCCTTCGGGCACGGGCACGGGGTAGCGGCCGCTCCAGCAGGCCGTGCAGTAGGAGTCCGGCGCGCCCCCCATGGCGCCGAGGAGGCCCTCCAAGGAGAGGAACCCGAGGGAGTCCACCTCGAGCTCGCGCGCCATGGCGTCGAGGTCGTGCACGGCCGCGAGGAGCTCTCCCTTGGACTGGAAGTCGACGCCGTAGAAGCAGGGGTTCCGGATGGGGGGACAGCTCACCCGCAAATGCACCTCGCGCGCGCCCGCCTCGCGGAGGAAGCGGCAGCGACGGCGCGCGGTGGTCCCGCGCACCACCGAGTCGTCCACGACGACCACCCGCCGACCCTCCACGACCCAGCGGACCACGTTCAGCTTGAGGTCGGCGAAGCGGGCGCGGTCCGCCTGCTCTGGTTCGATGAAGGTGCGACCGACGTAGTGGTTGCGTATGAAGCCGTGCTCGATGGGGATGCCGCTCGCTTGGCTGAAACCCAGGGCGGCCTCGTTTCCCGAATCGGGGATGGACACCACCACGTCGGCTTCCGCGGGGTGTTCCCGCGCCAGGGCTGCGCCCAGCTCCTTGCGCACGCGCCCCACCGGGTCTCCGAACAGAAAGCCATCGGGGCGGGCAAAGTAGACGTGCTCGAAGGCGCAGCGCGCGGGGGCCGGCTCGGCGAAGCAGTGCTCGCGCAGCCCGTCGTCGCTGACTTCGACGATGGTTCCCGGCTCCACCTCGCGAACGGCGCGCACGCCGGCGATGTCGAAGGCCGGGGTCTCGGAGGCGAAGGCCACCGCGCCCTCGTCGTCGCGACCGAGCCAGAGCGGGCGGAAGCCCTGCGGATCGCGCACGGCGAAGAGGCGCCGCGGCGTCGCGACGAGCAGGGAGTAGGCCCCGCGCAAGCGCCGGCAGGCCGCGGCGATGCGCTGCAAGGGGTCGGCCGCGCCGCCCGGCGCGGCCAGCAGGTGGAGGACGACCTCGCTGTCGCTGGTGGTCTGGAAGATCGACCCCCCGCGCTCGTGTTCGGCCCGCAACGCGGAACCGTTGACGAGGTTCCCGTTGTGGGCAATGGCGTAGGCGCCCCACTGGGTGTTGGCCAGGAGTGGCTGCGCGTTGGGCAACAGGCTGCTGCCCGTGGTCGAGTAGCGCACGTGCCCCACGGCCACCGACCCTTCCAGTCGTTCGAGGACCCCCGGCCGGTCGAACACCGCCCCCACCGTCCCCATGCCTCGATGCCGGCGCAGGACCCCGTCCTCGCCCACGACGGCGATGCCGGCGCTCTCCTGCCCGCGGTGCTGCAGGGCAAAGAGCGCCCGGTGGGTCCACCGCGCAGCCTGCGGGCGCCCGAACACCCCGAACAGCCCGCAGGCCTCCCGCGGCCCCTCGACCATCCGAGCGGCTCCGCCCCCGGCCTCCGCGCTCCCCTCGGAC
>RFHU01000298.1 GCA_003695705.1 Planctomycetota bacterium
GGCCCCCTCTGCCCCCGCCCCGTCGTCTTTCACTCCGCACACCCTACCTCGGGTCCCCCTCTGATACCCTTGCGCCCCCATGGCCGAGATCCTCCCCTGGCTGGGCTTCGCCGAACCCGTGGCCTCCCTCTCCCACCTCTTGGGCGCCGTCGGCGCAGCGTGCCTGGCCCCCCGCCTGGCCGCGAGCGCCGCCGGCCAGAGGTCCCTGCGCCGCGCCCTCGGGGTCTTCGCCGCCTGCGTCGTCTTCTTGCTCGCCGCAAGCGGCCTCTACCACTTCTTCTCCCCCGGCAGCCTCGCCCGCGCCGTAGCGCGCCGCCTCGACCACGTGGGAATCTGGCTGACCACGGCCGCCTGCGCGGCGCCCTTGGCGCGCGCCTACCTGCGCCGGCCTCGCCTCGAAGCCTGGCTGATCGGAGGGCTCTGGACCCTGGCCCTCGTCGGCGCGGCGGCCAAGACCGTCTGGCTCGACGCGATCCCGCCCTGGCTGGGCGTGCTCCTCTTCGTCGCCTTCGGCAGCGTGGGCACCCCCGTGGCCGTCTGGCTGGTGTGCGTCCGCGGCCTCCGCTACACCCTCCCCTTCTTCCTCTGCGGCGTCTGCCTCACCTTGGGCGCACTCCTCGAGCTCGTCGAGGCGCCCGTGCTGCTCCCCGGGGTGATCGAATACCACGAGGTGGTCCACGTGCTCGTCCTGGCGGGGCTCTTCTTGCACTGGCGCTTCCTCCTCCGCGTCGCGCACGAGGCGGCGAACGCGGAGGCGGCCCCCGCGGCCGCGAAGCTCCCCGCCCAAGCCCGGGCGGAGCCAGCGCCAGCGCGCGCCACCGCGCCAGCGCGCGCCACCGTGCCCGGCGGAGCGCACGGAGCATGAGCCGGGAACCCCGCAAGCAGCGGCCGACGAGCCCGCGCGGGGCCTCCCGCGACTCCGGCACCTCGAAGAAGCGCGGGGCCTCCCGCGACTCCGGCACCTCGAAGAAGCGCGGGGCCTCCCGCGACTCCGGCACCTCGAAGAAGCGCGCCGAGGGCCACCTGAGCGTTCACCCCCGCGGCTTCGGCTTCCTCGACACTCCCTCGGGGTCGAGCTTCGTCCCTCCCGGGGAGCTGTCGGGCTTCCTCGGCGGCGACCTCGTGAGCGCCGAGGTCCGCACCGAGAAAGACGGCCGCACGAGCGCCCGCAGCCTGCGCCTGGTAGAGCGGTCCCGCGAAGAGCTCTTCGGCACCGTGGGCCGGCGCGGCCGCAAGACGGTCCTCGAGCTCGACCCCGCGGTGAGCGCGGAGCCCTGGCCCCTGAGCAAGGCGCCGCGCGACCTCGCTGCGGGCGCGGCGGTCCTGGCGCGGGTCCGAGGCCAGCGCGCCGAGTGGCTGCGCACCGTCCCTCCCGGCGAGGCCCCCTTGCTCAAGGTCCTCACCGACCACCGCCTGCGCGACGAGCACCCGCCCGAAGTCCTCGCCGCCGCCCGGCGACGTCGCCGCCCGCCCTCCCAGGGCCGCCGCGACCTGCGCTCGGTCTTCACGCTCACCATCGACGGGCCCACGACCCGCGACCTCGACGACGCCCTCGCCGTCCTCCCCCCCCAGCGCGACGGCGCGGTGCGCGTGCTGGTGCACATCGCCGACGTGGACGCGCTGGTCCCGGCCGGCTCGCCCCTCGACCGCGAAGCCCGCGCGCGAGGGACGAGCGTCTACTTCCCCGACCGCGTCGTGCCCATGCTCCCCTTCGAGCTGAGCGAAGGCGCGCTGAGCCTCCTCGAGGGCGAAGACCGCGCCGCCCTCACCGCCGAGCTGCGCATCGACCCCGAGGGAGACGTCACGGCCGTCGATCTCTACCCGAGCCGAGTGACGAACCACGCCCGCCTGACCTACGCCGACGTCGCTTCCTTCCTCGACCAAGGCTGCGCGGAGGCCGTCCCCGCAGAAGCCCACGAGCCCCTCCGCTGGCTGCGCACCGCGGCGGCGCGGCTCTCGGCCACCCGGGGAGCGCGCGGCGGCGTCACCACCTTCTCCCGCGAAGAGTTCGTCCTGCGCCTCGAGGACGGCGAGCCGGTCGCCCTCGAGGCGCAGGAGGAGACCTGCGCGCACCGCCTGATCGAACGCCTCATGGTGGCCGCCAACGAGGCGGTGGCCCGCTGGCTCTTCGACCGCGGCCTCCCCGCGCTCTACCGCAGCATGCCCGAGCCGACCCCGGAGCGCCTGCGGGCCCTCGACGAAGTCGCCCGCCACTTCGGCTTCGAGGCGGGCTTCGGCGCCCGCCTCGGCCCGCGCGGCATGGCGGCCTTCGAGGAGCAGTTCCGCACCTCGCACGTGGCTCCCGCGCTGCGCTCGGTGGTCCGCCGCGCCCTCGGCCGCGCCCTCTACTCGCCGCAGCCGGCCCCCCACTTCGCCCTCGCCGCGCCTCTCTACCTCCACTTCACCTCGCCCATTCGCCGCTACGCGGACCTCGTCGTGCACCGCATCGTCAAGGCCCACCTGCGGGGCGAGCGGCGGCAGGACCCCGACGCGCCCGAGCTCGCCGAGCTGGCCCAACACCTCAACGACGCCGCGGCGCGCGCGAAGAAGGCGGAGTTCGCGCGCCGCGACCAACTCGTCGCGCGCCTCTACACCCAGCGCCTGGGCGAGCGCGCCTGGGGAGACGTCATCGCGGTCCACTCCTGGGGCCTCTTGGTGCAGCTCCGCGAGACCGGCGCCGTCGGCAGCGTCGCCATGGACGACCTCCCCGGAGGCCCCTTCCGCCTCGAGGAAGCCCACGAGACCCTCGCCGGCCGCCGCCGCAGCTACGCGGTGGGCGACGCCCTCGAAGTCGAAGTCCGCGCCGCAGACCCGGACGCAGGCCGCATCGCCCTCGCTCCCGCCCCCGCCCGCCGCCGCCGTTGACGCCCGCGGTCGCGTCCTTCCCCGCGCCCCGCGCCGTTGCTAGGGTCGGGAGGTGCGTTCCCTCCCCCCGCCCGGACCCCCCGGAAGCGACACCTGGCTCGCGCGCACCCTCCTGGATCGAGGGCTCTTGGACCTCGAGACCCTCAGGCGCCTCCTCGGCGAGGCCCGCCGAGGAGGCGCCCAGAGCCAGAGCCTGGCCGCGCGGGTGGCACGCGAGGAGCTCGTCCCCCCCGCTGCGCTCGCAGAGGTCTTGGCTCGGGCACCCTGGGCGGGCGCGCCGTCCTCGCCCCCCGACCCCGCCCTCGGCCTCGACTTCGGCGGGCACCGCCTCGTGCGCCGCCTGGGCGCCGGCGGCATGGGCGCGGTCTACCTCGCCCGGCACGAGGCCACGGGCGCCTCGCGCGCGATCAAGCTCCTCGCCCCCCGCGACCGCGAGGACGCCGTGCGCTTCGCCCGCGAGGGCGAGGCCCTCGCGCGCCTGAGACCGCACCCGAACGTGGTCGGTGTGCACGCATGCGGCGCGGCCCACGGCCGCCTCTACTTGGTCATGGACTACGCCCCGGGCGGTTCCCTCGCCGAGCGGCTGAAGCCAGGCCCTCTCCCGCCGGAGGAGGCGGCGCGCACCGTCGAAGCGGTCGCGCGCGGCCTCGCCCACGCCCACGCGGCGGGGATCCTTCACCGCGACCTCAAGCCCGCCAACGTCCTCTTCGACGAGCGCGGGACGCCGCGGCTGACGGACTTTGGACTCGCCCGGTTGGCCTGGGAGGGCTCCCTCACCGCCTCGGGGACGGTCCTCGGCACCCCCGGCAGCATGCCCCCCGAGCAGATTTCGACTCCTCGCGCAGTCGACGCCCGGAGCGACGTCTACGGGCTCGGGGCGCTGCTCTACGAGGCGCTCACCGGCCACCCTCCCTTCCGCGGGACCTCGGTGCTGGCGGTGCTCTCGAAGGTCCTGGAAGACGCCCCGGTGCCCCCGGCCGAGAACGCTCCCGGCGTCCCGGACTGGCTGGACGCCCTCTGCATCGCCGCCCTCGAGAAGGACCTCGCGCAGCGGCCCCCCAGCGCAGCGGCCTTCGCCGACGCCCTTGCCCGCGGCGCCTCCCCCGCGCGCCAAGGCCGCAGCCTTCCGCTCGCGGCCCTCGCGGGGGCCTCCCTCCTCGTCCTCCTCCTCGCGGCCCTCTGGGCCTTCGCCGCGCCCTCCCCCGCACCCACCCCCCCGGAGGTCAC
>RFHU01000299.1 GCA_003695705.1 Planctomycetota bacterium
CCCATGCCCTGCAGGCTGCTGTTCACGGCGTTGATCACGATGACCATGGTCACCAGGCCCGCGCTGGGAATGCCCGCCGCGCCCACGGCGGCCAGGGTCGCGGTGATGGCAACCAGTACGAGCTGGGTGAAGCCGAGGTCCACGCCGAAGGCTTGGGCGAGGAAGACCACGGCGACGGCTTCGTAGAGGGCCGTGCCGTCCATGTTGATGGTCGAGCCGAGGGGGAGCACGAAGCTCGCCGAGCGTTCGCTGATCCCCGCCTCGTCCGTGGCGCATTCCATGGTGACCGGCAGGGTGGCGCTCGAGGAGTCGGTGCCGAAGGCGGTCATGAGGGCTTGGCGCATTTGGTGCATGAAGGCGAAGGGGTTCTGGCGGGTGAACAGCCAGCAGATCGCCGGAAGGACGACCAGGCCGTGGACGGCCAGGCCCGCGGCCACCGTGAGCATGTAGCCGCCAATCGCCTCGGTGAAGGTGCCCAGGCCGATGCGCGCCACCGTCCAGGCGAGGAGCGCGAACACGCCCAGCGGGGTAAGCCAGATCACCCACTGGACGAGCTTCATGATGGCGTGGAAGAGCGCCTCGTTGAGGACGAGGATCGCGCGCGCCTTCTCCCCTAGGGTCGTGAGGACCACTCCGAAGAGGATGCAGAAGAAGATGATCGGGAGGCTCTTCCCCTCGGCCGCGGCCTGCGCGAGGTTTCGCGGGATGATCTGCTCGGCGAGGTTCCTGAGGGCACCGAGGACGCCCGAGGGGCCGCGGGCGATGTTCGCTTGCACGCTCTGTTTGGCGGCGAAGGTCTCCTGGGCCGTCGCGAGTTGGTCTTGCTGGATGGCTGCGCCGGGTTCGATGGCGCTTACCAGGACCAGGCCGATGCTGGCGGCGATGGCCATGGTCGCCACGTAGTAGAGGATCGTCAGCCCGCCCACGCGGCCGAGTTCGCGGAAGTCGCCCACGCTCGTGACGCCCATGATCACGCTGGTGGCGATGAGCGGGAGAATGAGCATTTTGAGCAGCCCGAGGAAGACCGTGTTCCCGACGAAGGTGAGTAGGCCCAGCGCGACGGGGTGGGCGTGCTCGGCGTCGCTCATGGTGACGCGGAAGTTCGGGTCGTAGAGGAGTTGCCCGACGACGACGCCGAGGACGAGCCCGCAGACGATGGCCACCGTCAGGAACCACTTTCCGCGCTCTTCGCTCGGAGATCCGGTCATGCGCTCCTCCTGGGGGCGCTTACCCTACGCCAAGCCGGAGGCCATTTCACGGACGAGGGACGCTCGGTCCTCGGAGCAGGGCGTGGAGTATGGTTTCGGGGTGGCGTGCCCGGTCCTTGGCGGAGAGGGTCCCTGCGCCCGTCGCGGGCGCGCCGCGACGGCGGAAAAGGGTTCCGCAGAGCCCGGCGGGGTGCGAGGAGGCCCTGCGTCGCGCGACCGGGCCGGGCTCGGGGGAGTCGCGGGGCTTGGGAGGGAAGGAAGCGCGGGCTTGCGCGCTGGAGGCGGGGCGCCGTGGGCGCGGGGCCCCGCGCGGCGTACGGAAAGGGCATGTGTGGGGGCTGCTCCGGTGGACCGAGTGTGGGCGGCGCCCGGGCGCCCGTGTCGCGCGGCGTGAGCGAGCCTGCGCCGCCGAGGTGGGGAGGCGGACGGGCGGCCTGGACCGAGTGGGCGCCCGCGCTGGTCGCGCTGGTCGCGTTCGCCCGCGCCGTGGGCTTCGAACTCTTGGACTACGACGACCCCTTGGCGGTGACGGCGAACCCCTTGGTTTCGCACCCGACATGGGCGGGTGCATGGCGGATCCTCAGCGGTCCCCTCCAGGGCGACTACCAGCCCCTCTACTACCTGAGCCTCGCCGCCGAGTGCGCTCTCCACGGGGGCGCGCCCTGGGCCCTCCACGCGACGAACGTCCTCTTGCACGCGCTCTCCGTGGCGCTGGCCCAGCGCCTCTTGGCACCACGGATCGGGAGAGGGCGGGCCTGCGCGGCGGCGATCCTCTTCGCCGTGCACCCGCTCGTCGTCGAACCCGTGGCCTGGGTCGCCAGCCGCAAGGACGTCCTCATGCTCCCGCTCCTCCTGGCGGCCGTCTTGGCCTACCGAAGGGGGGTCGAGGGCCGCGGCCCCTACGCGGCGTGGGCGCTGGCGAGTCTGGGCCTCGGGGCCGCGGCGGTGCTGTCCAAGACCGCGGCCGTGGTGGTTCCGGGGCTGCTCCTCGTGGACCGTCTGGCCTCCCCTGCGCCCCTACGCCTGCGCCGCGAGGCGGTCTTCTTCGTCTCCGCAGGGGCGCTGGGGATCGCGGGGGTCGTCGCCAAGGTCTGGGCGCTGAACGTTCTCGGCGCTCCGCCGGTGATTGCGCCCGCGGGGGTCCTCGGCCGGGGGGCGCTCGTCGCGCACACCCTGGGGGCCTTCCTGCAGCACGCGTTGCTTCCGGCCGGCCTCGGCCTCGGCTACGACCCCGAGCGCGCCGGCGGGCTGGAATACGCGCTGCGGCTCGCCGCGCCGCTCCTTGCCGTTCTCTTGGCCTGGAAGTCACGCGGTCGGCGCGGTGTCCGCTTCGGGCTGGCCTGGTGGTTCGTGGCCCTGGTCCCCGCCGCGCAACTGCGGCCCTTCTGGATCTGGGCGGCGGACCGCTACGCCTACGCGGCCTTGCCGGGACTCTGCGCGGTGCTCGTCGTTCTCGTGCTCCCCGAGCGAGACCGCTGGCCCGCGGGGCGGCGAGGCGCCTTCGCCGCGCTCCTGGCGGCGGCCGCCTTCCTCACGGGACAGCAACTCCCTCGCTGGACGAGTTCCGAAGAGCTGTGGCGAGCGCACCTCGCGGCGGATCCGCAGCACCGGATCGCCGTCCCAGGCCTGGCCCGCGCCCTCCTGCGGCGGGGCGAGCGGGGGCGCGCCCTTCGGCTCTTGCGGCGGGCCGCGCGCGATCAACCCGACAATCCGCGGGTGCGTCGGTTGCTGGCCTTCGTCCTCTGGGAGGAAGGCCGCCTCGTGGAGGCCGAGGCCTTGCTGCGGGACAAGGGCCTCGACGCCGATCGAGCACGCCTTCTCTGCGCGCTCGGGCGCCGGGCCGAGGCTCGTGCGGTCGTGGAGGCTGCGCTTCGGGAGCGGGTCGTTCCGGACGTCGACCTGCTCGCTTTGCGCGCGCGGTTCCGCCTCGAGAACGGGGACCTCCAAGACGCGGAGGAGGACGCGCGGCGGGTCGTCGCGGGCTCGCCGCAGCGGCCGGAGGCTTGGCTGCTGCTGGCCGAGATCCGCTTGCGGCGGGAGGACCGGACGGGCGCCGAGGAGGCGCTCGCCTGGGCGGCGCGCCTGGGCACGCCGCGCGAGCGGATCGTTGCGCTCCGTTCGGTGGGTCCCGGGGCCGGCGCGGAGGAGCCGCGGCTCAGAGGGGGAGACTCCAGCCGACAGGAATGACCTGCGGGCCCAGATGGTCGAGGCGGCGGCGTACGGCGAGGCGCCAGTCGCTCGGAGCGCGCCGCGCCGAGGTCTTGAGCACGCGAGGGAGGCGCCGCCGCGCGCGCTCCGCCTCTTCGTAGTAGGCTTCCTTGGCGCGCTCGAGGACCCAGGACCGCTCCTCGGGGCGGTCGGGAAACAGCCAGCGCGCCTCGGCCTCGACGAGCTTGAGGCGCTTCTCGGCCGCCTCGAGAAAGCCGACCAGGGCGGTCGCGGTGGATGGGTGTCCGAGTTCGACCAAGAGACGGAAGGCAAGGGGGTCGACCGGGTAGGCGCCGGCTTGCCGTGGAGGGCGGCCGCTGGGGTGCTTCTCTTCGTAGACGAGCTTGACCTGCCCCAGGCGGATGCGGTCGCCGCGCTCCAAGAAAGCCACGTGCACTCGCTGCCCGTTGACGATGGTTCCCAGTCGGCTCGCCTCGTCGCGGATCGCCATGCGTTGGTGGAGTCGGAGGAGGGTCGCGTGTTGGCGGGAGACCGAGCCGTGCCGGAAGCAGACGTCGCAGCGCGACGCGTCGCGGCCGACGAGGAAGTCGAGTCCCGCGCTGAGTTCGACCAGCTTGCCGGGTTCGTCGCCTTTGAGCACGCGCAGGCGAGGCTCGGGAAGGTAGGGAGGGAGGTTGGGGCCGAGCTGATCGGGGTAGGAGGTCCAGGCCCGGTCCCACCACGCCAGCCAGGCACGCGAGTCTTCGCCCAGCTTCTCGTGGGTGATCATGAACAGGCGCGTGGCGAGGCGCGCGCGCGCCGCGCCCAGATCTGCCTGGAGGCGATCGGCGACCTCGCGGGCCACCTCCGAGTCCATGAGCTGCCCCAGAAGGCGGAGGGTGGCCTTGACCCGCGCGGCGTCCGTTCCGGGGGAGAGCTGCTCGATCAGGCTCAGGACGATCCTGCGGTCGGCGGCCTCGACGAGCCCGCGCAGGAGGGGCTCGGAGACAGACTGAACCTCTTGGCGCTCGGGGCGGGCGTCGTCGACCTGCGAGCTGGCCATGTTGGGGCGTCCGTCGCGGAAGATCAGCGTCAGCTTGCCGAGGCGAACCGTGTCCATGTCCTTGAGGGTGACTTCCTTGATGCGCGAGTCGCGCACGAAGCTGCCCGTCGAGCTGCCGAGGTCGCGCAGGACGAAGCCCGTCTCCGCGCGGACGATCTCGGCGTGTTCGCGGGAGACCGTGCGGTCTTGCACGTGGAAGTCGCAGGTCGACTTGCGGCCGATCAGGAAGCGGTCGCCGCGCAGGAGAGGCCAGCGGCGGCGTGCCCCGCCCGCCACGAGTTCCAGCCGCGGGACGTTGGGATGCCGTCCTTCGAGGACCCGCTGCAAGTCTTCGGCGCACTCGGCCATGGACTGGTAGCGGTGGCGACGGTCCACCTCCATCATGCGCAACAGGACCAATTCGAGCTCCGCGGAGAGCTCGGGGTGGACGCTGCGCGGCGGATCGAATTCTCCGCGTGCCACGAGCGGCCCGAGGTCGACGGGGCGCTTGGCGCGGAAGGGAAGGCGCCCGGTCACCAGGTGGTAGAGGGTCGAGCCCAGGGAGAAGATGTCGCAGCGGTGGTCGACTTCGTGGTTTCCCCACTGCTCGGGCGCCATGTAGGAGGGCGTGCCCAGCACCTCCCCTGCGTAGGTGATCCGCTCGTCGCCGAGGGTGTTCTTGCCGATCCCGAAGTCGATGACCTTCACCTTGCCCGCCGGCGTGAGAAGGACGTTCCCCGGCTTGACGTCGCGGTGGAGCAGCCCGCTGCGGTGGGCAGCTTCGAGTCCCCAGGCGACGTCGCGGGCGATCCGGATCCCCTCGAGTTGCGAGAGGCGCTTCTTGCGCTTGATCCGCTGATCGAGAGCTTCGCCCTTGATCCACTCCATGACGAAGTGCGGCCACTCGGGGTCGTCGCAGACCTCGAGGATCCGCGCGACGTTGGGGTGCTCGACCTTGCGCACCAGTTCGGCGGTGCGCAGGAAGCGCTTGCGAAGCCCCTCGTGCGCCGCGTGCTGGGGGGGAAGGAACTTGAGAGCTACCCGGCGACCGTCGAGTTTGCGCGTCGCGAGGTAGACGGAGCCCATGCCTCCTTCGCCGAGCAACTTCTCGACCAGGCAACCCGAGAACACCTGCCCGATCAAGACCGCCGCTCCGCGGGCCGAACGGCCCGTGCTCGGGGGCGCAGTCCGCATTGCTCGTCCGTTCGGGGCCCCACGAAGTCGAACCTCCTCGCGTCGCGCCGGGACGCCGCGGGCGGATCGTTAGCCTACTGCCTGGGGACGAGGCGCGCATGAGCGACTGCGCGGCTGCGAACAGTCGACCCCGGGCGTCGTCGGACCGACGCCGCGTTCCTCCCCGGGCCGTTTCTCTGCGGAGGGGGTGGGGTAGACTTCGACCTCGCAGGAGAGGGGGCCAGACATGAAGACGCCCTGGGCGGCGGTGGCGCTCTGCGTGGCGACGACGAGCGGCTGCCACAGCCTGACCGAAATGCCCCGCGACGAAGCGGCGGCGTTGTTGTCTGCCTTGCGGGACGGATACCGGAAGAAAGACCTCGCTGCGTACCGGGAGCGGCTCTCCGAAGACTTCCGGGGGGGACGGGAGGCCTTCCTCAGCGCCTTGCGCGAGGAGTTCGAGCGCTACGCCGAGATCCCCCGCACCAAGGCCCACCTGCTTTCCATGCGGGAGGTCGCCGGCGGCTGGGAGGCTCGGGCTCTGTTCCGCGTGTGGGGAGTGACCGGCGACGGCACCCGGCGCTACGAGGACCGAGTCCTTCGCCTCGGCTTCGCGCTCGACGGGCGGGGTGAACTGCGCGCGACGCGGATCGAGCCGGTCGAGCAGCGAGTGGTCGAGGGCCCGGGGGACGGCTTCCGCGAACGAGCCGCCGAAGTCGGGCTGGCGATCCGGCACACCCCCCACACCCCCTACGACGAAGCGAACAAGAAGCTCGTCCCTGGACTCTACTCGGGCGCGGGGGCGAGCGCGGGGGACGTGGACGGAGACGGCTGGCCCGACCTCTTGGTGGGCGACGGGCGGCAGGTGCGGTTCCTGCGCAACGTCTCGGGCAACTTCGTCGACGCGACGGCCGCAGCCGGCCTCGAGGGCGTTGGCAAGGTTCGCGGAGCCTACTTGGTGGACGTGGACGACGACGGCCGCCTCGACGCCTTCTTCACCACGGTGAAGCAGAGACCACGCCTGTTCCTCAACCGCGGCCGCCTCCGCTTCGAGGAGGTTCCGGGGTGGCTCGAGGAGGTTCCGGAGGGCAACTACGAGTCGGCCTGCTTCGCCGACCTCGACGGCGACGGAGACCTCGACGTCTACCTGTGCCGCTACGGGATCTTCGAGAAGGTGAGCTTCGCCTATCCGCTCTACAACGCAACCGACGGTGAGCCAGACGTCCTGCTCCGCAACGACGGCGACCGCCTCCGCCCCGTCGACGCGGCGCCGGCGCGGGTCAAGGCCTGGACCTTGGCGGTGTGCGCGGGCGACTACGACGGCGACGGCGATCCGGACCTCTACCAGGTCGACGACTTCGGGGTGAACCATCTCTGGCGCAACGACGGCGGCTGGAACTTCACCGACGTCAGCGAGGAGGCCGGGGTCACCGACCAGGGCTTCGGCATGGGGTCCTGCTTCGGCGACTACGACGGCGACGGAGACCTCGACATCCTCGTCGCCAACGTGCACAGCAGCGCCCGCTGGATCTTCGACGACCCCGACTTCCCCTTGCCCTTGGTCGCCGATTTGTTCTTGCGCGACTACGTCCGGGACGAGGTGGACAAGGTCTTGCGGGGCAACTCCCTCTTGCAGAACCAGGGAGACGGGACCTTCGTGCAGAAGGCGGGGGCTGCGGGCATCGAACGGAGCGAGTGGGCTTGGGGGGCCACCTTCTTCGACTACGACAACGACGGCGACCTCGACATCTACTGCCCCAACGGCTACATAACGGGCACCGACCCGGGCGACACCTGAGTGGAGATGTTCCGCAGTTTCGGTCGAAACTGGTTCGAATACGGCAAGGAAGGGCAAACCTTCGTCATTGGGAACCGCTCCCTCAATGGGAACGAAACCAACTACATGTACCGGAACCTAGGGAACGGGCGCTTCGAGAACGTGGCTTGGGCCCTGGGGACGGCCAGCCGTAGGGACGGCCGGGGGACGGCAATCGCGGACTTCGACCGCGACGGCGACCTGGACATCTTCCTCACCAACAACAACCACGTTGCCCAGTACTTCGAGAACCGAAGCGCCCAGGGGCACTGGACGATCGTGCAGTTGCGAGGCAAGCGCAGCAACAGCCACGGACTGGGCGCGCGGATCGTGCTGCGCGCGGGCGGACGGACTCAGGTCCGCGAGCTGCGGGCAGGGGTTGGGTACCTCTCCAGCCCGCCGCCCGAGGCGCACCTCGGGCTCGGCGCGGCGGAGCGGATCGAGCGCCTCGAGGTCCGCTGGCCGTCCGGCGCCGTGCAGGTCCTCGAGGACCTGCCGGTCGATCGCGTGCTGCGGATCGAGGAGGAGGGCCCCCATCGAGTCCTCGAGTGAGCGGTCGGTGCGGAGCGCGCTGCGGGAGGAGTCGAGGTCGTGAAGCGCTTTCACGAGCAGGTCATGGGCGTCTACTTCGACGACCTCGACCCGTACCGGATCCTGCACAACGCGCGCTACCTGCTCCTTTTCGAGCGCACGCTCGGTTCCTTTTGGCGCGTCATGGGCTTCGGCGATTTCCAAGGGGAGCCCGAGACCTTTCACCTCGTGCGCGCCAACCAGGTGGAGTATCTGGCGCCGGTCAAGGGAACCTGCGAGGTGCGGGTGCGGGTGTGGATCGAGCGCCTCGGCGAGACCTCGCTGACCTTTGGATTCCGGCTCATGCCCCTGGACGAAGACCGCGACTGCGCGCGCGGGCAGCGGACGATCGTGTGCGTGGACCCGAGCACCTGGAGGCCCCGCCCCTGGTCGGACGACTTCCGTCGCCAGGTGTCGCCGTGGGTTGCCTGAGGGCTCGCGAACCCGAGACGGACGGCCGGCGTCTGGGCGGAGGAGCGCTTCCGCCGCCCTGTCGGCGACCGGGGCGTCTGTGCTGGGGCGCCCGGAAGGAGCGGGCGCCCGGCGCGGGTCCGTCGCGGTGACCGGACCGCCTGCGGGGCCTTCGTCCCGCGGAGGCAGCGCGGGGCAGGGAGACCGTCTCCTCGGCGACCGGGGGCGCCACGCCTTTCGCTGGGCCGCGCTGCTCTTCCTCCTCGCAGACCTGTGGCTCTTCTTGCCGGGCTGGTGGGAGTTCGGGGCGCAGGCCGTGGTCGGCTCTCCCGAGCGCGACATGGGGTTGCAGTTCTACGCCTGGCGCGACTACCTCCGTCGCGCGCTGCTCGCGGGGCGCCTCCCCCAGTGGAATCCGCACCTGTTCCTCGGGGTGCCCTTCTTGGGGGCCGGACAAGCGGGGGTCTTCTACCCTCCGCTCTGGCCCCTGCTCTTCGTCTCCACTCCGCTGGCCACGTGCCTCGAGCGGGTCTTGCACCTCTGGGTCGGGCAGGTCGGCACCTACCTGTTCGCGCGCCGCGTCGAGTGCTCGGCGCGTGGCGCGCTGGCCGCGGGCTTCGTCGCCTCTTGCGCGTCCACGGTCTCCTACCGAATCTTCGCGGGAGGCGCCGCTCACCTCGACGCCATTGCCTGGACTCCCTGGGTCCTCCTGGGGGGCGTCCTGGCGCTGCGGGGCCGCTGGCGCGCCGGAACCGCGCTGGCCGCGGCCGCGTCCAGCCTGCAGGTCCTCGCCGGCTACCCGCAGATGGTACAGCTCACCTGGTTCGGACTCTTGCCCTTCCTGGCCGCCCTCGCGTGGGCCGACGGCTTGTCGTGGCGGGAGGCCGCTCGGCGCGTGCTCGGTCTGCTCCTCGCCGCAGCAGCGCTCACGGCGCTCGGCTCCGCCGCGACCCTGCTTCCCACCCTGGAACTCGCCCTGCGCTCGGCCCGTCGCGGCTTCGACCCGAGCTGGGTGACCCTCCTTTCCCTGCCGCCACTCCAGCTCCTCACGCTGCTCGCGCCCGACGTCTTCGGAGCGACGTGGAGTCCGGCAGGCTTTTGGGGGGAGGGCTATCCCTGGGAGACGACCTGGCACGTAGGGGTCGTTCCGCTCCTGCTCGTGCCCCTCGGGCTGCGCGGCCGGCGAGGTCGAGCCTTGCTCGTTCCGTGCGCCTGCCTCCTCCTGCTCGCCTTCGGGGGGCATACGCCCTTCTACGTTCCGTTCGCTCGACTCCTCCCGGGCATGGGCCTCTTCCGAGGGCCGGCCAAGCACCTGATCGTGCTCACCCCCTTCGTCGCCGTCCTCTGCGGGCTCGGGATCACCCACCTCGCGCGGGCGGGAGTTCGGCGCGCGCCACGCGCCGGGTGGATCGCGTGCGGGGGGGCAGTCCTTGCGCTGTTGGCCGCGCTCGCTGCGAACGACGCACCGCCGGCCTTCTTCGCGCGCTGGGCGCGCGCGGTGGCCGGCGAGGGCGAACACTTCTACGCGGTCGCGGCGGGGCCCGAGTTCGTTCGGGCGGCCTGGTCGGGCGCGCGGGGGTCCCTGGTGGCGGGGCTCGGCTGGGTCCTCGCCGGGCTCGCCGGGCTCGCTGCGGGGCGGCGCTGGGGAGGAAGGGTGGCCGCCCGCGTCGTCCTTGCGCTGCTGTGCCTCGAACTGCTTTGCTACGCCGCCTCACGGCAGGAGTTCTTTTCCGCCGAACGCTACGTACCTCCGGCGGAGCTCGTGGCGGTCGTCCGCGCCGAGGGGCCCGCTCGGGTGGCCTTGCTTTCGGGAGAGGAGCCCAACCGAGCCATGGTCTGGGGTCTCGAGACCCTGAGCGGCTACGAGGCAGTCCTCCCCGAACGGGTAAACGCCTTCTACAACGCATGGGAGGGGCTGCCCGCGCACGAGCAGCGCTACGTGCGCTTCGTGGCCCGCGTCGACGCGCTTACGCGCCTCCTTGGCCAGCGCTGGGTCGTCGTGCCGGCCGGCGTGCGTCCGGACTTCGCGCTCCGCGCCTCGCCCCCGCTGGAGTTCCGCGCGCGCGTGGCGGGGCGCGACGTGTGGCGGGACCCCGCGGCCTGGCCGCGGGCCTTTTTCGTCGCCGAGGAGGAGGTCGTTCCCGCTCGCGAGGAACTCTTCGCGCGTCTGACCGCTCCCGGCTTCGACCCGCGTCGGGCGGTTCTCCTGGAAGAGCCGTCGCCTTTGGCGTCGAGCGCGCGCTCCCCTGGCGAGGCCGCCGCGCCGCGCGTCGCCTTGCGCGCGGTCGCTCCGGAGGAGGTGCGGGTGGCGGTGCGCGCGCCGCGGGCCGGGTTCCTGGTGGTGACCTCGGCCTACGATCCCGGTTGGCGGGCCTGGGTCGACGGAACGCCGGTCCCCTTGCTCGCGGCCTATGGCGTTGTCCAGGCCGTCCCCGTGCCGGCGGGGAGGAGCGAGGTCGTCCTGCGCTACCGCGCGCCGTGGCCCCTGGGATTGGCCCTCAGCCTCTTGGGGGTGCTCGCGACGGTCGGGCTCGGACGGAGTTGCCCTGCGAAGCGCGTGGAGCAGGAGGCCTGAGGCTACGGCTTCTTGCGGTGCGGCGGGCTCCCCCCGCGGGCACGGACCTGCGAGGGCTCACTCCATGCCGAAGAACCAGCTCCCGCTGTCGCCGGGGCCCAGGTCGAGGTGCGAGTCTGCGGCAGCCTCTTGGAGCTTGCGGGCGAGCTCGGCCTTGTTTTCGTCGGTGAGGGCTTCGCCGAGCTCCTCCTCGGTCCAGCGGAGGAGTTCTCGGGTCCGGCGTTCCTGCTCTGCCTGGCTGATCCGCTCGGCCCCGAGCGCGTCGACTTCGATCCGGCGGAGTTCGCGGCGGAGGAGGTTCCCGCGGACCACCGGGTGATCGCGGGCGGCGGGGAGGGTGAGGAGGCGGGCGAGGAGGAAGGTCGCACGGCGTCGGGCGGCGTCGAGGAGGATCCCGTGACGGGCCCGCCGCTCGGGGTCCTCGTGGCGCGCGAAGATTTCTTCGCCTTGGCGCAGGTGGACCTCGAGCTTGGTCAGCGTCGCGTCGAGTTCCGCGTCGACTTCGGGCAGGCGCTGGCGAATCCGGGGCAAGTCCTGGGCGGAGGAGATGCTCAGGTCCCAGACGCCAATGGTCGCGCCCAGCGAGAGGCTCTCCTGGTCGTGGGCTCGCATGAGCTCGATGGCGAGCAGTTCGAGGTCGTCGCGCTCGATGGCCCGGGCAGGCTCGAGGGGAACGAAGAAGTCCTCGTCCTCGATTACGGCCAGCACGAGCGCGGCCAGGAGGCAAAGGGCTCGGTGTTGTTCGGTCTCTTCGCGGTCGTTCTGGATTTGGAGAATGCAGAACAGGGTCTTGGTGAGGAGGAGTTCCTCGCCGGGCTGCACGGGCACCCCTCGCTCCTTGATCCCGCGGGCGTGGCGGTAGACGTCCGGAGCGCCGGCAACCTCGGGGAGGGTGTCGCCGAGGAAGAATTTCGCCATGCGCAGCAACGGACCGCGGAGGGAGGCGGGCGGAGGCGTGCTCATGTCCTTCCGGCAGCCTAGTTCCTCCGTTCGGCCGACGCTAAGCGAAAACGTAGCGGCGAGGTGGCGCGGCGAGACGAGACCGACCAAGCTGGGAGGAGTGAGCACCCCCGGCTACGAGGCCATCGAGCAGGCGGAGGCGGTCGCCGTGCGCGTCGCGCTCGAGCGGGGCTACCTCTCCATGCCCCAGCTACGCGAGGCCTTGCTCCTCCGCGAGCAACTGCGCGTCTCTGGGCAGCCGGTGCGGCTGCTGCAGCTCCTGGGGGCGCGCTACATTCGCCTCGAGCACCAGCCCGAACTCAGCCGCGTCTACTTTCGGGCCCTCCGCGAGCCCGAGGCCTTCGGGCAAGCGCCCGAGCGCGCACCCGCACCTCCGCCCGCCGAGGCCCTGCCCCCCTCGCCCGAGGCGGTGGAAGAAATGATGGCCTCTTCGGCCGACGAGCTGGCGATCCCCGAGTTCGTGCTCGCGGCGTCGAGCGAGCAGCTCGAGCGACCGCCCACAGAGGATCCGCCCGCCGTGGCCGAGTTCCTCGCCCGGAGCGGCGAAGTCTCCTTGCCCGACGCCGGCGAGGTCCCGCCCACGCGACCGTCCGTGCGGCGGGACCCAGGGAGCGGCGACGCGGACGCCGGGCGGGACGGGGACGCGGGCACCGAGTCGGGCCTCTGGCGGTGGCTGCGCAAGCATTTGCCCGGCTGAGGGCAGTGCGCTGTGCGGCAGCGCGCGAGGGCTCCGCAGCGGCGCGGGCGGGGACGGCAGCCGGTCTGGGGAGGGCGCGGGCCAGCGGCTACGGGCCGACCGGGAGCTGGCGGGTGTCCTCGAAGAAGACGCGCCCGGGCACCGTGCGCCCCTCGAGGTGGTGGTAGCGCAGGTTCTCTTGGCTGATCCGCCACTTCGAGCAGACGAGGCGCAGGGTGAGGGGGCCCGCGGAGGGGACGAAGCGGAGGGTGAAGCGGCGGCGCTCGCCGGGGGCGAGGCGGTTGTCGGAGAGCTTCTGCACCGGCGGGTCCCAGCGGTAGACGGTCCCAATGCGCTCGGACCGACGGGCGAGCACCGCACCCTCAGGATCGCGGACCTCGGCTTCGACGAGGAGGAAGCGCTCGGGATCGCCGGTGGGCAGGCGGTGGCCGGCGTGGGCGTTCTCGATCTCCAGGGTGAGCTCGGTGGTCCGGCCGCTGGGGAGGCGGGCGGGCGGGTCGACCCAGCGGGCGGTGAGGCCGTCGGGGTAGACCGCTCGCAGGGGGGCGAGCTCGGCTTCGAATTCGGGGCGCTTGGGGATCAGGGAGCCGCCGAACCAATGGCGCCGGGTTCGCCGCGGCGGCGTCCCCTGCGCGGTCAAGGGACGGCGAACCGCCGGCATGTGGCACTCCTGGCAGGGGGTCGCCGCGTGCGGCCCCTCGGCATGCTCGCGGCCCGTCTCGAAGGCGCAGGCGAGGTTCAACTCGGGGAAGGTCGCGCTGGCTTGGTGGCACTGGGTGCACACCGCGGGGCCGAGGAGCTCCTCCGAGCGGCGCACGGGGTGCGGGGCCGAGGTGTCTCCCCACGGCCCGAGGACCACTCCGTCGCGCACGTGGCAGGTGGCGCAGGTGATCGCCTCGCGTTGCAGGGCGGGGTCGAAGCGCGGGTTGGGGATCGTCGCCGGGCGTCCGCGGTGCCCCTCCACCAGGCCCACCACCAGGCGCTCGAGCTGGTCCTCGTAGGGGGTGTGGCAGTTGACGCACATCCAGCTCGCGTCGCCGTCCTTGCTCGCGCGGGTCTTCTTCAACTCCTCCTGGAACTGCGGGTCGTCCAACCAGGCGCGCGCGTGGGTGGAGACCCGCCACTCGGCGTAGATCGCCCGGTGGCAGCCGCCGCAAGTTTCCGCCCGCACGTCGGGGAGGCCGCGCGGGACCGGCGAGGAGGGGACCGGCCGTAGGTAACGGGGCTGGCGGGCGTAGAAGGCGCGCGCCTCGGCGACGCCGGGCGCGCGGGTGCGCGTGGCGAGGCCCAGGCTCGCCCCCAGGCCGAGGGCGGCGAAGACGCACAGCCAGCGCAGCCAGGCCCGTCCGCTCACACGCGCGACCTCGCGGCGGCGGGGAGGGGAGGTGCGGAGGCGAGCGTCCGGCCCAGCGCGGCCAACACCGCGCGCAGGCGCTCCATGAGGCGCGCGAAGTCCTCGCAGGCGAGGGACTGTTCGCCGTCGCAGCGCGCGCGTTCGGGAGCGGGGTGGACCTCGACCAAGAGGCCGTCGGCGCCGCAGGCGGCGGCGGCCAGGGCCAGGGGCGGGACCAGGGCGCGGTCTCCGGCGGCGTGGGAGGGGTCGACGAGCACCGGCAAGCGGGAGCGCCGCTTCAGCCAGGCGACGCCCCCCAGATCCAGGGTGCAGCGCGTCGCCGTCTCGAAGCTGCGCACGCCGCGCTCGCATAGGAGCACGTTGGGGTTGCCCGCCGCGAGGACCCGTTCGGCCGCGTGCAACAGCTCGTCGAGGCGCGCGCCGAGGCCGCGCTTGAGCAGCACAGGACGCGCCGCGCGACCGACGGCCTCGAGGAGGCGGTAGTTCTGCATGTTCCGCGCCCCCACCTGGAGAACGGAGGCGTGCTGGGCCACCGCGTCCACGTCGGCGGGGTCCACCACCTCGGTGACCGTCGGCAGGCCGGTCGCGGCGCGGGCCCGAGCGAGGAGCTCGAGGCCCGCGCGCCCCAGCCCCGGAAAGCTGTAGGGACTCGTGCGCGGCTTGAAGGCGCCGCCGCGCAGGGCGGCGGCGCCGGCTTCGCGGACGGCGCGGGCCGCCGCGAGCAGCTGCTCCTCGCCCTCGATCGCGCAGGGGCCCGCCACGACGGCAAAGGCCCCGTCGCCGATCGAAACGCCGTCGAAGTCCACCGCCCGGTCGCTGGGGTCGAGGGCCCGCGAGGCGAGGGGGAGGAACTCGTCTTCCTCGGCGCACGGAAGAGGCTCTGCGGCCAGCGTGCGCGCGAAGGCGGCGCAGGCCGAGCGCTCGCCGAGGAGGGAGAGCCGCCAGCGGCCTCCCTGCGCCCGCGCGGCGTGGGCGATCAGGCCTTCGCGGCGCGCCTGGGCCAAGAGCGCGTCCACGCGGGGAGAGGGCAGTTCGGGCAAGAGGAAGAGCATGGCCTGGGCGCGGCATTGTGCCACCCCGGGCCTGGGGTGGAGAGCTTCGCCGCGGCGAGGGCGCAGCGGCTCGACCCGCCGGCGGGCGGAGGGGCGGTACCGACGGGCGGACGGGCGCGGGCGCGCGGACGGGCGGACGGGGGAGCCGGTCGCAACGCCGGGCCGCTTCCGAGGAGCGGTTCGGCGGCTCAGGCCTTGGCCGGGCGCTCGCGCAGCGCGGCCAAGAAGCCCAAGAGCCGACGCAGTCGCGCGGCGTGCGCCCGGCAGGAAGGGCAGCCGCCGAGGTGCGCGCTCAAGAGCTCTTGCTCGCGCGGCGCGAGCTCGGCGTCGAGGGCGGCCGAGGCGCGTTCGCGCGCGAAGGCGCAGGCGAGGCCCGCGGCGGGCTCGGCGGAGCGCGGGCGTGGCCCGGCGGAGGGGGGGCGCGCGCGCAGCGCCGGGTGGGGTCGCGCCCGCGCCGAGGGGAGCGCGGTGCGCTGGGCAGGGTCCGAGGGCGGGCCGAGGGCTTCGTTCCTGTGCGGGTCGCGGGGGCGAGGGGGAGCCATTGCGTCGAGGGGGACGGCGAGCGCTCAGAAGGCCCGGGCGCGGCCGCCCGTGCGCCTCGGCGCGCGGACGGGGCCGTGGGGCAACGCGGCGGGCCCCGGGTCGTCCTTTCGCGAGGCATTGCGCCCGGGCGCGGCAAGCGCTGCGGAGCCGGACCCGGTGAGGTCTCCTTCGCCCGGCGGCGCGGCGAGACGGTGGAGCCGCCAGGCACAGCGCAGGAGCGAGCGCGGGGTCGTTCGCGCGCTGGGGGCGGCCAGCTCGGTCCGCAGCCGCGGCGGCAAGAGGGGCAGGGTGGCGCCCAGGACGAGGCCGCTCGGGGCGGCCTCCTGGCAGGCGGAGAGGGCGAGGAGGGCGAGGACGGTGCCGTCGCGGCCGCCTGCGCGGAAGGCGCCGTCGGGGTCCTGGTGGGCAATGAGGAAGTTCGCGGCGCGCCGCTGGAGGGGCCCCGCGGCTTCGAGTTCCCGCGCCCGCGAGTCGGCGATCGCCGTCAGGACGAAGGCCGTCACCCAGAAGCGGTCCTTGGGGCGCGCGCCGAAGGAGCCGTCGCGGCGTTGCTGGGCGCAGAGCCAGTCCAGCTCGGAGGCCGCGTCCGCCGCGGCCGGGCGCGCGCGTGAACCGCTCGCGCCCGCGGGCAGGCCGGGGGCAGGTGCGCGGCAGCACCCCGCAGCGGCGCCTTGGGGCGAAGCCTTGGGG
>RFHU01000300.1 GCA_003695705.1 Planctomycetota bacterium
AGGTCATCGTCGTCACCGGGGGAGGCACCGGCCTCGGCAAGAGCATGGCGCTGCGCTTCGCCGAGCTCGGCGCGCGCCTGGTCATCGCCAGCCGCCGCCGCGAGGTCATCGAGGCCGCGGTGGCCGAGGTCGAAGAGCGCGGCGCCCAGGGCCTCGCGGTCCCCTGCGACGTGCGCGACCCCGCCGCCGTCGACGCCCTCGTCGCGCGCGCCGTGGAGCGCTTCGGGCGCATCGACGCCCTGGTCAACAACGCCGCGGGGAACTTCCTCTGCCCCACCGAGGAGCTCTCGCCCGGGGGCTTCGACGCCGTGGTGCGCATCGTCCTCCACGGGACCTTCCACTGCACCCGCGCCGTGGGGCGCCAGATGATCGCCCAAGGCGACGGCGGGTCCATCCTGTCCATCACCACCACCTACGCCACCACCGGCTCGGCCTACGTGGTGCCCTCGGCCTGCGCCAAGGCCGGCGTGCGCGCGCTCACCAAGTCCCTCGCCGTCGAGTGGGCGCGCCACGGCATCCGCTGCAACGCCATCGCGCCCGGCCCCTTCCCCACCGAAGGCGCCTGGTCCCGCCTCGTCCCCGAGGGCCTCGAGGAGGTCCTCAGCCCCGAGCGCATCCCCGCAGGGCGCTTCGGCGAGCATCGCGAGCTGGCCGACCTCGCCAGCTTCCTCCTCAGCGACGGCGCCGCCTACATCACCGGCCAGGAGGTGACCATCGACGGCGGCGAGTCGCTCATGGCCGGCGAGTTCAACGGCCTCACCCGCATGGACCCCGCCCGGCTCGCCGCGGTCCTGCGGGCCATGCGCCCGCCCAAGAAGCAGGCGTGAGCGAACGCCCCGCGCTCTTGCTCCTGGGCCTCGGCACCCCCGAGGCGCCGCGCGCGCGCGAAGTCCGCCGCTACCTGGCCGAGTTCCTCGACGATCCCCGCGTCATCGACCTCCCGGCCTGGCGGCGCCGCCTGCTCCTGAACACCATCATCCTCCCCTTTCGCCCACGGCGCTCCGCCGCGGCCTACCGGGCCATCTGGACCGAGGAGGGGAGCCCCCTCCTCCTGCACGGGCTCGCGCTGCGCGACCGACTGCGCGAGGCCCTCGGCGAGCGCGTCGCGGTCGAGCTCGCCATGCGCTACGGGAAGCCAGCGATCGCCGAGGTCCTCGACCGCCTCCAGGCGGAGGGCAGCGACCGCGTGGTGGCCTTTCCGCTCTTCGCCCACACCGCTTCGTCCTCCTGGGGCTCCGCCCTGGAACACCTCTATGCCTGCGCCGGGCGCCTCCCCTGCCCTCCCCAGCTCGAGGTGGTCGCCCCCTACTACGCGCATCCCGCCTACATTGGCGCCCTGGCCGCGGTGGCGGGTCCCGTCCTCGAGCGCGCGCAGCCCGACAAGCTGCTGATGAGCTTCCACGGGGTCCCCGAGCGCCACGTCCGCTTCACCGACCGCTCGGGCGCCCACTGCCTGCGGCGTGAGGACTGCTGTGTGGCGCCCGGCCCCGCTTTGCGTCACTGCTACCGCGCGCAGTGCTTCGCCACCGCGCGCGCCTTGGCGGCGGCCCTCGGGCTCGAGCCCGGGGGCTACGAGGTCGCCTTCCAGTCGCGCCTCGGCCGCGCGCGCTGGATCGGCCCCGCCACCGACGCGCGCCTGCGCGCACTGCCCGGCGAAGGCGTCCGCCGCCTGGCGGTCGTCGAGCCCTCCTTCACCGCCGACTGCCTGGAGACCCTCGAGGAGATCGGCCTTCGAGGGCGCGAGGACTTCCTCGCCGGCGGGGGGGAGGAACTCACCCTCGTGCCCTGCTTGAACAGCGATCCCGCCTGGGTGCGCGCGGTCCTGGCCATCGCGGCCGAGACCGGCGCCCTGCGCGGCCTCCTCCCCTGAGCGAGGGGGCGAAGGAAGCGCGCCCGACGCCTGCGCCGCTCGGTCGAGGGGCCGCTCAGCGAGGAGGGGCCACGACGAGGGCCGCGTGCACCAGCCGGCCCTCGCACAGGCTCAGGCGGCCCGCGCAGTCCTGGGCGGGCGGCAGCTCGTAGCGGGCGTCGACGCCGTGAGGGAGCGGCGCGGCGGCCTCGACGGCGCGGGCGGTGGCGAGCCGCGCGAGCAACTTGGCGTGGGCGCGCAGGGTCTCGTTGGCGCGCGGGCGAATGGCCGTCGACGCCCAGTCCACCGCCGGGTCGTCCGGTCCGTAGGCCACGGCGAGCACGCGCTCGAGGAGGGCTGCGCGGAGGAGCTTGGGGAGGGCCGCCGCGAAGGCGCGCGCGCTCCGGAACAGGTCGATGCTCCGGGGACGCTCTCCGAGGCTCAGGGCCAGGCCGCGCAGCCCGCGGGTGTTGCGGAGGCGCGCGCGCAGGCGCTGCTCGAGGGTGCGCGCTTCGCCCTCGAACCGGTCGAGTTCGAGCCGCAGGCGGTGCACGCCGCCCACCGTGCCTCGGTCGAGGGTCTCGAGGAAGCCCACCGTGGCGCGCGCGGGATCTCCCGCGAGGAGTGCGAAGCGGGCGCTGCTGGGGAGAAGGACCGGGGCGCGGAGGACCGGCGCGCTGCGCGCAGGGACTTCGCTGAGGCCGACCACCGGCCGCACGCGGACCTTCCTCCCCGAGGAGCCGAACGGAGCGTCGGCGAGGACGACGCGCGTTCCGTGCGGCGCATCGAGCAACTCGCCCGCGAGCAGGAGCTCGCTGCTGCGTCCGCGCGGAGGGCGGACCGCCACGAGCTCCGGATCGACGGGGCGCAGCTCCCGGACCCGCGGAGGCGCGGCCTTCTTGAGCCGAGGCAACCGGTCCCCTCCGTCGGGGTCTTGCACGAAGTGGAAGACGAGCCCCCGGTAGGCCAGCCCCTCGCTCAGGCGGAGGCGCTCCAGCCGGTCGCGCAGGGCGAGGGGCAGGGGCGGCGGC
>RFHU01000301.1 GCA_003695705.1 Planctomycetota bacterium
CGGCGGGGTTGCCTCGAGGGAGGCCAGGCGGTTGCTCGCTCGCGTCTTGGGGATGGGGCCTCCCGGATGCGCGGCGCGGCCGGGGGGGGCGGGCCGACCGGCCGGCCCCCAGGCTTCGGCGGGGACCGCGGACTCGAGGGCGGCGCGGAATTCGGCGGCCGACGCGAAGCGGTCCGCCGGAACCTTGGCCATGGCCTTCTGGACGACGGGCTCGAAGGGCGCCAAGTGCTGCGCCCCCAGCGGCGGGACCGGGGCGTGCAGGTGCATGTCGAGGATCTCGATGGGCTTCTTCGACTTGAAGGGAAGCCGCCCCGTCAGCATGAGGTAGAGCATGACGCCGACCGAGTAGATGTCGCTGCGTCCGTCGACGCTGCGCCCCTCCGCCTGCTCGGGCGACATGTAGTAGACGGTTCCCATGACCTGCCCCGCCATGGTGAGCGGACTGAGCGACACGTCGGTCTCGGGGTTCTTCATCTTCGCGATGCCGAAGTCGAGGATCTTCACCCGATCGTCGCTGCGCTCGATCATCACGTTCTGGGGCTTGAGGTCGCGATGAATGATGCCCGCGCGATGGGCCGTCTCCAGGCAGCTCAGGATCTGTGAGACGATCCACACCGTGCGCAGGGGCGTCAGCTCGCCCGCCCGGATGAGCTCCGAGAGCTCCCGCGCTTCGAGGAACTCGAAGGCCATGTAGATCGGGCCGTCGCCGCCGTCGCCGTGGTCGTAGTCGTAGATTTCGATGGCGTTCGGGTGCTTCAGCCGGGCCACGGCCTTGGCCTCGCGCTCGAAGCGGGCGCGGAAGCTCTCGTCTTGGGCCAAGGCGGGTCGGATGACCTTCAGGGCCACCGGACGGTCGAGGCGCGTGTCCCACGCCTTGTAGACGGCGCCCATGCCGCCTTCGCCCAGTTTGGCGTCGATGCGGTACTTTCCGCCGACGACGTGACCGGGCGACAGCTCCACCTGCGCTGGGGGCATCCCCGCTCCCGCCCTCGCTCGGGAGGGCACCTTCACCCTAGGGCATTCCCTCAGCCTCGGCAAGGCGCGAGGCGGGGGGCGGAGGTGGCCACGAGAAGCCTCTGCGGCCAGGCTGCAGGAGCATCTCCTGGAACCGGTTCCCGTCGCGCCAGAGGTCGCCGGAGAGGACACCGATGATGCCCCGGCGCAGCTCCGGATCGGGGTCCGGCGCGAAGAACAGGTTGCGCACCAGTCCCGTGCTGTAGAAGCGGTGAATGAAGTTGGCGAAGGTGGCGTAGGCCTTGTCCAAACGGTCGGCGAGGCCGGCGAGCAGCGCGGGGTCGCCCTCGCGGCCCTCGGCGAGGGCCGGCGCCAGGCGCTCGGCGAGCCCCTCCGCGCCGAGCAGGGCCAACGAGACGCCCGAGGAGAACACCGGGTCGAGGAAGCAGGCCGCGTCGCCGACGCAGGCGTAGCGAGTTCCGTAGGGGCGGAGGTTGGCGTAGCTGAAGTCGCCCACCCGCCGCAGCGGTCCTCGTTCGGCGCCGCGGGCGAGACGCTGCAGCAGCGGTGAGTCCGTCATTCCCGCGGCGAAGGCGTCTTCGCGCAGCCGCTCCCGCGTCACGAAGCCGACGCTCACGACGCCGCCGGAGAGGGGGATGACCCAGGCCCAGCCAGCCGGGCGGAGGAGAATGATGATGTTCCCCGTTTCTTCCAACTCCTCGCGGACGGCGGGAGCGAGGCCGCGGAATTGCGCGTAGACGGCTGCGCGACCGAAGGCATAGCACGGCGCCAGGGACCGCTGCCGGCGCGCCAGGAAGGTCGCCTGACCGCTGGCATCGACCAGGTAGCGCGCTTCGACGCGCTCTCCGTTTGCGAGCGTTGCGCGCACGCGGTCAGGTTCGAAGGCCACGCTGCGAACGGAAGAGGCGAAGGAGAGTTCGGCGCCCGCCGCGCGAGCCCGCTCCGCCAAGCGCGCGTCGAAGCTGGGGCGATCGACTTGCCAGGCGTGGGGTGGACTGCCGGGAAAGCCTTCCGCGAAACGGAAGCGCACGCTGTCTCCGCTCGCCTCGTCGCGGAACTCGGCGCCGTCCTTGCGTAGGTCCTCGCGGGTATCGATTCCGAGGCGCTCGAGGACGGGTACGCAGCAGGGGAGTAAGGACTCCCCCACGTGGGCGCGGGGGAAACGGGCGCGCTCGATGACGCGGACGGAGCAGCCGGCGCGGGCAAGGAGCGCGGCCGCGGCCGAGCCCGCCGGTCCGGCGCCGATCACGAGGACGTCGAGCACGGTACCTCCCGCCTCGATCCGAACACGACGCGTGCGGCCGGCGCCAGCGCGAGCGCCGAGAGGACCCCCACTCCGACCGTCGAGCCGATGGCGCGCAGCACCGGCGCTTCGGAGAGCGCGAGCAGGCCGAAGGCGAGGAGCGTGGTTCCGCAGGCGACGCACACGCCGAGGGCGGCGGCGCCGAGGTCCTCGACGTCGTCGCGGGCCTCGACGAGGAAGATTCCGTAGTCCGCTCCGATGCTCAACACCAGCAACAGCGCGGTGAGGTGGAGCAGGTGGAGGGTCGCGCCGCAGAGCGCGAGGACCGCCACGGCGCAAGCGGCGGCGAGCAGGGAGGGCACGAAGGCCGCGAGCACTCCGCGCAGGCTGCGGTAGCGCAGGAAGAGCAAGGCGAGGACGGCCCCCAGGCCGAGGCCCACCAGCCAGGTGAGCTCCTCCCGGTAGCTCCGATAGGCCCGCCCCAGGATGAGGTGCTGGTCTACGTAGTGGATCCCCGGCGCGTCGGCGAAGCGCTGTTCCAAGGCCGGGCCGTCGCGCACGCCACGCAAGAAGGTCAGGACCCCGACCTCGCCCTCCAGATCCACGACGAAGCCGCGGACGAGGGGGGCAAGGGGAGAGGCGAGCAGCTCCGGCAAGGTCAACGGCTCCGGCGGCGACGCGCGCAAGGCTTCGAAGAAGGGGCGAAAGGCGCCGGGACGAAATCCCTCCGCCGCGAAGCACTCTTCGACGCGTTGCGCGAGGCCTGCGTCGTTCCAGATCGCGGCGGCGTTCCTTCGCTGCAGGTCCGTGGACCAGAGGAAGGAGTGCAGGGAGCGGTGCGACCGCAGCAGCCCCTCTTCCTCGGCCGCGCGCAGGCGGAAGTGGGCCTCGTCGTTGCGGCGCAGCGCCTCCTCCAGGGTGCGCCCGAGGGCGACCACGACCCGGGCTCCGTCGACGCGCGCCACCCGGTCGCGGACTCGCCGCTGCTCGCGGGCGAGGGGCGTGTCGGCGTCGTAGAGGGCGCGCGGGTCGTCGAGCCAGCGCACGCGAGGGAGGCCGAGCGCGCACAGCGCAAGCGCCGCGAGCAAAGGGGTGCGGGCTCGCCAGCGGCTTGCGGCCAACCAGCGCGAGAGGCCCGAGAGGCCTGTGGCGAGGGCGCGTTGCAACGGCGTGGCGCGACGGGCCGGGGGAAGCAGCGGGGCACACAGGACGCGCGTCGCCACCAGCGCGGCCAGCACGCCGCTGACTCCGAACACGGCGATCTCGCGGATGCCGGGGAAGCCGGTGAAGAGCAGCCCGGCGAAGCCGGCAACGGTGGTTAGGGCCCCCAGCCGCAGCCCCGGCCACACGCGGGCGAGGGCTCGACCGCGCGGTCGCAGGGCGTGGTGGTTGAGGAGGTGCACCGGGTAGTCGATGCACACCCCGAGAAGCGAGGAGCCGAAGGCGAGGGTGATGCCGTGAACCTTGCGGAAGAGGAGCAGGCTCACCGCCGTGGCGGCGAGGACGCCGGACACGAGGGGCAGGTAGCCCAGAGCGAGGGGCCGCAGGGCGCGGAACAGGAGCAGGAACAGGACCGCGATGCCGAGGGTCGAGAGGAGCGAGATGCGGGTTACGTCGGCCTTGATGCTCTCCTCGTTGGCAATGGCCATTCGGTTTACGCCGCTCATTTCGAGCCGCAGCGAGGGGTCCGCGGCCTTCAAGGCGGCGAAGCGCCGTTCGAGGGCGGCGAGCAGTGGGCGTTGCCGCGCGCTCGCAAACGCCGAGGAGCGCGTGGCGAGGAAGACCACCGCCCAGTCGCCGGCGACGAAGCGTCCCTCCGCGGTCACGGTCAGGCCACCCTCGCTGGCAGCCTGGAGGCGTTCGAGGAGCGCGGGGAAGGCCTGCAAGGGGTCGGCGGGGGCGGTGCGCTTGAGGAAGTCGCCCACGGGCCCCGCGAGGCGCCGCTTGAGGTCGCGGGCGGCCCGCGCCAGGCTCGTCGAGGAGAGGGCGGCGGGGATGCGCTCGGGTCGGTCGTCGAAGAAGAGCAGGCGACGCGGGAAGTAGAGCTCGTAGAAGGCGCGCTCGAGCCCTTCGGGCACTCGGTCTTGGACCCAGGCCACCTCGGGATGGGCCCTGGCGAAGGAGGCGAGTTCGCCCGCCGCGGCCAGGCGCCGGGCTTCGCTGGCTCCGCCGACCGTGATGATGAGGGTGCGGGTCAATTCGGAGCGGGCCAGGCGCCGGGAAAGCCGGGCTCGGTCCGCACCGTCGTTCAGAGCGAGGAACTCGGTGACGTCGGTGCTCACCTCGAGGCGCAAGGCGGCGTAGGCCCCGAGCAGGACCAGCGCCGCCACCCCGCCCGTCAGCCTCCCACGCGTCACCCCCGGGTTGTACCCCACGCGGCCCCCCGGCAAGCACCCTCCGGGGAGGACGGCCGGCGGCCCCCCCGCGGCTCCCGGGCGCCGAGGAAGAGGCGTCCGGGGCCTCGGTTCGGCGCGCGGACCGCGCGCCCCCGCGCTCGGCGCTCCTAGGGCGCAACCGCTCGGCGCGGCGCCGCCTGCGAGGGAGGGGCGGCGCGCGGCGAGGCGGAGGAGTCGCGGCCGCCCCTCCGCTGAGACGATGCGCGCGTCGCGTGAAACGCGCACCGACCAGTGCGGTTCAGCATTTGGCTCGCAATGGGGCGCAGCGCGCCGTCGGATTTGGGCATTTCTCCACCTAGGCGCTTTGTCTACACGACTTGCGCTGACGAGAATCCCCCGGCACAGCGCTCGCGAAGTGGGGGGCAACACACGTCCCTCGGGACACGAGACCCCATTCGGAGCCAAGCACCATGAAACTGACTCGTTCCGTGCTCGTTGCCATGCTCGTCACGGCCACGATGACCGTGGCGGGCTGCAGCAGCAAGAGCAGCAGCAAGGGCGGCGCGCCGGCCGGCAGCACCGCCGGCGGTTCGACCGCCGCCTCGTCCACCCTCCCCGACGCCCGGGCCGACCAAGCGGCGGTCCTCCTGCAGACGGGAGAGATCCTCGTCGCCGGTGGCGTCGACGCCAACGGCAACCCCATGGCCTCCACGGTGTTGATCGACGCCCAGAACCAGGCCCGCCCGGGGCCCGACATGAGCGCGCCGCGCGTCGGGCACAGCATGGTCCCCCTCGCCAGCGGCGAGGTCTTGATCATCGGCGGCCACTCGGACGCGCAGGGCATGACGGTCCTCGACACCACGGAGATCTACGACCCCACCACGAACAGCTTCCGTCCCGGCCCCGCGCTCACCACCGCGCGCTCCCGCCACGTGGCAATGAGCTACTCGACCGCCCAGGGCGAGCGCGTCCTCGTCGCCGGCGGCCTGACCCGCGTCAACGGCCAGGCGGCGGTCCTCTCCAGCGCCGAGGTCATCGACGTGGCGGCGGGGCTCTCCTCGCCCCTCGCCAGCTCCCTCAGCCAGGAGATGGCCAAGGCCAAGATCGTGCGCCTCGACACGGGCAAACTCCTGATTTGCTCGGGCGTGGGCACCGCCGGGACGACCGCGCCCAACGTCTTCGACCCCGCCACCGAGACCTTCACCCCGATCTTCCAGATCCTCGCCCGCACCGGTGCGGCGGTCGCCTCGCGCGGCAGCGAGGTCCTGGTGACCGGCGGCGTCACCCAAGGCGGAAACGTCGAGGCCAGCAGCGAGGTGTTCACCTCCGCCACCCAGACCTTCTCGAACGGCGTGCCCATGAGCCTCGCGCGCCGCGACCACACCGCCACGGTCCTCGCCGGCGGAGACATCTTCGTCGTGGGCGGCATCGACGCTTCGGGCGTGGCCACCACCGCGGTGGAGCGCGTGAGCGGCAGCAGCCTCGCCAGCGCGACGGTCAGCGTCATGCAGCCCCTGCAGACCGCGCGCTACCTGCACAGCGCCATCGCCCGCGGCGGGAGCGACCTCGTGATCATCGGCGGCTTCGACGTCAACGGCGTGGCCCTGAACAGCATCGAGACCGTGAACATCAACGCCACGGGCACTCCCACCACCCCCCCCACCAC